>NZ_JBVISA010000006.1:0-346174 GCF_055575755.1 Kitasatospora sp. NPDC034035 | reverse complement strand
CTGCCGTTCGTCGTCGCCCTCAACGGCTTCGACGGACACCAGCCCCACACCGCCGACGAGGTCCGCGAAGCCCTCCAGCTGGGCCCCGACACCCCCGTCATCACGCTCGACGCCCGCCGCCGCGACAGCGCCAAGAGCGCCCTCATCACCCTCGTCGAACACGCCCTGCTCGCCCGCCTCCGCTGAGCGAGCGGGACCGGGCCCGGGTGGCCCGCCGGACTCCGTACGAAGTCCGGCGGGCCACCGGCGGGTCGCAGGCCGACTACTCGGTGGGCTCCAGCCCGGCGCGGATCAGGCCGTAGGTGTACGCGTCCTCCAGCGCCAGCCAGGAGGCGGCGACCACGTTGTCGGCGACGCCGACGGTGGACCAGGTGGACGTGCCGTCGGTGGACTCGATCAGCACCCGGGTCTTGGACCCGGTGCCGTGCTGGCCCTCCAGGATGCGGACCTTGTAGTCCACCAGCTCGAAGGTGGCCAGCGGCGGGTAGATCCCCTCCAGCGCGGTGCGCAGCGCCTGGTCCAGCGCGTTCACCGGGCCGTTGCCCTCGCCGACGGCGATCCGGCGCTCGCCCTTGGCCCAGAGCTTGACGGTCGCCTCGTTGCCGGAGACCCCGTTCGGGCCCTGCTCGCTGATGGTCCGCCAGGACTCGAGGGTGTAGAAGCGGTCCCGGCTGCCGCGCACCTCGTCGCGCAGCAGCAGCTCGAAGGAGGCGTCGGCGGACTCGTAGGTGTAGCCGAGGTTCTCCTGCTCCTTCACCTTGGCCACCACCCGGCCGGCCAGGTCCCGGTCGGTGGACAGGTCGTAGCCGAGCTCCTTGCCCTTGAGCTCGACGGAGGCCCGGCCGGCCATGTCGGAGACCAGCATCCGCATGGAGTTGCCGACCCGCTCGGGGTCGATGTGCTGGTACAGGTCCGGGTCGATCTTGATCGCGGAGGCGTGCAGGCCCGCCTTGTGGGCGAAGGCCGAGTAGCCGACGTACGGCTGGTGGGTGGAGGGGGCCAGGTTGACCAGCTCGGCGATCGCGTGCGAGATGCGCGTCATCTCGGCCAGCCGGCCCTCGGGCAGCACCCGGCGGTCGTGCTTGATCTCCAGCGCGCCGACCACCGGGAACAGGTTGGCGTTGCCGACCCGCTCGCCGTAGCCGTTGGCGGTGCACTGGACGTGGGTCGCGCCGGCGTCCACCGCGGCCAGGGTGTTGGCGACCGCGCAGCCGGTGTCGTCCTGGGCGTGGATGCCGAGCCGGGCGCCGGGCCGGTAGGTGTCGCAGTACGCGCGGACGTCGGTGACGATCTCCCGGACGTCGGCCGGCAGCATCCCGCCGTTGGTGTCGCACAGCACCACCACGTCCGCCCCGGCCTCGTGCGCGGCCCGGACCACGGCGAGGGCGTACCCGCGGTTCGCCCGGTAGCCGTCGAAGAAGTGCTCGCAGTCGATGAACACCCGGCGGCCCTGGGAGCGCAGGAACTCGACGCTGTCCCGGACCATCTCCAGGTTCTCGTCCAGGGTGGTGCGCAGCGCCAGCTCCACGTGCCGGTCGTGGGACTTGGCGACCAGGGTGACCACGGGGGCGCCGGAGCCGACCAGCGCGGCCAGCTGCGGGTCGTCCGCGGCCCGGCCGCCGGCCCGGCGGGTGGCGCCGAAGGCGACCAACTGCGCGTGCTCCAGCTCCAGCTCGGCGGCGGCGCGGGCGAAGAACTCGGTGTCGCGCGGGTTGGCCCCGGGCCAGCCCCCCTCGATGAAGCCGACCCCGAACTCGTCCAGGTGCCGGGCGATGGCCAGCTTGTCCGCCACCGTCAGGTTGATGCCCTCGCGCTGGGCGCCGTCGCGCAGCGTGGTGTCGAACACGTGGAAACTGTCGTCGGTACGGCTGACCTCGGTCATGACCCCTGGTTCTCCGTTCGGGGAGGCTCGTACTGCTCTGGCCGGATTTCTGGTCCCGGCTCCACTGTCCAGGATCTCGCGCGCGGCCCGGTCTCCCCGAGCCCTTCGTGGGGGCTCTCGGCCGGTCCGGGTGGCTTCGCTCGGTGGGGCGGCGCCCAGGGTGTGGGGCGGGCCGCGCCGCAAAGCAAAAGACCCCTCGCGGGTGCGAGAGGTCTGCGCGCGGGTCTGGACGCTCGTGGTCGCTCCGCATCGGGTCCTGCGGAAGCGGTCACTGCGGACCGGCGCGCCTGCTGCCGATAATCAGCGAAAGCGAGGACACATCGGCAGTCTGGCACAGCGCCCGGGATCCGGCCCACCCGTCTCGCGATGCGGAACGTGGCAGGCCGGAGCCGGTGTGCGCGTTCCGGAATCAGACGATCTTGTGCAGCCAGCCGTGGGTGTCGGGGGTCTGGCCGCCCTGGATCGACAGCAGCGCCTTGCGCAGCTCCATGGTGACGGGGCCGGGCTCGCCGGTGCCGACGGTCCAGTCGGCGGCGGCGGACTTCACCGAGCCGACCGGGGTGATGACGGCGGCGGTGCCGCAGGCGAAGACCTCGGTGAGGGTGCC
Source organism: Kitasatospora sp. NPDC034035 (assembly GCF_055575755.1). NCBI lineage: Bacteria > Bacillati > Actinomycetota > Actinomycetes > Kitasatosporales > Streptomycetaceae > Kitasatospora > Kitasatospora sp. NPDC034035. Next base: position 343,685 of record NZ_JBVISA010000006.1, on the reverse strand, counting down.
GTCGGCGTTGCTCTGCTGCCACTCGTCGGTGGAGATCTTCCGCTCCTCGACGGCGTAGCCGAGGTCGCCGGCGAGCCGGAGCAGCGAGTCACGGGTGATGCCGGGCAGCAGGGCGCCGGACAGCTCCGGGGTGACGATCTTCGCGTCCTTGCCCTCGCCGAAGACGAAGTACAGGTTCATGCCGCCCATCTCCTCGACCCACCGGTGCTCGGCGGCGTCGAGCCAGACCACCTGGTCGCAGCCCTTCTCGGCGGCCTGCGCCTGGGCGACCAGCGAAGCGGCGTAGTTGCCCGCGCACTTGGCGGCGCCGGTGCCACCGGGCGCGGCCCGGACGTACTCCTTGGAGAGCCAGACCGAGACCGGCTTGATGCCGCCCTGGAAGTAGGCGCCGGCCGGCGAGGCGATGATCATGAAGAGGTAGGAGTTGGCCGGGCGGACACCCAGGCCGACCTCGGTGGCGAACATGAACGGACGCAGGTAGAGGCTCTGCTCCGGCTCGTTCGGGACCCACTCCTGCTCCTGCTGGACCAGCAGCTCCACGGCCTCGACGAAGGTCTCGACCGGCAGCTCGGGCATCGCCAGACGGCGGGCCGAGGCCTGGAAGCGGGCGGCGTTGGCCTCCGGACGGAAGGTGGCGATGGAGCCGTCGGCCTGGCGGTAGGCCTTCAGGCCCTCGAAGATCGCCTGGCCGTAGTGCAGGGTCATGTTCGCCGGGTCGATCTCCAGCGGCGCGTACGGCGCCAGCTGGGCGTCGTGCCAGCCCACGCCCTCGGTCCAGCGGATGGTGACCATGTGGTCGGTGAAGACCCGGCCGAAGCCGGGGTTGGCCAGCCGGGCCTCGCGCTCCGCTGCGGGCAGCGGGTGGGCGGAGGGCTTGAGGTCGAACGTGATGGGCGCCTGGGTGGGCGTGCTCATGGCTGTTTCCTTCACCGTGGGGTTGGTCCGGGCCGCCACCGCCGCAGGGACGTTTCAGCGATCGAACGCCGGAACGGACGCACAGCGACACGGCCCACTGTCGATACTCGCATCCAGAGGGCCGTGCCGAACAGCTGCCCGCTCCTTTGAGAGCTGCAAGCTGCGGTTATGCGGTCCGGCCCACCTGGCCGGAAACCTTGTCGGATCCGGCCCGTCGGCCGGAAGTCCGCTCCTGGGTCCGGCCCGTCAGCCGGCGGATACTCGGCCGGCGAGCGCGTCGCCGACCTCGGAGGTGCTGCGGGTGCCGGAGCGCTCGGCCAGGTCGGCCGCGACGACGGCCTCGACCTTGGCGGCCTCGGCGGCGAAGCCGAGGTGCTCCAGCAGCATGGCGACCGACAGCACGGTGGCGGTCGGGTCGGCCTTGCCCTGGCCGGCGATGTCCGGCGCCGAGCCGTGCACCGGCTCGAACATCGACGGGAACTCGCCGCTCGGGTTGATGTTGCCGCTCGCGGCCAGGCCGATCCCGCCGGTGACGGCGGCGGCCAGGTCGGTCAGGATGTCGCCGAACAGGTTGTCGGTGACGATCACGTCGAAGCGCTCGGGCTGGGTGACGAAGAAGATCGTCGCCGCGTCGACGTGCAGGTAGTCGGTGGTGACCTCGGGGAACTCCTTGCCGACCTCGGCGAAGATCCGCGTCCACAGGTGCCCGGCGTGCACCAGCACGTTGTTCTTGTGCACCAGGGTGAGCTTCTTGCGCGGCCGCGCCTGGGCCCGGCGGTAGGCGTCGCGCACCACGCGCTCGATGCCGTACGCGGTGTTCAGGCTGACCTCGGTGGCCACCTCCTGCGGCGTCCCGGTGCGCAGCGAGCCGCCGTTGCCGACGTACGGGCCCTCGGTACCCTCGCGGACGACCACGAAGTCGATGTCGGGCGCGCCGGCCAGCGGGGACGTCACCCCGGGGAAGAGGCGACCCGGACGCAGGTTGATGTGGTGGTCGAAGGCGAAGCGCAGCTTGAGCAGCAGCCCGCGCTCCAGCACCCCCGACGGCACACTCGGGTCGCCGATGGCACCCAGCAGGATCGCGTCGTGCGACTTCAGTTCCGCCAGCACGTCGTCCGGCAGCGTCTCCCCCGTCCGGTGGTAGCGCCGGGCCCCGAGGTCGTACTCGGTGGTCTCCAGCTTCACATCGGCGGGAAGCACGGCGCCCAGGACCTTGAGGCCTTCGGCCACCACTTCCTGGCCGATGCCGTCACCCGGGACAACTGCGAGACGAATGGTGCGAGACATGCTCGGACCCTACTCCGGCGTCCCAGGAGCTGACACCTGGCGTCCACCATCCGGACGGGTCAGGTCGGCACGGGTCAGGTCGGGGCGGGTCGGCTCAGGTCAGCTCAGGTCGATCTCGACCGGGAACGGCTGATCGACCTTCAGCTGCTTGTGGTGGATGCCGGTCAGACCGTAGGCCCTGGTGGCCGGGTCCAGCTCGTACACGTAGACGATCGGGCGGCCCTCGTCGTCACCCTCCACCCGCCAGAAGTGCAGGATGCCGGCCGCAGCGTACTTCCGGGGTTTGGTGTCACGATCCCGCTCCTGCGACTCCTGGGACACCACCTCCACGGCCAGCAGCACGTCCTCCGCTTCGCACATCGTCTGCCTCGGCCCGGTGTCGCCCCGCTCGTCGACCACGATGAGGTCGGGCTCGGGCCGGTCGCGCCGGTTCAGCTTGACCGTCATCTCCCGCCACACCTCCCACCCCGCCGGGACAGCGCCCTCCAGCGCCCGTTCCAACCTGCGCAACGTCCGCATGTGGAACTTCGTCTGTGCGCTCATGAAGATCAGGCTCCCGTCGAGCAGCTCGGTGTGCGGCGGGAGATCAGGCAGCCGGTCCAGGTCCTCGGCGACGTAGCCGCTGACAGGAGGCCGGATCCAGTCGGGGTACGGCGCGACGCTCACGGTTCCTCCCATACGGGCATCCTGACGGCCCTCTCAGGCTACTCGGCCAAGCCTTCCCGGACGCCACTCCTTTGAAGGAGCGCGTACGTCGGATCCCGCGCCGGGGGCGCGCTTAGGGTGGCGAAGTCCGGGGTCACTGGCAGAACGGGGCGCGTGGGTGAGGGGCGAGCGGCGGCGGGAGGTGCTGGTCTGCGGGGGCGCGGCCGGGCTGGCGATGGCCGGGTACGCGCTGGCGGCCGGACTGCGCGGGCGGTGGCCCGCCGGGGCGGAGGCGGTCGCGGTGCCGTACCACGCCCACCTGTGGGACCTGCTGCACGGGGAGACCGCCGGGGACCTGCTGTTCAACTGGAACAGCGGGTACGGCGTCCCGTTCCTGGCCGACTTCTTCGCCTACCTGATGAACCCGTTCTCCTGGCTCACCGCGCTCCTCCCCCGCGACCGGGGCGAACTCGCCGTCCTCCTGGTCACCCTCGCCACCATCGGCCTCGGCACCGCCCTGATGGCCCACCTGCTCGGCCGCCTCCACCCCGGCCCGCACCGGCTGCGGGTGCTCGCCGCCGTCGGGTACGGGCTGTGCGCCTGGGTGCTGGACGTCGGCGGGGCCGCGCCGATGTGGCTCTGGGGCCTGGTCTCGCTGCCGCTGCTCGGCCTCGCCGCCGACTGGTGCCTGCACGAGCGGCGATGGGTGGCCGGCGCCCTCTGCGTCGCCCTGGCCTGGGCCGGCAACCTGTACACCGCCGCGCTGGCCACCCTGGCGGCCGGACTCCTCTTCGCCGTCCGGCTGGCCTCCACCTCGAGGCCGTTCCGGCAGCGGGTCCGGGCGACCGGCCGGGCCGTCACCATGGCCACGGCCGGGGTGCTGCTCGCCTCCCCGGTGCTGTTCGTCGCGGTCCTGGCCGCGCGGGGCGCCCAGCCCGAGTCCCCGGTCCAGCCGCTCGGCCCGTCCGGCCTCGGCGGCCACCTCGCCCAGCTGCTGCCCGCCACCCACGGCGGACGGGCACTGCCGGACGTGGCGATCGGCCTGTTCGGGCTGCTGCTGGTGTGCGGGCTGCCGTTCAACCGGCGGGTGCGGCCGCGCGAGCGGGCGGCCTGGTGCGCGGCGCTGGTGCTGGTGGTGCTCGGCTTCTTCTGGACCCCGACCGTCCTGGTCTGGCACGGTCTGGCGATCCCGGCCGGCGGCCCGTACCGGGTCGCCTTCGTGCTCAGCGGGCTGCTGGTGCTGGCCGGCTGGGTGTCGCTGGCGCACCGGCCGGACCCGCTCACCCTGCTGGGCGGCGCCGCCGTGGTCACGGTGATCGCCGCGCTGGCGGCGACCCGTCACTCGGTCCGCCCGGCCACCTGGGTGCTGCTGACCGTCGGCGGCACCGTCCTGCTCGCCGCGCTGTGGATCCTGGACCGCCGGCACCCCGACCGCCGGGCGAACACCCTCGCCACCTGGGTGATCGGCGGCGCGGTGCTCGGCAACGCCGTCTGGTCCGGGTACGCGGCGCTCGGCGCGGCCCCCTCCGACAGCGTCCCCCCGGCGGCGGTGCGGGCCGGGCACGCGGCGGTCCGCACCGCCGACGACTGGCCGCACGGCCGCAGCGACCCCGGCCCGCACACCTTCACCACCAACGACCCGCTGCTGCTGGGCGGCCAGGGCGGCGGCTACTTCAGCGGCTACCTGCCGACCGTCACCGCCCTGCTGCTGCACGACCTCGGCGCGGGCTGGACGGCCGGCGGGCGGCAGACCGCGAGCGTCACCGACCCGGTCGGGCAGGCGCTGTTCGCTGTCCACGCCCACCTGGACGACGGTCCGCCACCGTACGGCTTCGCCCCCGGCCGGGCCGCCGCACCGCCGCTGGTCACCGTTTTGGCGCCGACCGCCCGGCCGGACACCTCCTCGGTCTGGTCCCGACAGGAGTCGCTGCTCGGCAGCCAGGTGTACGACGCCCCGCTGCCCGTCCCGGCCGGCGGCCCGGCGCCCACCCTGCACGGCACCAGCGGCTGGTCGGTGCCGCCCGGCGACGAGGGCACCGTCCTCACCGCCGCCTGCACACCCGGCTCGACGGCGTTCTTCCAGGGCGTCTGGTACCGGGGCACGGTCAGCGGCCTCGGCACCAGCTACCGCAGCGACGGCGAGCAGCCCACCACGGCCGTGGCGATCCACCGGCTGGGGACCGTCCCGGCGGACGGGGTGGTCCGGGTGACGCTGCGGTCCGACACCGTCAGCCAGGTCCCCGCCCGCCCGATCGGCTGCCTGCGCACCGGCGCCCTGGACGCCGCCGTCGCCCGCCTCACCGCCACCGGCGCCACCCGCGTCGACGCCGACGGGCACACCCTCTCGGCCGCCCTCCCGGCGGGCTCCACCGGCACCGCGCTGCTCTCCGTCCCCGCCACCGAGGGCTGGACCTGCGCCGTCGACGGCGGCCGCTACGCCGCCCCCACCCCGGTCCTGGGCATGATCGGCGTCCCCCTCGGCCCCGGTGCCTCCCGGATCGCCTGCTCCTTCCGCCCGCCCGGCCTCACCGACGGCCTCACCGTCACCTCCGCCACCGCCGCCGCCCTCGCCCTGGTCGCCGTCTTCGCCCGCCTCACCCGCCGCCCCACCCGCACCCCCCGCCGGGACCGCCGCGCCGCCCAGGCGGCCCCGAACCCCGAGGAGGCCCCGAACGCGTAGGGGCGGCCTGCCGTGGTCGGCGGGCCGCCCCTGCGGTCGGGTGCCGGGGGTCAGGGCAGGGTCAGCACCTGGGCCCGCCGCTCGCCCGGGTTGAGGTGGTGCAGCAGCAGGAGCCGGGAGCTGTCGCCCGGCGTGCGGTGCACGTCGAGGACGGTGCCCGGGCCCACGGGGGCGAGCACCGCAGGGGGGCCGATGAGGCCGGCCCGGGCGGCGAGGGCCGGGTGCAGGACGTCCAGCGGGACGACCGGTCGGGTGCCGCGCAGGCCGATGGCGGCGTAGGCCTCGGCCGGGTCCGGTGTACCGGAGGCGGCGACGCCGGTCCAGACGCCGTAGTGGACGGTGCTGTGGCCGGGGCCGACGCCGGGCAGGGCGCCCAGTCGGACGGGCAGGACGAGCACGTCGCTGTCCAGCAGCGCGGTGTCGGTGTCGCCCCAGCGGGCGTTCAGCGGCTGGACGTCGAGCTCGGCTCCGGTGCGGGCGTCGAGGGCGCGGGAGACCAGGACATCGCTGCCGCGCAGCCGGTCGGCCTTGAGGATGACGTCGGTGCTGCCGTCCCCGTCGGTGTCCAGCCCGACCCGCACGCCGTACAGCCCGACCGGGGTGGCCGCAGGGGCCCACAACTGCGCTCCCACGTACAGCAGTTCGTGGTCGACGGCGGCGCCGACCGCTCGCAGGTTCGCGGACCGTTCGCCGGGGTGCTCGACGCAGACGTCCTGCGCGGGGCCGGTCTCCTCCCCCGCGTCCTCGGGCCGGATGCCCGCGCCCGGCCCGACGGCGGCGCCGCTGCCGGGCGGGCAGTCGGCCCAGCGCGCTCCTTCGCCGCCGAGGGCGAGGGCGGTGACCAGTCCGGGCGTGGCGCCGGGCGCGGCGCTGCCGCCGACCGTGACAAGGGTGCCGTCCCGGGCGGTCCGGACGGTGGCCGTCGCCGCGAGGTCGCTCGCGGGCCGTGGGGCGGCGAGCACCGGGATCCGCAGCCGGGGCAGGGTGTCGTTCGCGAGCGGCGTCAGCAGCACCCGTCCCGAGAGCTCGCCCCGGTAGCTGCGGGCCCTGCCGCCCTGCACGGTGTCGATGGTGGGGTCGGGCGCGCGGCCCAGCTCCCCGGGGACGGAGAGCGTCACCCGTACCCGTGCGGTGCCGCCCGCGGGGACGTCGACCCGGGCCGGGGCCACCTCGAAGGAGGCGCCGGGCAGTTCGGTGGCCGCCGCGTAGCCGGTGCGGTAACTCAGCGGCGAGTCCGCGTGGTTGCGGACCTCGATGTCACGTACGAGCGCCGTCGGCCCGCCGACCTCGACCGGCCCGAAGGAGATTCCGACGCCGCCCTCCTCGGTGCCCTCGCCCGCCGAGTAGGCGACGACGGGCGTGCGGACCGCCCGGTCCGCCTGGACCCGGCCGGCCCCGGTGCGCTCGGGCCCGTAGACCGGCCCGCTGTGGTCGTCGCCGAGGTAGGTGTCCGTGGCGGTGTTCATCAGCGCGGCTTTGAGCTGCTCGACCGGCCAGTCCGGGTGCGCGGCACGGACCAACGCGGCGAGCCCGGCGACGTGCGGGGCGGCCATGGAGGTGCCGTTCTCGCGCTGGCCGCCGGTGCCGCTGCCGACCAGGGCGGACCAGATGGTCTCGCCGGGGGCCGCCAGGTCGGGCTTGACCACGCCGGGCACGCCGATGCCGCGGGAGGTGAAGTCGGTGAGGGTGTCGGCCCGGGCGGGCTGGTTCTGCGCGACGGAGCCGTGCAGCGGGTTGGCGGGGGCGGCGAGCCGGACCCGGACCGGCCCGGCGGCCGCGGCCTGCCGCAGCCGCTCGCCGTCGGCGTGGGCCAGCAGGACGGCCGGGATGCGGTCGTTGCCCGCGATCTCGGCGAGGTGGTCGGTGTCGGCGGCGTACAGCGCGCCGATCGCTCCGGCGTCGGCGGCGTGGTCGGCGCGCGGGCCGGAGTTGCACGGCCGGTCGGCCTCGCCGGTCTTCCAGGCGAGTAGGGCGATCTTCCCGGCCAGCCGCTGCCGGTCGGCTTCGCTGAAGGCGGTGCAGCCGTCCGACTGGTCGGCGGGCAGGGCGAGTTCGCCGCTGACGTCGGCGGTGGCCCAGCCCCGGTAGCGCTCGCTCCAGTGCGCCGGGACGACTCCGGCCGTGGCGGCGGGGTCGAGCACGGTGATGCCGTCCACGTCGGCGTGCCCGTGGACGGAGGCGGCGACGGTGATCGCCCGGGCGGCGGTGCCGGGGCTGCCGCCGATGCCGTACACGTCGCCCTCGTTGCCCGCGGCCGCGACCACGGCGGTGCCCAGCGCGGCGAGCCGGTCGACGGCCAGCGCGTCGGTGTCGTCGGTGCTGCCGAAGCGGCTGCCGAGCGAGAGGTTGACGACGTCCAGCCGGTCGCCCAGGTCGCCGTCGCCGTCCGGGTCGGCGGCCAGGTCGAGGGCTTGGGCGAGGCGGTCGGTGGAGCCGTCGCAGCCGAACACCCGGATCGCGTACAGCTGGGCGCCGGGGGCGGCGCCGGGGCCGACCTTGAACGAGGCCGGGTCGAGCCCGGGGCCGTACGGACCGGCGTAGGGCCGGCCGTCGGCGGTGACGCCGTACCCGGCCGCGGTGCCGGCGACGTGGGTGCCGTGCCCGTTGCGCACGCAGTCGATCGGGTTGTCGCTGGGGTGCGGCACGGGCTGGTGGTGCGGGGAGGCCGGGTCGGGGTCGTAGTCGTCGCCGACCAGGTCCTTGCCGCCGACCACCTTGGCGTTGGGGAACAGCGCGGGCGGCGCGGGCTTGCCGCGCTCGACCGAGCGGAACGCCTCCTCGGTGCCGGGGCCGCCGAAGTCCGCGTGGGTGTAGTCGATGCCGCTGTCGATGATGCCGATCCGCACGCCCTGCCCGGTGTTGCCGGCGGGCGCGGAGTCACCGGCCCAGACCTGCGGGGCGCCGGTCAGCGGGACGGAGTAGGCGTTGTCGCGCCGCTTGTTGACGATCGGGTGGACGGCCCCGACGCCGGGCAGCGCCCGCAGCGCGGGCAGCCGGTCGGCGGGCGCACTGACGGCGAGGCCGGTGAGCAGGGTGCGGGTGCGGTAGAGCTCGCGGGCGGCGGGCGCCGCCCGGTGGACGGCCCCGGCGAGCCGGTCGAGCGCGTCCCCGGCCCGGCCCCGCTGAGCGGCGCCGGCCTGCGCGGCCTCCCGGCGGACGGCCTCCGGGGAGCGCCGCTCCCGCCGGGCCCCGTCGGCGGCGCGCCGCCAGGCGGGGCCGGCCGCCTCGGTGGTGAGTTCGAGCAGGACGGAGGCCGTTCGGCCGACCCCCGGCGGTCCGGCGGCTGGCGGTCCCGCGGTCGGTGGGCCGCCGACCGCCGGGGTGGCGGCGAGGACGGCGCTCCCGGCCAGCAGGGCCAGGGTGAGGCCGATCCGGGCGACGGGTCGGCGGACGGGTGGCAGACGCACTGGGCCCTCTCCCCCGGCCGGGGGACTGATCCGCACCGCGTGCCGCTGACGCCCGCCCGCGCGGACGTCGATCACCCTTCCGGGGGCCCCAAATTAGGATGATCGCGCCAGCCCGGGCGAGCAACGTCCCTCGAACGGACCGGGGTTGCACCCTACGGGGTGACACACCGTCAATCCGTTCGGCCCAGTAGGCCGATGAACGCCACCCGCGGTGCCGCTCAGAGGTGGCCGGTCGCACCGCCGTTGTCACGGCGGTCCAGCGAGCGCTGCAGGGCGGCGGCCGCGAAGGTGTTCCGCTCGGCGGACCGGCGGCGGCGCGGGGCGCGGACGGAGGTGGCGGCGGGGGCGGGAGTGGCGTGGCGGTCGGCGGTGGAGGGCATACCGGGCTCCTTGGAAGCGGCGCGCTGGAGGACGCGACAAGAGGGTGGAGACGGAGGTGCCGCACAGCGTCCCAAGAGGGGTGGCGGCAGGTGGCGGGAGGGAACGCGCGGGAGCAGGGATCGCCTGCCCGTGAGGGCGCACGCGCACACGGGCCGCACGCCCTGGCTACAGGGGCGGCACACCGTATGGCTCTTCCACGGTAAGGCCCCGCCCCGGCCGTGTCTGCACGAATACTTGGATTTCCTAGTATCTGAGACGGGACCCACCCGGGAGAACGCAGCAGGGCCCGGACCACCGTACGAACGGCGGTCCGGGCCCTGCTCGGGCCGGAAGGATCAGCCCAGGTCGACCGAGCGCGCGAAGCGGGCGCCGATCTCGGCGGCGATCACCGACAGCACCTCCTGCGGGATCTCGCTGTCCACGGTGATGGAGGCCAGCGCGCCGCCGCCGTCGCGGGCGACCTGCATGCCGGCGATGTTGATGCCGGCGTCGCCGAGGTGGCGGCCGAGCACGCCGACCACGCCGGGACGGTCCTCGTACTTGAAGAAGGCCATGTGGTCGGTGAGCGCCACGTCCACGTCGAAGGCGTCCACGCCGACGATCTTCTGGGTCTGCTTGGGGCCGGCCAGCGTGCCGGAGATGGCGATCTCCTCGCCGTTCCCGAGCGTGCCGCGCACGGTGATCACGTTGCGGTGCTCGGGGCTCTCGCTGGAGGTGGTCAGGCGGACCTCGACACCGCGCTCCTGGGCGAACAGCGGGGCGTTGACGTAGGACACCGTCTCCGCCACCACGTCCTCGAACACGCCCTTCAGCGCGGACAGTTCGAGCACCTTCACGTCGTGCTGGGTGATCTCGCCGCGGACCTCGACGTCGAGCCGGACGGCCACCTCGCCGGCCAGCGCGGTGAAGATCCGGCCGAGCTTCTCGGCCAGCGGCAGGCCCGGGCGGACGTCCTCGGCGATCACGCCGCCCTGGACGTTCACCGCGTCCGGTACGAGCTCGCCGGCCAGCGCGAGGCGCACCGACCGGGCGACCGCGATGCCGGCCTTCTCCTGCGCCTCGTCGGTGGAGGCGCCCAGGTGCGGGGTGGCGACCACGTTGTCGAAGCCGAACAGCGGGGAGTCGGTGCACGGCTCCTTGGCGTACACGTCCAGGCCCGCGCCGGCCACCCGGCCGTCGCGCAGGGCGCTCGCGAGCGCCTCCTCGTCCACGATGCCACCGCGGGCGGCGTTCACGATGCGCACGGTCGGCTTGACCTTGTGCAGCGCCTCGTCGCCGATCAGGCCGATGGTCTCGGGGGTCTTGGGGAGGTGGACGGTGATGAAGTCCGAGGCCTCGAGCAGCTCCTCGAGGGTGACCAGCTTGACGCCCATCTGCGCGGCGCGGGCGGCCTGGATGTAGGGGTCGTACGCGACGATCTTCATCCCGAACGCGGACATCCGCTGGGCGACCAGGACGCCGATCCGGCCGAGGCCGACGACACCGAGGGTCTTCTCGCTGAGCTCGACGCCGGTGTACTTGTTGCGCTTCCACTCGCCCTGCTTGAGCGCGGCGTTGGCCGGCGCGATGTTGCGGGCGACGGAGATCAGCAGGCCGCAGGCGAGTTCGGCGGCGGTGACGATGTTGGAGGTCGGCGCGTTGACGACCATCACACCGGCCTTGGTGGCGGCGGCGACGTCCACGTTGTCCAGGCCGACGCCGGCGCGGGCGACCACCTTGAGCTTGCGGGCGACGGCCAGCGCCTCGGCGTCCACCTTGGTGGCGGAGCGGATCAGGATCGCGTCGACGTCGGCGATCGCGGTGAGCAGCTCGGTGCGGTCGGCGCCGTTGCAGTGGCGGATCTCGAAGTCGGGACCGAGGGCGTCGACGGTGGCGGGCGACAGCTCTTCGGCGATCAGAACGACGGCGGTCTTGGATGTCACAGTGCTCACGACAGTGTGTCCTTAACTCTGCGGTTCCCCCGGCACGAAGGTGGCGTGGAAGGGCGGGGGAAGGTGGCATGCCGCGTAGGTAGACGCACGACGCTGTGGGCCTGACGCGCACTCGGAGTGTATCGACGGGCTGGGTGCCAGGCTGCTCCCGTCCGGCGAAATCACCCGGACGAGAGCAGCCTACTTGTACAAGGAAGTTACGAGATCGGGCCGCCGGAACGACCCGGAAATGCTCAGGCCTTGTCGTCGACCCAGCTCATCAGCGAGCGCAGCTTCTTGCCGGTGGTCTCCAGCAGGTGGCCCTCGTCGGCCTTCTTGTACTCGTGGTACTTGGGCAGGCCCGCCTTGTACTCGGCGATCCAGGTGTTGGCGAAGGTGCCGTCCTGGATCTCGGCGAGGACCTTCTTCATCTCGGCCTTGGTGGCGTCGGTGATGATCCGCGGGCCGGTGACGTAGTCGCCCCACTCGGCGGTCTCGGAGACCGACCAGCGCATCTTCTCCAGGCCGCCCTCGTACATCAGGTCGACGATGAGCTTCAGCTCGTGCATGCACTCGAAGTAGGCGATCTCCGGCTGGTAGCCGGCCTCGACCAGGGTCTCGAACCCGGCCTTCACCAGGGCGGCGGTGCCACCGCAGAGGACGGCCTGCTCACCGAACAGGTCGGTCTCGGTCTCCTCGGTGAAGGTGGTCTTGATGACGCCGGCCTTGGTGGCGCCCAGGCCCTTGGCGTACGACAGCGCCAGGGCGAAGGCCTTGCCCGAGGCGTCCTGCTCGACGGCGACGATCGCCGGGACGCCGCGGCCCTCCTCGTACTGGCGGCGGACCAGGTGGCCCGGGCCCTTCGGGGCGACCATGCAGACGTCGACGTCCGCCGGGGGCTTGATGAAGCCGTAGCGGATGTTCAGGCCGTGGCCGAAGAACAGGGCGTCGCCGGCCTTCAGGTGCGGGGCGATGTCCGCCGCGTAGACGTCGGCCTGGATCGGGTCCGGGACCAGGATCATGATGACGTCGGCCTCGGCCGCCGCCTCGGCCGGGGTGACGACGCGCAGGCCGGCCTCCTCCGCCTTGGCGCGGGACTTGGACTCCGGCTTCAGGCCGACCCGGACGTCCGCGCCGGAGTCGCGCAGGGACAGCGCGTGGGCGTGGCCCTGGCTGCCGTAGCCGATGACCGCGACCTTGCGGCCCTGGATGATGGACAGGTCGGCGTCGTCTTCGTAGAACAGCTCGGCCACGGGGGCACATCTCCTTGCGTGATGGGTGCCGGGTACGCGGTGCCTACCGTATTCGCACCCGGCGGGGGTATGAGTCTTTGCTCGAGGGGTGCCGCGCGTCGGCGCGCCGTCGGAAGGACGGTGGCGGGCGACGGGCGGGTGGGACGCGCGGGTTACGCGCTGCGGTCCAGGGCGCGCAGCGACCGGTCCGTGATCGAACGGGCGCCGCGGCCGATCGCGACCAGGCCGGACTGGACCAACTCCTTGATGCCGTAAGGCTCCAGCATCCGGAGCATGGCCTCCAGCTTGTCCGAACTGCCGGTGGCCTCGATGGTCACCGCGTCGGGCGACACGTCGACGGTCTTGGCACGGAACAGCTGGACGATCTCGACGATCTGCGACCGGGTCTCGTTGTCGGCGCGGACCTTCACCAGGACCAGTTCCCGCTGGATCGCAGCGGCCTGGTCGAGTTCGACGATCTTTATCACGTTCACGAGCTTGTTGAGCTGCTTGGTGACCTGTTCCAGCGGGAGGTCCTCGACGTTGACCACGATCGTCATCCGGGACACGTCCGGGTGCTCGGTCGGGCCGACGGCGAGGGAGTCGATGTTGAAGCCCCGACGGGAGAACAGCGAGGCGATGCGGGCGAGCACGCCGGGCTTGTTCTCGACCAGGACGGAGAGGGTGTGCTTGGACATGTGGTTCCTCAGTCGCTCTGGATGGGGGCGGTTCAGTCGTCGTCGCCGAAGTCGGGACGGACGCCCTTGGCGAACTGGATCTCGTCGTTGCTGGTCCCGGCCGCGACCATCGGCCAGACCATGGCGTCCTGGTGGACGATGAAGTCGATGACGACCGGGCGGTCGTTGATCTCCATCGCCTGCTTGATGACGGCGTCGAGGTCCTCGGGGCGCTCGCAGCGCAGGCCCACGCAGCCCATCGCCTCGGACAGCAGGACGAAGTCGGGGATCCGGGTGCCCTGGGCCGGCGGCTCGATGCCGTCGTGGCCCGGGCCGGCGTGCAGCACGGTGTTGGAGTACCGCTGGTTGTAGAACAGCGTCTGCCACTGCCGGACCATGCCCAGCGAGCCGTTGTTGATGACCGCGACCTTGATCGGGATGTCGTTCAGGGCGCAGGTGACCAGTTCCTGGTTGGTCATCTGGAAGCAGCCGTCGCCGTCGATGGCCCAGACCGGGGTCTGCGGGCGGCCGGCCTTGGCGCCCATCGCCGCGGGGACGGCGTAGCCCATGGTCCCGGCACCGCCGGAGTTGAGCCAGGTGCCGGGCTTCTCGAAGCGGATGAACTGCGAGCTCCACATCTGGTGCTGGCCCACGCCCGCCGCGTAGATCGCCTCGGGGCCGACCAGCTTCCCGATCCGCTCGATGACCTGCTGCGGCGAGAGCTCGCCGCTCGGGGCCGGCTCGTAGCCGATCGGGTAGGTCGTCTTCCACTCGTCGAGCTTCTCCCACCACTCGGCGTAGTCGCCCTTGTGGCCGGCGTCGAACTCGGCCTGGACGGCGACGATCAGGTCGGCGAGCACCTCGCGGGCGTCGCCGACGATCGGCACGTCGGCCGGGCGGTTCTTGCCGATCTCGGCCGGGTCGATGTCGGCGTGGACGACCTTGGCGTACGGGGCGAAGCCGTCCAGCTTGCCGGTGACGCGGTCGTCGAAGCGGGCGCCGAGGGTGAACAGCAGGTCGGACTTCTGCAGGGCGGTGACGGCCGGGACGGAGCCGTGCATGCCGGGCATGCCCAGGTGCTGCGGGTGGCTGTCCGGGAAGGCGCCGAGCGCCATCAGGGTGGTGACCACCGGGGCGCCGGTCAGCTCGGCGAGGATCCGCAGCTCGGCGGTGGCCTGCGCCTTGATGACGCCGCCGCCGACGTAGAGCACCGGGCGCTTCGCGCCGACCAGCAGCTTCGCGGCCTCGCGGATCTGCTTGGCGTGCGGCTTGGTGACCGGGCGGTAGCCGGGCAGGGCGGTCTCGACCGGCCAGCGGAACGTGGTGGTCGCCTGCAGCGCGTCCTTGGCGATGTCGACCAGGACCGGGCCGGGGCGGCCGGTGGCGGCGATGTGGAACGCCTCGGCGATCACCCGGGGGATCTCGGCGGGGTCGGTGACCAGGTAGTTGTGCTTGGTGATCGGCATCGTGATGCCGCAGATGTCCGCCTCCTGGAAGGCGTCGGTGCCGATCGCCTTGGAGGAGACCTGGCCGGTGATGGCGACGATCGGCACGGAGTCCATGTAGGCGTCGGCGATCGGGGTGACCAGGTTGGTCGCGCCCGGGCCGGAGGTGGCCATGCAGACCCCGACCCGGCCGGTGGCCTGGGCGTATCCGGTGGCGGCGTGGCCGGCGCCCTGCTCGTGGCGGACCAGGATGTGGCGCACCTTGGCGGAGTCCATCAGCGGGTCGTACGCGGGAAGGATGGCCCCGCCCGGAATGCCGAAGACGGTGTCCGCGCCTACGGCCTCCAGCGAGCGGATGAGCGACTGGGCGCCGGTCATGGTCTCGACGACGTGCTGGGGAGCGTTGGCGGCCGGGTTGTCCCCGCGGCGGGGGGATGCGGCGTGCTCGGTCATCTGCCTGTCTCTTCTCGGGTTTTGCCGACCCGGCTGCGGGCCCCGGTGCTGCGAGGTGGGGTCCCGGTCCGGGTCGATCGCCGGCTCTGCCTCAATCGTCCCGCTCATTCCGACGAGTCGGAGGTTCTCGGGGGGTCGAGGCCAGGGGTCTTGCGGGGTGGAACAGCGTCAGTGCAACAAAAAACCCCTCGTGCCCAAGGGCATGCGAGGGGTGGCGCGTCGGTCTGTCACGAGCAGGGCGAGCGAGCCCTGTCAGCCGACGCGCCCGCCAAGTACGAGAATTCGGGTGCGCATGGCAACGACCATCCTCCCGTCCAGGGTGGCGTGTCAAGCAGGTGGGATGACCGTCTCGCCATGCGGACCACCTGCCGGACCAGTAGCGGCCCGGTGTTCGGGCAGGTCAGCGCCCCCGTGGTGACGTACGACACGTCCCGGCGCGGAGTCCGGGCGGCCACTCGTCCGGGTGTCGGCGGCCGGGTATCCGCGCCGGGCGGAGAGCGGGCCGAGCGGCTTCGGCAGCGGGTAGCCGCGGCGGGCCAGCGCGCGGCGCAGCCGGGGTTCGTCCAGCGTCGGCGCGAAGGCCGAGCCCTGGGCCTGCCCGCAGGCCAGCTCCTGCAGCACGGCGACCTGGCGGGGCAGGTCCACCCCCTCGGCGGCGGTGGCCATCCCGAGGTCGCGGCCGAGCCGCAGGGCGTGCCCGGCGAGCGTGCGGGCGAGCGAGGACTCGCCGAGGTCCTGGACCAGGGTGCGGTCCAGCTTGAGGCCGTCCAGGGGCAGCCGGGCGAGGGCGCCGAGCGAGCCGCTGCCGGCGCCGTAGCCGGCCAGCCAGGTGGAGACGCCGAGCCGGCGCAGCGCGGCCAGCCGGCGGCCGAGTTCGTCGGCGAGCGAGTCCGGTCCCATCCGGGCCACCTCGATCACCAGCTCGCCGGCCGGCAGGCCGCTGTCGCGCAGCGCGGCGGCCACCGTCTCGTACAGCCCGGGCGAGCAGAGCCGCTCGGCGGAGAGCCGGACGGCCACCGGGACGGGTTCCGGTACGCCTCGGCCGCGGCCCAGGCCGCGCCGGGCGGCGGCCGCGGTGACCGCCTCGTGGACCAGCCAGCGGGAGAACCGGGTGGACGCGTCGCCGTGCTCGGTGGAGCGCAGGAACTCGGCCGGGGTGAGCAGCAGGCCGCCCGCCGAGCGCCAGCGGGCCTGCGCCTCGACACCGGCCACGGTGCCGTCGGCGAGGTCCACCACGGGCTGGTGGAGCAGGGTGAAGCCGCCCTCCCGGACGGCCAGTCTCAGCCGTTCCTCCAGCTCGGTGCGGCGCTCCAGGTCGGCCCGCATCGCGGGGGTGTAGAGCACCACGCGGCCCTTGCCCTCGGACTTGGCCCGGTACATCGCGAGGTCGGCGTTGCGCATCAGTTCGTCGGCGGCGGCTCTGGGGTCGCCGGCCGGGCCGCGCTCGGGGGTGCCGAAGGAGATGCCGATGCTCGCGGCGACGCCGAGTTCGGCACCGCCGATCCAGTACGGCTCGGAGAGCGCGACGCGCAGCCGTTCGGCCAGCTCCTGGACCTGGAGGCGGCCGAGCGGGCCGCAGACCAGCGCGGCGAACTCGTCGCCGCCGAACCGGGCCACGGTGTCCCCGCAGCGGACGGCGCCCTGCAGCCGGCGGGCGGCCTGCACCAGCAGCTCGTCGCCGACCTGGTGCCCGGCGGAGTCGTTGACCGCCTTGAAGCCGTCCAGGTCGAGGAAGAGCACGGCGATCCCGGCGCCCGCCTCGCCCTGCTGGCCGCGGGCGCCGAGGGCGGCCCGCAGGCGCTGGGTGAACAGGGCCCGGTTGGGCAGGTCGGTGAGCGGGTCGTGGAAGGCGTTGTGCTGCAACTGGGCCTGGAGCATGACGCGTTCGGTGACGTCCCGGCTGTTGAGCAGCAGCCCGTCGCGGTGCCGGCTGACCGTGGACTCGACGTGCAGCCACTCGCCGCCGCCGGAGCTGATCCGGCACTCCACCCGGGCGGAGGGTTCGGCGGTGCCGGGGACGCGGTGGGCGGTGAGCCGGACCCGCGCGAGGTAACGGCGGACCTCGGAGAGCACCCGGTCCACGTCCTCGGGGTGGACGAGGTCCAGCAGGTTGCCGCCGACCAGTTCCTCCGGGTCCCGCCCGTACACGCCGAGCGCGGCCGGGGAGACGTAGGAGAGCACGCCGTTGCCCCCGGCGATCATGATGACGTCGCTGGAGCCCTGCACCAGGGAGCGGAAGTGCGCCTCCTTGTGGGCGAGTTCCTGGGCCAGCGACAGGTTGTCGAGCAGCATCACGCCTTGCCTGAGGATCAGCGCCAGCCCGACGGTGCACGCGGCCGCGGCCACCACGCGGTCCAACGCACGCCCGCCGAGGGCGTTGTAGAGGATGCCGGCGGTGCAGACCGCGGCGGCCGCGTACGGGGTGAGCACGCTGAAGGTGGTGGCCACCCGGCGGCGCGGCAGGCCGCCGGCCGAGGGGTGCTCGCGCAGTGGGCGGCGCCAGCGCTGGGACCACGGCGCCCAGGCCAGCAGCAGGCTGCCGGAGAACCAGCCGGCGTCCAGCAGTTCGCCGGAGTGGTAGCTGCTGCGCAGCTCCGGGGAGGTGAACAGGGCGTCGCACAGCACGGTGACGGCGAGCGCCAGCATCGCGGTGTGCACCGCCGCCCGGTTGCCGTCCCGGCCGCCGAAGCGCAGCCCGACCACCAGGCTGACCAGCAGGATGTCCAGCACCGGGTAGGCCAGGTTGAGGGCCAGCCGCAGCGGGGAGCCGTCCTCGCCGGCCGCGATCCGGCCGAGCGCCAGGCTCCAGCTGAGGGTGAACAGCGAGCCGGCGATCAGCCAGCCGTCGAGCAGTAGGCAGAGCCAGCCGGCCGCGGAGCGCGGGCGCTGGGCGAGCACCAGGACGCCGGTGATGGCGAGCGGGGCGAACAGCAGGAAGGCGTACTCGGCGAGCGAGTCCTGGGGCAGCGGGGTGCGCACGACCAGCTCGTACCAGCCCCAGGTGCCGTTGCCGAAGGCGACCATGAGCGAGGAGAGGCCGAACAGCAGCCAGGCCGGGCGGGCGTGCCCGCCGACCGTGCAGCCGTACACCAAGCAGGACAGCGCGGCCGCCAGGGCCGCCGCGGCCAGGCCGAAGTCGCCCATGAAGATGGACAGTCGGCGGGATCCCCAGCCGGCGGCGGCGCCCATGGCGTAGGCCAGGCAGAGTGCGCCCAGGACGAGTCCGGGCAGCGTGCGGCTCTCCAGGAGCCGGCGCAGCGGGCCGCGCCGGGCGGGCGCGGGCATGTCGACGGCGGACGTATCGGCGGGCGGCGCGCCCGGGCGTCCGGCTCCGGGCAACACCGTATCGGTGGAGCTCACTCGGCCTCTCCCCCTCCGGCCCGGGGCCTCGCGCCCCGGCCACGGGCCACCGGACGCGCACCTCTCGGCCGTACGCGGTGACCTGGCGCCCCGTCAGGACGGTGGCCCAGGGGGTGGGCGGCCTGCCGGTCGCCGCACCGCACCGATGCTCCCAAAATGGACCCTACACCAAATCCGTCACTCAATGACACACACACTCAACTTAGAGTAATGGCGCAAGGGTGGGGAAATGCCCTCGATTCCGACGGATCGGCCCGGTTGGCGGCGGCGCGCGGGCGGGGGCTCACGCGGCGCGCACGGGATCACACGGGAGCACACGGCAGCGCCCCGCGGCCGGGACCGGACCGCCCTCGAGCGGTCCGGCCCCGGCGGCGGGGCCGGGTCTCAA
Organism: Kitasatospora sp. NPDC034035; assembly: GCF_055575755.1. NCBI lineage: Bacteria > Bacillati > Actinomycetota > Actinomycetes > Kitasatosporales > Streptomycetaceae > Kitasatospora > Kitasatospora sp. NPDC034035. Next base: position 324,905 of record NZ_JBVISA010000006.1, on the reverse strand, counting down.
CGGCCGGACGGTGCCGGATCGTCCGGGAACAGCCGCAACCGGTGCGCCAGCGCGGCCGCCTCGCCCCGGCCGCCGACCGCGAGCTTGCCCAGGATGTTGGAGACGTGCACGCTTGCGGTCTTCGGAGAGATGTACAGCTCCTCGGCGATCTGCCGGTTGGTCCAGCCGCGCGCGAGCAATCGGAGCACGTCCCGCTCACGGGGGGTGAGGTTGAAGGAGTCCCCGACGGACGCGGCCGGAGCCGGCTCCGCCGCCGCCCGCTCGGCGGGGGCCAGACTCAGCCCGGCCCGCTCGGCGAGGCCCGCGATCTGCGCCCCCAGCGTCCGGTCGTCCCGTACGGCCGCCAGTTCGGCCGCCTCGCGCAGCAGTTCGGCCCCGGCCTCGCGCCGCCCGGCCAGCACCTCGGCCTCGGCGGCCCGCAGCAGGGCGAGCGCCAGCGGGAACGGCAGGCCGGTCGGCCGCAGCGCCTCGAGCGCGGCGCCCCACAGCGCGGGGGTGTCGGCGCCCTCGGCGCGGGCCAGTTCGGCCTCCAGCAGCCGGGCCCAGCCATGGTGCAGCGGCGCCCTGGGCCGCAGCACGGCGGCCGCCTCCCGGATCGCGGCCAGCGCCTCGGCCCGGCCCGCCGCGGCCTGCGGCAGGCCCCGGATGTCCGCCTCCACCCCGGCGGCCTCGGCCAGCAGCGGGTAGACGTCGGACTCGTGGCCGAGCCGTCCGCCCTCCGCCAGCGCGGCGAGCAGTTCGGCCCGGGCTTCCAGCGGTCGGCCGCCGAGCGCGGCGAGCCGCACCGCCAGCCGGCTGATCGGCACGCTGTGCTGGACCTGGCCGACCCGGTTGGCCGACCGGGCCTGCGCCAGCATGGTCGCCGCGGTGGGCAGGTCGCCCTGCAGCAGGGCGAGTTCGCCGCGCATCCGGTCCAGGAACTCGGCGTGGGTACCGCTCAGGCTGGTCAGCTCGCAGGCGGCGAGCACCTCGGCGGCCTCCCCGACCCGCCCGAGGTCGGTCAGCGCCTCGACCAGGTTGCCGGTCAGGATGGTGCCGACGTTGCGCAGCAGGCCGTTGCCGTCCGCGAACTCCAGGCCCTCGCGGGCCAGCCGGACGGCGTCCTCGGCCCGGCCCAGCCCGCGCTGCATGCTGGCCAGGTTGTTGATGCCGCGCAGCAGCAGGTCGGGCACGCCCAGCCGGCGGGCCCGCTCGACCGCCCCGGCGAGCTCGGCCAGCCCGCCCTCGGCGTCGCCGTGCACGTCGTAGCGCAGGCCGCCGAGGGTCATCCGGGCGTGCACCTCGACCGCGTGCGCGCCGACCTGCTCGGCGATCCGGATCGCCCGCTCGGCGAGTTCGAGGTGCTCGGGCCCGGGCTGCTTGAGCATCGCCGAGCCGGCGCCGAGCGCGAGCACCTCGGCCTGCACGGCCGACGGCGGCAGCGGTTCCACCAGCCGCAGCGCGTGGCTGATCTCCGCCTCGTCGCCGGAGCGGCGCAGGCTGCCCAGCATCCGGGCCCGGTTGATCCGGAACCAGGCCGCGCGCACCGGGTGCACCGTCTCGTCGACCAGCCGCACCCCGCGCTTGGCCAGGCTCAGACCGCGCTCGCGGTCGCCGCAGCGCCGGGCCGCGACCACCGCCTCGGCCAGCACGTCCTCCAGCTGGATCCGGTCGCACTCCTCGTCGGCGGCGCTGTGGTCGCAGGAGCCCGGCGGGTAGGTCTCGGCCCAGTCGTAGGGGCGCAGGGTGTGCGCCAGTACCTCCTCGGAGACCATGTCCCACAGCTCCAGGGCCCGTTCCAGCATGCCAAGCTGCTCGGCGAAGGCGTTGCGGCGGCGGGCCGCGCGGGCGGCCTCCAGGGCGGTCGGCAGGGCGCGGGCCGGGTCGTGCGCGTGGTACCAGTAGTTGGCCAGCCGGGCGGGCAGCGCGTCGCAGGAGACCAGCTGCGGCTGGGCCTCCACGGCGAGCGCGAACTTGCGGTTGATCCGGTGGCGTTCGCCGGGCAGCAGGTCGTCCGAAACCGCCTCGCGGACCAGCGCGTGCCGGAACCGGTAGCCCTCGCCCTCGCTGTCCGGACGCAGGATGTTGGCGCCGACGGCCGACCGCAGCGCCTCGATCAGCGCCTCCTCGTCGTCGTCCAGGACGGCGGCCAGCAGGGCGTGTTCGACGTGCGAGCCGCCCTCGGCGGCGATCCGCACCACCCGCTGGGCCTCCTCGTCCAGGCCCTCGACCCGCACCAGCAGGATGTCCCGCAGCGAGTCGGTCAGCCCGGCGCCGCAGCCGTCCTCGAAGGCGGTGGCCAGCTCCTCGACGAAGAAGGGGTTGCCCTCCGAGCGGCGGTGGATCCGGTCCACCAGTTGGCGGTCGGGGGTGGCGGTGCCGAGGATCCCGGCCAGCTGGGCGGCCACCTCGCGGCGGACGAACCGCGCCAACTCCAGCCGCTGGACGGTGCGCAGCCGATCGAGCTCGGCGAGGAAGGGGCGCAGCGGGTGCCGGCGGTGCAGGTCGTCGCTGCGGTAGGTGGCGACCAGCAGCACCCGGGAGCGGTGCAGGGTGCGCACCAGGAAGGCGAGCAGTTCGCGGGTGGAGCGGTCGGACCAGTGCAGGTCCTCGACGGCGAGGACGAGGGTACGCTCCGCGCCGAGCCGTTCGAACAGCCTCGCGGTGTGCTCGAACAGCCGGGCCCGGCCGTACTCGTCGTTGGGTTCGCCGTCGGCCTCGCCGAACTCGGAGATCAGGCGGGCGAGATGGCCCTCGCTGCCGGCCGCCGCGGCCTCGAACTCGGCGCCCAGTGAGCGGTGCAGCCGGCGTAGTGCGGCGGCCAGCGGCGCGTAGGGCAGGCCCTCGGCGCCGACCTCCAGACAGCTGCCGAGCGAGGTGACCGCGCCCCGGTCGGCGGCACGCTGCAGGAACTCCTCCAGCAGCCGGGTCTTGCCGACGCCGGCCTCGCCGCCGATCAGCACGGCCTGCGGGCTGCCGGTGCCCGCCCGGCGCAGCGCGTCGGTCAGTTCGGTGATCTCGCTGCCACGGCCGACGAAGACGGGGCTGACCGATATCTGCTGCATGGAGGCGAGCATGCCATAGCCGGTGGGGACCGGCCGAGGGGTTATCTCCCCTGGCGAACGCCCGGAGGGGGAGACGCTCACTCGCAGCGTCTCCCCCTCCGTAACTCCGTCGGCACCGCCCTGGTGCCGCACCGTCAGCATTCGGGCTGACGCACGGGGCGCCGCTGGAAGCGGGTGGCCACCGGACGCTGCCGCAGGCGGCGTGCCTCCTTGGCCTCGCGCACCAGGCGCTCGTGCTCGGCGCGGGCCACGAGCTCGTGGGCGTGTTGCTGGAAGGTCTGGTACTCGATCACTTCAGGTCCCCTTTGTGGGTTCTCACTGCTGTCTTGCTGACAGGTAAGAGCTTCCTCTCCCAGTGGGGGGTGCGGCATCGGGAGCGTGCCCGATCTTCGGGGGCCCGGAGGCCTTAGATCGGGCGCCGGGAAAGGTTTAAGGCCCGGCCTCACCCCATTACGGGGGTGAGACCGGGCCTTAGACCTTACTTAGAGGGCCTTAGATGCCTTAGGCGCCTTAGGAAGGAAGGGTCGACAGCCTAGGTGCCCTGGGAAGAAGCCGCTCAGGCGGAGCCGCCCGGCTTCTCCAGGCTGTGCTTACTGTCCTTCCACGCCCAGCTTCTCGAGGATCAGGTCCTTCACGCGGGCGGCGTCGGCCTGGCCGCGGGTGGCCTTCATGACCGCGCCGACCAGCGCGCCCACGGCCTGGACCTTGCCGTCGCGGATCTTGGCGGCGATCCCCTCGTTCTCGGCGATCGCCTGGTCGACGGCGGCGCCCAGCGCGGAGTCGTCCGAGACCACGGCCAGGCCGCGCTTCTCGACGATCTCGTCCGGCTCGCCCTCGCCGGCCAGCACACCCTCGATGACCTGGCGGGCCAGCTTGTCGTTCAGCTTGCCCTCGGCGACCAGCGCGGCGACCCGGGCGACCTGCACCGGGGTGATCGGCTGCTCGCTCAGCTCGGTGCCGGTCTCGTTGGCACGGCGGGCCAGCTCGCCCATCCACCACTTGCGGGCCTGGTCGGCCGGGGCACCGGCCGCGATGGTCTCCTGGATCGGCCCCACCGCACCGGCGTTGAGGACGGACTGCATGTCCTTGTCGGACAGCCCCCACTCGGCCTGCAGCCGGGCGCGGCGCACCCGCGGCAGCTCGGGCAGGGCGGCGCGCAGCTCCTCGACCCACGCGCGGGCGGGGGCCACCGGCACCAGGTCCGGCTCGGGGAAGTAGCGGTAGTCCTCGGCGTTGTCCTTGATCCGGCCCGAGGTGGTGCTGCCGTCGTCCTCGTGGAAGTGACGGGTCTCCTGGACGATGGTGCCGCCGTCGCTCAGCACGGTGGCGTGCCGACGGATCTCGTACCGGGCGGCCCGCTCCACGCTGCGCAGCGAGTTGACGTTCTTGGTCTCCGAGCGGGTGCCGAACTTCTCGGTGCCGTTCGGGCGCAGCGACAGGTTGACGTCGCAGCGCATCTGGCCCTTGTCCATCCGGGCCTCGGAGACGCCGAGGGAGCGGATGACCTCGCGCAGCTCGGCGACGTACGCCTTGGCGACCTCGGGGGCGCGCTCGCCGGCCCCCTCGATCGGCTTGGTGACGATCTCGATCAGCGGGATGCCGGCCCGGTTGTAGTCGAGCAGCGAGTGGGTGGCGCCGTGGATGCGGCCGGTCGCGCCACCGACGTGGCTGGACTTGCCGGTGTCCTCCTCCATGTGGGCGCGCTCGATCTCCACGCGGAAGGTCGAGCCGTCCTCGAGCTGCACGTCGAGGTAGCCGTTGAAGGCGATCGGCTCGTCGTACTGCGAGGTCTGGAAGTTCTTGGGCATGTCCGGGTAGAAGTAGTTCTTCCGGGCGAACCGGCACCACTCGGCGATGTCGCAGTTCAGCGCCAGGCCGATCTTGACGGCCGACTCCACGCCGACCGCGTTGACCACCGGCAGCGAGCCCGGCAGGCCCAGGCAGGTCGGGCAGGTCTGGCTGTTCGGCTCGGCGCCCAGCTCGGTCGAGCAGCCGCAGAACATCTTGGTCTTGGTACCGAGCTCGACGTGGACCTCAAGGCCCATCACCGGGTCGTACGACGCCAGAGCGTCCTCGTAGGAGACCAGGGTCATGACGCTCACAGCGTCCCTTCTCAACTAAAGACTCGGGAGGTACGGGCCCGGCCGCCGCTCGCGCGGGGCCGGGCCTGGGCGCTCGGCTCAGCCCAGCAGCACGTCGTCGGAGCCCAGCCGGCGCAGCTCGCGCACCAGCAGGGCGGTGCCGGTGATCAGCGCGGCGGCGCCGACCAGGGCGTTGACCAGCTTGAGGGTGTCGCTCTCCTCGCGGGCCTTGCGGACGTCCTTGGCGATGGAGACCGCGCCGAAGGCGCTGGTGCCGATGGACAGCCACAGGCCGGGCTTCGAGTGCTTGAAGCCCTTCAAGGAAGTCGACTGGGCCTTCGCCTTCTCGATCTTGCTCACAGTGCCGGTGCCTCCTCCAGCAGGGTGTGCCCCCACTTGTCGTTGAGTGCGGCCTCGACGGCGCCGCCCACGCGGTACAGGCGGTCGTCCGCCATCGCGGGTGCGATGATCTGCAGGCCGACCGGGAGATTGTCCTCCGGCGCCAGGCCGACCGGCAGCGACATGGCCGCGTTGCCCGCCAGGTTCGACGGAATCGTGCACAGGTCGGCCAGGTACATCGCCATCGGGTCGTCGGCGCGCTCGCCGATCGGGAAGGCGGTGGTCGGCGTGGTCGGCGAGACCAGCACGTCCACGCCGGCGAAGGCCGCGTCGAAGTCCCGCGAGATGAGCGTGCGGACCTTCTGGGCCGAGCCGTAGTAGGCGTCGTAGTAGCCCGAGGAGAGGGCGTAGGTGCCCAGGATGATGCGGCGCTTGACCTCGTCGCCGAAGCCGGCCTCACGGGTCAGCGCGGTGACCTCCTCGGCCGAGCGGGTGCCGTCGTCGCCGACCCGCAGGCCGTAGCGCATCGCGTCGAAGCGGGCCAGGTTGGAGGAGCACTCGCTCGGCGCGATCAGGTAGTACGCCGGCAGTGCCAGGGTGAACGACGGGCAGGAGACCTCGACGACCTCGGCGCCCAGCTCGCGCAGCAGCTCCACCGACTGGTTGAAGCGCTCCATCACGCCGGCCTGGTAGCCCTCGCCGGCGAACTCCTTGACGACGCCGATCCGCATGCCGCGGACGTCGCGCATCTTCGCGGCCTCGACCACGGCCGGGACCGGCGCGTCGATCGAGGTGGAGTCCAGCGGGTCGTGCCCGGCGATGGCCTCGTGCAGCAGCGCCGCGTCCAGCACGGTGCGGGCGCACGGGCCGCCCTGGTCCAGGCTGCTGGAGAAGGCGACCAGGCCGTAGCGGGACACCGAGCCGTAGGTCGGCTTGACGCCGACGGTGCCGGTGACGGCGCCGGGCTGGCGGATCGAGCCGCCGGTGTCGGTGCCGATCGCCAGCGGGGCCTCGAAGGCGGCCAGCGCGGCGGCCGAACCGCCGCCGGAGCCGCCGGGGATGCGGGTGAGGTCCCACGGGTTGCCGGTCGGGCCGTAGGCGGAGTTCTCGGTGGAGGAGCCCATCGCGAACTCGTCCATGTTGGTCTTGCCGAGGATGACGACGCCGGCGTCCTTGAGACGGGAGGTCAGCGTGGCGTCGTACGGCGGGATCCAGCCCTCGAGCATCTTGGAGCCGCAGGTGGTGGGGACGCCCTTGGTGGTGAAGACGTCCTTCAGCGCGAGCGGGACGCCGGCCAGCGGGCCCAGCTCCTCGCCCTTGGCGCGCTTCTCGTCGACGGCCTTGGCGGCGGCCAGCGCGCCCTCGGTGTCGACGTGCAGGAAGGCGTTGACCTTCTTGTCGACGGCCTCGATGCGGTCCAGGTGCGCCTGCGCGACCTCGACGGCGGACACCTCGCCCTTGGCGATGGCGCCCGCGGTCTCGGCGGCGGTGTAGCGAATCAGCTCGGTCATCTCGGTCAGTCCTCCCCGAGGATCTGCGGCACACGGAAACGCTGCTCTTCGGCGGCGGGGGCGCCGGACAGCGCCTGCTCCGGGGTGAGCGAGGGCCGCACCTCGTCCGCGCGCATGACGTTGGTCAGCGGCAGCGGGTGGGAGGTCGGCGGGACGTCCTGTCCGGCGACCTCGGAAACGCGGGCGACCGCGCCGATGATCACGTCGAGCTGCTCGGCGAAGTGGTCCAGCTCTTCGGGCTTCAGCTCAAGACGCGACAGCCGGGCGAGGTGGGCGACCTCCTCGCGCGTGATGCCAGGCATGCAGCGATCCTCAGGGTGAGTTCTGGTGAGACCCGGCGGTGCCTTGCGGGCGGTGCCGGGCCCGGGCAGGAGCAGCCGGGTTCGGCGCTCCGTCCTCATGGTCTTTGGACCCATCCTATGGGGCCCGGCCCGGCCACCGGCCAACGAGTGAGCCGCGGCGCCCGTCACCGCCGAGCCGGCGCCCCCACCGCCGCGTCCGTCACTGCGACCGGAAGCGGGCCCAACTCTGCGCGCTCGGCGCCTTGATCTCCATCTGCGCGGCCTGCGCCGCCTGGACCACCGGCGGCAGCACGGGGGGCATCACCGGCGGCAGCACGGGCGGGAGCGTCGGCGGCAGCACGGGCGGGATGGCCGGCTGGACGATCGGCTTGCCCTGGACCGGCATGCCCTGGACCGACTGGAAGCCGGCGCGCAGCTGGGGCGGCGCGCCCAGTCGCTCCACCGGCGGGGCGCCGGTGCGGTGCACCAGCAGCCAGGCGGTGGCCTGCTCGGCCGGCATCGCGGCCGACACCAGCCAGCCCTGGACGGCGTCCACGCCCATGCAGTGCAGCCGCTCCCAGGTCTCGTCGTCCTCGACGCCCTCGGCGACCACGGTCAGGCCCAGCGAGTGGGCGAGCTCCACCGAGCAGCGCACCACCGCCGCGTCGTGGTCGTCGATGACCATGCGGGAGACGAAGGAGCGGTCGATCTTCAGCTCGCCGACGGGCAGGCTGCGCAGCCGCACCAGCGAGGAGTGCCCGGTGCCGAAGTCGTCCAGGGACATCCCCACGCCGTAGCCGCGCAGTTCGGCGAGGGTGTCGGCGGCCCGCCGGGAGTCGTCCAGCAGCAGCCGCTCGGTGATCTCCAGCTGGAGCGCGTGGGCCGGCACCTGGTGGCGCACGAGGTGGCCGGCGACGCGCTGGGCGAAGCCGGGGTTGAGCACGTCCCGCGGCGAGACGTTGACCGCGACCTGCACCTGCAGCCCCTGGTCGCGCCAGTAGGCGAGCTGGCCGACCGCGGCCTCCAGCACGTAGTCGGTGAGCCGGGGCATCAGGCCGCTGGACTCGGCGAGCCCGACGAACTCGTCCGGCGAGACCCGGCCCTGGCCGGGGCGGTCCCAGCGCAGCAGGGCCTCCAGGCCGACCACCCGGCCGTCGAAGGCCACTTTCGGCTGGTAGTGCAGCTGTACCTCGCCGGTCTCCAGGGCCCGGCGCAGGTCCCCGAGCAGTCCGATCCGGTAGGGGGTGTCGGCGTCCTGGGTCTCGTCGTACTGGGCGACGCCGCTGCAGCCGCGCTGGGCGTGGCCCATCGCGACGTCCGCGCGGCGCAGCAGCGACTCGGCGTCCTGGGCGTGCTGCGGGTAGACGCAGACGCCGGCGCTGGCCTCCAGGACGAGCAGCAGCCCGTCCAGCCGGATCGGGGCGGCCAGTTCGGCGATCAGTGCCTTGGCGACACGTTCCAGGCTGTCCGGGCAGTTGATGCCGGGCAGCAGGACGGCGAACTCGTCGCCGCCCATCCGGGCCACCATCGGGCGGCCGCGCCGGTAGTGCCGGGGCAGCCCGGCGAAGACGTCGTCGATGGACTCCCGGGTGGCGCTGCCGGCCGGTCCGCCGGAGCGCAGCGCGCGGTGCAGTCGGCGGGAAATGTGAACCAGCAGGCGGTCACCGGCCGTATGACCAAGTGTGTCATTGAGTGATCGGAAGCGGTCGAGGTCAAGCAGGATGAGACCGACGCTGAAGCCCGGGTCGCATTCGGCGATCGCCTCCTGGGCGGCCAGCAGGAGGGCCTGACGGTTGGGCAGGTCCGTCAGCGGGTCGGTCAGTTGGTCGCGGGCGCGGTCCCGGGCGATCCGCCAGGCCGCGACCAGCACGGCCAGGGGCACCGCGAACAGCGGCAGCAGCTCGGGTTCGTACCGGTAGACCAGGACGGCCAGCGGGATGAGCGGCGCAGCTCCGGCCAGCAGCACGCCGAGCAGCAGGACCGCACCTGCCACCCCCTGCGGCGGGCGTGTGGGCGCACCGCCGGTCGTACGATCCATAAGCCCTGTCCTCCGTCGGGCCCGCCCCGTCAGGCCGCCTTACGGTGAGGCACCGTGCCGGTACCGACAGCTGCCGGGCATGGAGCGACCCCGAGGAGCACCGGCACAGCCGGTGCCCCCACCCCTGCTGACATTCTGTTGCGCTCCAGGGTATGCCGGGGTCCACCCGGTGGGCAGACTTTCGGACAACCGGAAACGCGCTGACCCGCCCGAGTGTCACACAGTGACACAATGCCCGCTTTCACTGCACGGCACCCGGTGACGTTGCATCAGGACGATAACAACACGGATTCGGCCACCCGCCGCTCGGGTCGGCCCCGGGTCAGCCCTCGGCGGGCGCCTCCGACGGCTCGGCGGCCTCCTCCGGCTCCGGAAGTCCCAGGTGGGCGCGGGCGGCGGCCGGTCCGCCGGCCAGCAGTGCGGCGAAGCCCGCGTCGTCCAGGACCGGCAGTCCGAGCTGAACAGCCTTGTCGTACTTGGACCCTGGGTTGTCACCAGCGACCACAAAATCGGTCTTCTTCGAAACCGAACCGGTCACCTTCGCTCCGCGCGAGGTCAGCGCCTCCTTGGCGCCGTCCCGGGTGTGGCCGGCCAGGGTGCCGGTCACCACGACGGTCAGACCCTCCAGCGGGCGCTCCGCCTCCTCCTCGTCCGCGAACTCCTCGACGAAGCGGACACCCGCGGCACGCCACTTCTCCAGGATCTGCCGGTGCCACTCCTCCTGGTACCACTCGACCACCGACCGGGCGATGATCGGCCCGACCCCCTCGACCGCGGCCAGCTCCTCCTCGGTGGCCGAGAAGATCCGGTCCAGGTCGCGGAACTCCCGGGCCAGCTCCTGGGCCGCGACCGGCCCCACGTGCCGGATCGAGAGACCGTTGAGGAACCGCCAGAGCGGACGTTCCTTCACCTTCTCGAGGTTCTCCAGCAGGATTGCGGCGGTCTTCTTGGGCTCGCCCTTCTGGTTGGCGAAGAAGGTGGCCTTCTTCTCCTTGCCGGTCCGGTCGTCCAGCTTGGGCATGCCGGTCTTCTGGTCGCGCACCAGCACCTGGATCGGCAGCAGCTGCTCCATCGTCAGCCCGAAGATGTCACCCTCGTCCCGCACCGGCGCCTCCGTCGGCTCCAGCGGCTGGGTCAGCGCGGTGGCCGCGACGTAGCCGAGGCCCTCGACGTCCAGCGAGGAACGGCCGCCCAGGAAGGCGATCCGCTCCCGGATCTGTGCCGGGCAGAACTGGGCGTTGGGGCAGCGCAGATCGATGTCCCCCTCGGCCATCGGGCGCAGCTCCGCCCCGCACTCGTGGCAGTGCGAGGGCATCACGAACTCCTGCTCGGTGCCGTCCCGCAGGTTCTCCACCGGGCCGAGGATCTCCGGGATCACGTCACCGGCCTTGCGCAGCACGATCGTGTCGCCCAGCAGCACGCCCTTGGCCTTGACGACCTGCTGGTTGTGCAGCGTCGCGTACTGCACCATCGAACCGGCCACCTTCACCGGCTCGGCCAGCACCGCGAACGGCGTCGCCCGGCCGGTGCGGCCGATGCCGACCCGGATCTGGGCGAGCCTGCCGGTGACCTCCTCCGGCGGGTACTTCCAGGCGATCGCCCAGCGCGGGGACTTGGAGGTGGCGCCGAGCCGGCCCTGCAGGGCGATCTCGTCCACCTTGACCACGACGCCGTCGATCTCGTGCTCGACCGAGTGACGCTGCTCGCCGAAGTGCCCGATGAAGGCCCGCACCTCGTCGAGGGTCTTCACCACCTTGTTGTGCCGGGCGGTGGGCAGGCCCCAGTCGTGCAGCAGTCGGTAGGCGTGCGACTGGTTGTCGATGTCGAAGCCGATCCGGGCGCCGATGCCGTGCACCACCATGTGCAGCGGGCGGGAAGCGGTGACCAGCGGGTCCTTCTGGCGCAGCGAACCGGCGGCGGCGTTGCGGGGGTTCATGAACAGCCGGATCATCGCCCGGGGCCGCTTGCCCTCCTTGGCGCGCTCCTCGTTCTCCAGGCGGCGGCGCTCGTTCTCCGCCACGAACGAGGCGTTGAGCGCCTCGAAGGCCTCGGTCGGGAAGTAGACCTCGCCGCGGATCTCCACCAGCTCGGGGATGTCGTCGCCCTTGAGTTGGTGCGGGATCTCCTTGATGGTGCGGACGTTGGCGGTGATGTCCTCGCCCACCCGGCCGTCACCGCGCGTCGCCGCCTGCACCAACTGGCCGTTCTCGTAGGTGAGGTTGACGGCCAGGCCGTCCACCTTGAGCTCGCACAGGTAGTGGTAGTCGATGCCGTGCAGCTCGCTCGCGACGCGCTCGGCCCAGGCGGCGAGCTCCTCGTCGTCCATCGCGTTGTCGAGGCTGAGGAGGCGCTCGCGGTGCTCCACCTCGGCGAACAGCTCGGTGGGGGCGCCGCCGACCTTCTGGGTGGGCGAATCCGGGGTGGCCAGGGCCGGGTGCTCGGCCTCCAGCGCCTCCAGCTCGCGCATCAGGGCGTCGAACTCGGAGTCGGTGACGACCGGCGCGTCCTGCTCGTAGTACCGGACGCGGTGGTCGGTGACCTCCTGCGCCAGCTCGGCGTGCCGCCGCCGTACCTCCGCCGGGACGTCCTTGCCCTCGACAGCCGTCACCGCAAGCCCTCCTACGTTCTCATTCCGGGTTGTCCACCAGGCTCTGCGCCGCCCGCACGCTCTGGGACAGCGCCTTGCGCGCGTACGCCGGGGAGGCCCCGGCCAGCCCGCAGGTCGGCGTCACCAGCACGCGACGGCCCAGCAGCTCCGGGGCGAACCCGAGCCTGCGCCACAAGGTCCTGACACCCTGGACACTACCGGCCGGGTCGGACACCGCCTGGTCAGTGGAGGGGACGACACCGGCGAGGATCATCGTGCCCGCCTCCACGGCCTCGCCGAGGTCGTCGTCGGACCGCTCGGTGAGGAGCGCGAAGTCGAGGGAGACGCCGGCCACCCCGGCGCGGCGCAGCAGCGGGATCGGGACCTCGGGGGCGCAGGAGTGCACCACGACCGGCGCGTCGAGGTTGGTGATCACCTCCCGCAGCACCTCCTCGGCCACCTGCCGGTCCACGGCGCGCAGCCGCTGGAAGCCGCTGGCGGTCTTCACCGAGCCGGTCAGGACGGCGGGCAGCGAGGGCTCGTCGAGCTGGAGGACCACCTGGGCACCGGGTACGCGCTTGCGGACGTCCGCGAGGTGGCGGCGCAGGCCCTCGGTGAGCGAGCCGGCGATGTCCCGGCACGCGCCGTGGTCGGAGAGCGCCTTCTCGCCGTACTTCAGCTCGATGCTCGCCGCCAGCGTCCACGGGCCGACGGCCTGGACCTTCAGCGCGCCCTGGTAGCCCTGGGTGAACTCCTCCAGGGCGTCCAGGTCCTCGCCGAGCCAGGAGTGGGCGCGCTTGGTGTCCCGGCCGGGCCGGTCGGTGAACCGCCAGCCGCTGGGCTCGGTCTGCGCGAACAGCTCGACGAGGAAACCGGCTCCGCGCCCGATCATGTCGGCGCCGGGGCCGCGCGCGGGCAGCTCGGGCAGGAACGGCAGGTGCTCCAACGCGCCGGTGGCCGTCTTGGCGGCCTCACGGGCGTCGACACCGGGCAGCGAGCCGACACCGGTGGCGGCGCCGCGCAGGTCGGGGAAGGGGTGGGGAGTGCTCACCCGTCCGAGCCTAGTGCGCGGCGCCTGCCGGGTCGGTCAGTACCCGGGGCGGACGGTGATGTCCGTGATCTCCGCGTCCCGGGAGGTGTCCAGGGCGGCCAGGACCGCCTTGGCCACGGACTCGGGCTCGATCCAGCGCTCGGCGTCGTACTCCTTGCCCTCCTGCTGGTGCACCTTGACCTGCATCGCGGTGGCGGTGCGGCCGGGGTAGACCGAGGTGACCCGGACGCCGCCCGCGTGCTCCTCGGCGCGCAGCGAGTCGGCCAGCGCCTTCAGGCCGTGCTTGCCGGCCGCGTACGCCGACCACTCGGCGTGGGCGTTCAGGCCCGCACCGGAGTTGACGAAGACCACGTGGCCCTTGACGAGGCGGAGGGAGGGCAGCAGGAGGCGGGTCAGCTCGGCGGGGGCGACCAGGTTGACGTTCAGCGTCTCCTGCCAGGCCTTCACCGGCAGGTCGCCGACCGTGCCCAGCTCGACGACGCCCGCGACGTGCAGCAGGGAGTCCAGCTCGATCGGCAGCGCCTGGTGCCCGAAGGCCCAGGACAGCTTGGCCGGGTCGCCGAGGTCGCCGACCAGGGTCTTCGCCCCGGGGAAGCGCTCCCGCAGCTCGGCGGCGCGGCGGGCGTCGCGGGCCAGTAGCCAGAGGTCGTCCCCGCGCTCGGCGAGCTTCCCGGCCAGGACGGCGCCGATGCCGGAGCCGGCGCCGGTGATCAGATGTGCAGCCATGGCTCCGATCCTCTCAGGCCTTGAGCTGCGCAAAAACCTCGGCGGGCGTGTCGGCGAAGGTGATCAGCTCGGCGAGCGGCCGGGGCAGGAAGCCCTCGGCGTCCATCCGCTCCAACTGCGTCCGCAGGCCCGAGTAGAAGCCCTCGGTGTCCAGGACGACCACCGGCTTCTCGAACATCCCGTGCTTCTTGAGCTCCAGCACCTCGGTGACCTCGTCCAGCGTGCCCAGCCCGCCCACCAGGACGACGATCGCGTCCGCCCGGGCCGCCAGCTCGGCCTTCCGCTCGGCCAGGTCGCCGGTCATGACCAGCTCGTCGGCGCCGACGTAGCCCTTGTGCTTCAGCATCTCGACCATGACACCGACCAGCGTCCCGCCGGCCGCCTTCACCTCGTCGGCCAGCAGGCCCATCAGGCCGGCGTTCGAGCCGCCCCATACCAGGGTGTGCCCGCCCTCCCCCAGGAGCCGGGCGAACTCGGCGGCGGGGGCGGTGTAGCGGTCATCGAGCGAGTACGCGGAGCAGAAAACGCAGATATTCATAGTGCTGATTGGTCTATCACGCCCCGGCGCCCCCGCTCACCGGCATTACGGCGACCACGGGCAACCCCTGAGGTGCTGCGCGTGCGCCACCTTGAGATATCCGATCTGATCACGGCCGTGGATCCGTGCGACGGCCGCCGGCTCCCGGTCTCTCGCGACGAGGTCGTCCGGCGGCTGCGCGAGAACGGGGACCGACGCGCGGCCCGGGTCGTCGCCGGGCTGCCCGTCGACCGGGACGGCGCACTCGACCCCGTGGCGGTGGACCGGCTGCTCGTCAGCGCGCGTACGAACTCCAGCGGCTGAGCGCGGCGGCGGTGCTGCTCTCGCTCGCCGCCTACATCACCCTGCCGTTCCGCGCCGGCACCCTGGCGATGGTCATCGGCCTCGGCCCGCTGACGCTGCTGCGGCCGGCCGCCGTCGCCACCGCCTGCGTCGGTGCCCTGCTGAACGGCGGCGGCGCGGCGGCCCTGCTGGTCGGCGTGGTCGCGGGCGCGGCGGTGCTGTGCGTCGAGCCGTTGGTGCACCGGCGCTGGTACCGCGAGGTGCAGTAGAGCCCGGCTCCGGAGCTCAGTCCTGGTACGGAACGAGCTCCGACAGGCTCAGCGTGAAGCCGAACGGCTCCGGAATGCCGATCGCGTCGCCGAACTTCCGGTCGCTGCGGGTGTGGTAGCGGTCGTGGTTCGGATCGGAGAACAGCGTCACCGTCTGCTGGCGCGGGTCCACGATGAGGTAGAGCGGGATGCGCATCGCCGCGTAGTCGTACAGCTTGTCCATCCAGTCGTTCCCCGGATTGGACGGTGAGACGATCTCCACGGCGATCAGGGCTTCCGCAGCCGGAGCCTTGTTGCCCGCCCCGGAGAGGACCTCCACCGGCAGGTACGTCAGGTCCGGCTCGCGCCCCTTGGAGACGTCCGGGCTGACGATTTCGCTCCGCTCGCTGGGGAGGTAGCCGTCAGGAGCGTGCTGCTCGAACTGCCTGCGCACCTGGGCCATGTTGAGCTGATGGATGTTGGACGGCGACGCCTGCATGATCAGCGTGTCTCCGGACCATTCGATCCGGACGCCTTCCGGGGCAATCCGCTCCAACTCCTCGATAAAGTCCCGGTGCTGCTCGTAGAAGGTCATGCCGTCCTCTCCGGGGGGCGTGCGCCTCGGGCATCGTAGCCGCCGGATCCGTCACGCGGGTGAAGGCCCGGCGGTAGGAGCAGGACGGGACTCCCCGGCGCTGTCACTCATGCTCAAGACCACCTCTCGCGGCGAAGCGCGCAGGAGGCCCCTGTCCACTCGCCCTGGGTGGCGGCTGATCACGGGTGCTGGAAGAGCATCTCGGGGTTCGCTGCCGAGGGGCCGTCGAGGAGGGGCTGGTGGATTCCCTTCAGGGTCCGGTCGAAGAAGGCTCCGACGTACTCCCGGGTCAGCTGCATCCCGCGCTCCGGCGAGGTGGTCAGGTCCGGGGGGAGGGGAAGGCCTGCCTCGGCGGCCAGGATGGGGATGTCCGCGAAGCCGGCGTGCGCCGTGCCGGCGACGGCCAGCCAGGGCTTGTAGCCGTCCCAGCCCGCCCAGGTCTGTCCCCAGGACGGGTCTCCGCTGCCGGCGGAGTGGTCGCTCTGCTTCCCGAGCAGGAGGAAGGAGCGTCCCTTGAGGCTGTCGGTCGGGGTCGGCGGGAAGAACGTTCCGTCCATGTTCACTCCGGCGAGGATCCGCTGGTCCTCGGCCATCGCCGTCAGCGTTGACGCGCCGCCGATCGAGTGTCCGGCCATGCCGATGCGGCTGCGGTCGATCAGGTGGGCCAGGCGCCAGGCCGGGTGGTGCCCGGTCAGCTGGTCCAGGACGAACGACACGTCCTTCGCGCGGCTGTCGGGGAGCGTGTCCGGTGCCCCGGTCTCGCACAGGGCGCATCCGGGGGTGCTGCCGTCGGCGAGCGTCTCGCCGGAGTCCTCGTAGGGGTGGCCGACCAGGGCCACGACGTAGCCGTGGGCGGCCAGGTCGGTCGCCAGGCCGGTCAGTGTGGCGCGGGGGTTCTCGAAGCCCGGGGAGAGGACCACCAGCGGGAACTTCCCGCCTGCGGCCTTCGCGTCGGTGTAGGCGTAGGTCCTGAGGTCCGCGAGGTCCTGCGGCTGGAGTCCGGTCCCCGGCGGAACCCGGGTCGCCACGAAGCCCTGCGCCTCGCCGAGGCTCATGTACGGGGCGGGCGCGCCGGTGTCCTGCCGGGCCGGGTAGAACATCGACACCGTCAGCTGCCGGGGCCCGGCGGAGGGTACCCAGGGGTCGGTGCGGGCCCGGTCGGTCAGGTGCAGGACCTCCTCGCCGGCCGCGTACGGCCCGGTCGGGCGGGGCAGTTCGCCGTGGAAGGCGGCCGGGGTCGAGGCCGCCGGGGTCGAGGCGTCGGCGACAGCGGCGGGCGCGGTGGCGGACGGCGGCGACGACAGCGAAGGCGACAGCGACGGCGACGAGGCCATGGCGGCCCCGGCCGGCGGGAGGGGCAGGGCGAGGGCGAGGGCCGCGATGGCCGCGATACGGCGGGTTCGGTTCATGGCCCTGAGATTAGGTTTGCGGCCCGGACCGTCGAATCAGCCCGACGAATGCAATCTCCGGCCGTGGTCATCCGCGGGATTCAGCGGCGTCATCCAATGGGATGACCACGGCCCCGCCCACCCCACGCCCGCACCCGCGCCCCCGAACCGGCGGCGCGGGCGGGACAGGCGGGTGTGCTCAGGCGTTGACGGCCGGGCGTTCGGTGGTGGCGATGGTGGCGGAGCCGACGACGCGGGTGCCGTCGTACAGCACCACGGCCTGGCCGGGGGCGATGCCGCGGGCCGGGGTGTCGAGGCGGACGTGGAGCTCGCCGTCGACCACCGAGGCGTCCACCGGCACCTCCTCGCCGTGGGCGCGCAGCTGGGCGGTGTAGCGGCCGTCGGCCAGGGGCTCGGTGCCGCACCAGCGGGGGCGGATGGCGGTGAGCGCGGTGACGTCGAGGCCCTCGACCGGGCCGACGGTCACGGTGTTGTTCACCGGGGAGATGTCGAGGACGTACCGCGGCTTGCCGTCCGCCGCCGGGCGGCCGATGCGCAGGCCCTTGCGCTGGCCGATGGTGAAGCCGTACGCACCGTCGTGCTCGCCGAGCTTGGTGCCGTCGGTGTCGAGGATGTCGCCGGTCGCGGTGCCGAGGTGCTTGGCGAGGAAGCCCTGGGTGTCGCCGTCGGCGATGAAGCAGATGTCGTGGCTGTCCGGCTTCTTCGCGACCGCGAGGCCGCGGCGCTCGGCCTCCTCGCGGATGACGTCCTTGGTGGTGTCGCCGAGCGGGAAGAGGGAGTGGGCGAGCTGGTCGGCGTCGAGGACGCCGAGCACGTACGACTGGTCCTTGGCGGCGTCGACCGCGCGGTGGAGTTCGCGCGAGCCGTCCGGCAGGTCGACGATCCGGGCGTAGTGGCCGGTGCAGACGGCGTCGAAGCCGAGGGCAACGGCCTTGTCCAGCAGCGCGGCGAACTTGATCTTCTCGTTGCAGCGCAGGCACGGGTTGGGGGTGCGCCCGGCCGCGTACTCGGCGACGAAGTCGTCGATGACGTCCTCGCGGAAGCGCTCGGCGAGGTCCCAGACGTAGAACGGGATGCCGATCACGTCGGCCGCTCGCCAGGCGTCCCGGGAGTCCTCGATGGTGCAGCAGCCGCGCGCGCCGGTGCGGAAGGACTGCGGGTTGGCGGAGAGCGCCAGGTGGACGCCGGTCACCTCGTGCCCCGCTTCGACGGCGCGGGCGGCGGCGACGGCGGAGTCGACTCCGCCGGACATCGCCGCGAGCACGCGCAGACGGCCAGTGGACGGAGTGGTCGGGGCACCCGGGAAGTCAGTCATGATGCCAATAAGCGTACGGGTTGAACCGACTGTTCCCCGAGCCGATATCAGCGCCGCACCGACGCCAGCCCGGCGTTCCGCGCCCGCTGGACGACCGGCCCGATGGCCTCCGCCAGCGCCGTGACGTCCTCCCGCACCGAGGTGTGCCCGAGCGAGAACCGCAGCGACGCGCGCGCCAGCAGCGGGTCGACGCCCATGGCGAGCAGCACGTGGCTGGGCTGCGGCACCCCGGCGGTGCAGGCCGAACCCGTCGAGCATTCGATCCCGGCCGCGTCGAGCAGCATCAGCAGCGCGTCGCCCTCGCAGCCGGGGAAGGAGAAGTGGGCGTTGGCGGGCAGCCGGCCTTCGGCCGCCGGGTCGCCGTTGAGCACCGCGTCGGGCACGACGGCCAGCACCCTCGAAACCAGTTCGTCGCGCAGGGCGCCGAGCGTGACCGCGTGCTCCTCGCGGTGCGCCACGGCCCACGCCGCGGCGGCCGCGAAGCCGGCGGCGCCGGGGGCGTCCAGGGTGCCGGAGCGCACATCGCGCTCCTGGCCGCCGCCGTGCAGCAGCGGTACGGGCGCGGCGCCCCGGGCGAGCAGCAGCGCGCCGATGCCGAACGGGCCGCCGATCTTGTGTCCGGTGACGGTGAGCGCGGTGAGCCCCGACTCGGCGAAGGAGACCGGGACCTGACCGAGCGCCTGCACCGCGTCGGCGTGCATCGGGATGCCGTACTCGGCGGCCACGGCGGCGAGTTCGCGCACCGGCTGAATGGTGCCGACCTCGTTGTTGGCCCACATCACGGTGACCAGCGCGACCGACGAAGGGTCCCGCTCGATCGCCTCGCGCAGCGCCTCCGGGTGCACCCGCCCGTACGCGTCCACCGGCAAGTAGTCGACGGAGGCGCCCTCGTGCTCGGAGAGCCAGTGCACCGCGTCCAGCACCGCGTGGTGCTCGACGGGGCTGCTCAGCACCCGGGTGCGGGCCGGATCGGCGTCCCGGCGGGCCCAGTAGAGGCCCTTGACCGCCAGGTTGTCGGACTCGGTGCCGCCGCCGGTGAACACGATCTCGCTCGGGCGGGCGCCCAACGACTCGGCCAGCGACTCGCGGGACTCCTCGACCACCCGGCGGGCCCGGCGGCCGGCCGCGTGCAGGGCCGAGGCGTTGCCGACCACCCCCAGGTGCGCCGACATCGCGGCGATCGCCTCGGGCAGCATCGGCGTGGTCGCCGCATGGTCCAGGTATGGCATAACCATCCGATTGTAGTGGGCGGCACCGCTCGGCTCTCCAGCCCTGCGCATTGATCCGGCCACCGCAGGTACGGACGGGGTGACCGGCCACGCCCCGAACATTGGTCTGCACCAGTGCCGGGCACCGGCGTCCGGCACTGGTTTGTACCACTGTGCCCCCCAGCGGTTAGCCTGGCGGACGTTTCTCAGCCGGATCCAGGGGGCGCCATGTCGCAGTCGGTCGACCGCGCGCTGACCCTGCTCGACGCGCTCGGCGAGGCGCCGCTCTCGCTGGAGCAGGCCGCGAGCAGCCTCGGCGTGCACAAGTCCACCGCGCTGCGGCTGCTGCGCACGCTGGAGGAGCGCGGCTTCGCCCGGCGCCAGCCCGACCTGCGCTACCGGCTCGGCGGCCGGGTGCTCTCGCTGGCCCACCGCGCGCTGGAGGACTTCGACGTCCGGCAGGTCGCCGCGCCGTACCTGGCCGCGCTCAACGCCCGCAGCGGGTACACCGTCCGGCTCGCCGTGCTCCACGACGGCGAGGTGCTGTACCTGGACGAGGTGGCCGGGCCCTCGGCGGCCGGGCCGTCCCGGATCGGGCGCCGCGCCCCGGTGACGGGTACGGCGGTCGGCCGGGTGCTGCTCGCCGGGCTGCCCGCGGACGGCACCCCCGAGGAACCCGAGCTGGCGGCGGTGCGGCGCCGGGGCTGGGCCGCCGAGTCCGCCGAGCACCGGGAGCCGGTGACCTGCGTGGCCGCGCCGGTCGCGGGCAGCGGCGGGCGGACGGTCGCGGCCTGCGCACTGAGCGCCCCGGCCGGCCAGGTGCCGCCGGCCGAAATGGCCAGGATGGTGCCGGAGCTGCTCTGCACGGCCGAGGCGATCTCGCTGGCGTACGGCGGCTCGCCTACTCCTCGCTGGTGCGAGAACCGTTGCGGTGCCAGGCCCGTGGGGCGCGCCAGCCGTACTTCAGGGCGAGCATCCGCAGGCCGAAGGCGGTGAGCGCGGCGGCGGTGCCGGTGACGCCGGTGAGCCGGTCCGCGCCGATCAGCGCGGCGACCAGCGCGGCACCGACCAGGGCCGGTACGGCGTAGATCTCCCGGTCCCAGCGCAGCAGCGAGGGAATCTCCCCGGCCAGCACGTCGCGGATCACGCCGCCGCCGGCCGCGGTGACCATGCCGAGCGCGATCGCCGCGACCGCGCCGAGTCCGTAGTCGTGCGCCTTGGCGGTGCCGGTGACGCAGAACAGCCCGAGCCCGAGGGCGTCCAGGGTCTGCACCGCGCGGTTGATCCGCTCGACCTCGGGGTGCAGGAAGAACACCACGAGCGCGGCGACGAGCGGGGTCACGAAGTAGCCGAGGTTGGTGAAGGCGGCGACCGGGGTGGCCCCGATCACCAGGTCGCGCATCACCCCGCCGCCGAGGGCCGTGACCTCGGCCAGCACACAGATCCCGAAGATGTCCATGTTCTTGCGGACGGCGAGCAGGCCCCCGGAGAGGGCGAAGACGAAGATGCCGACGAGGTCCAGCGACTGCTGCACGTCGGAGGGGAAGATCTGCGAGGTCACCGTCCCCTTTGTACCTGATGGGCCGGGATGCCCCCGCACCGGTGACGAAAGTCCGCCCGCCCCGATCGGCCGGGGCGGGCGGACTTCGTCGTCGGTGGCTCAGGCCTGCTCGGAGCCCGCGTCCGCGGCGCCCGACGGCGTGTTCTCGGGGCTGCGCCTTAGCTCCCCTCGCCGTTCTCGGGGAAGTGGCAGGCCACCTGGTGCCCGGTCTTCAGCGCCGTCAGCGGCGGCTCCTGGGTGGAGCAGATGTCCTGGGCCTTCCAGCAGCGGGTGCGGAAGCGGCAGCCGCTGGGCGGGTTGATCGGGGAGGGGACGTCGCCGGTGAGCAGGATCCGGTCGCGGCCGCCGCGCTGGCGGCGGCGCGGGTCGGGGACGGGCACGGCGGACATCAGCGCGTTGGTGTACGGGTGCATCGGGGTGCGGTAGAGCGAGTCCCGGTCGGCGATCTCGACGACCTTGCCGAGGTACATCACCGCGACCCGGTCCGAGACGTGCCGGACCACCGAGAGGTCGTGCGCGATGATCAGGTAGGTCAGGCCGAGCTCCTTCTGGAGGTCGTCCAGCAGGTTGACCACCTGGGCCTGGATCGACACGTCCAGCGCCGAGACCGGCTCGTCCGCGATGATCATCTTCGGCCGCAGCGCGAGTGCCCGGGCGATGCCGATGCGCTGGCGCTGGCCGCCGGAGAACTCGTGCGGGTAGCGGTTGTAGTGCTCGGGGCTGAGGCCGCACAGCTCCAGCAGTTCCTGGACGGCCTTCTTGAGCCCGCCCTCGGGCACCGCGTTCTGCAGCTTGAACGGCGCGCCGACGATGGTGCCGACGGTGTGCCGGGGGTTCAGCGAGGAGTACGGGTCCTGGAAGATCATCTGGATGTCGCGGCGCAGCGGCCGCATCGCCCCGACGCTCAGGTGGGTGATGTCGGTGCCCTCGAACTCGATCGTCCCGCCGGTCGGTTCGTCGAGCCGGGTGACCAGTCGGCCCATGGTCGACTTGCCGCAGCCGGACTCGCCGACGACACCGAGCGTCTCGCCGGCGTTGACGGTGAAGTCGATGCCGTCGACGGCCCGGACCGCGCCGGTCTGGCGCCGCATCAGCCCGCTGCGGATCGGGAAGTGCCGGGTCAGGCCGGTCACCTTCAGCAGCGGCTCGCGGTCGGGTGCGGGTGCCGGTGCGGGGATCGAGGCCGCCTGGGTGTCCGTCATCGGTTCTCTCCAGAAAGGTGGTACGAGGCCGGGCTCACAGCCGGGGCGCGATCTCTTCGGCGAAGATGCGGTGCCGCTCGTCGGCCGGCAGGTGGCAGGCCGCGAAGTGCCCGGGTACGGCCTCGGCCAGCACCGGGAGCTCGCTGGTGGAGCGTCCCTCGGTCAGGGCGGCGTACGGGCAGCGCGGGTGGAAGGCGCAGCCCGTCGGCACGTTGATCAGGCTGGGCGGGGTGCCCTTGACCGGGACGAGCCGGTCCTGCAGTTCCCGGTCCAGGCGCGGCATCGAGCCCAGCAGGCCCCAGGTGTAGGGGTGTTCGGGCGCGTCGAAGAGGGTCTCGGCCGGTCCGCGCTCGACGCACTTGCCGCCGTACATGACCAGGATGTCGTCGGCCAGTTCGGCGACCACTCCGAGGTCGTGGGTGATGATGATGACGGCGGAGCCGAACTCGTCCTGGAGGTCGCGGATGAGGTCCAGGATCTGCGCCTGGACGGTGACGTCCAGGGCGGTGGTGGGCTCGTCGGCGATCAGCAGCGAGGGGTCGTTGACCAGGGACATGGCGATCATCGCGCGCTGGCGCATGCCGCCGGAGAACTGGTGCGGGTAGTCGTCGATCCGGCGGTCGGGCTGCGGGATGCCGACCCGGTCGAGCATCTCGATCGCGCGGGCCCGGGCCTGCTTCTTGTTCGCCTCGGGGTGGTGGACCCGGTAGGCCTCGACGATCTGCTGCCCCACCGTGTAGTAGGGGTGCATCGCGGTCAGCGGGTCCTGGAAGATCATCGCCATTTCGCGGCCGCGCAGTTGGCGCACCCGGTCCGGGCCGGCGGCGATCAGGTCCTCGCCGTTGAGCCGGATCTCGCCGCTGATCCGGGCCCGCTTGGAGCGGTGCAGGCCCATGATGCCGAGCGAGGTGACGGACTTCCCGGAGCCGGACTCGCCGACGATGCCGAGGGTGCGGCCCTTGTGCAGGTCGAAGCTGACCCCGTCCACCGAGCGGACCAGGCCGTCGTCGGTGTCGAAGTGGATCCGCAGGTCGCGCACGGAGAGGAAGGGGTCACCGGTCGGGGCCTGCGCAGTGGCTTCCGTGGTCTTCTGGAGCTCGGTCACGAGAGCCTCACCCGGGGGTCGACGAGGGCGTACAGGAGGTCGACCACGAGGTTGCAGGCGACGATGAAGAAGGCGGCGAGCAGGGTGACGCCGAGGATCTTGGGCAGGTCGTTGTCGGAGATCGCCTGGACGGCGAACTGGCCGACGCCCTGGAGCGAGAAGACCTGCTCGGTGATCAGCGCACCGCCGAGCAGCAGCCCGAGGTCCATGCCGAAGATGGTGACGATCGGGGTGAGCGCGGCGCGCAGCCCGTGCCGGGTGACGACCTTGCGCTCGACCAGGCCCTTGGCCCGGGCGGTGCGGATGTAGTCCTCGCTCATGGTCTCCAGCATTCCGGCGCGGGTGAGCCGGGCGTAGAGCGCGGAGTAGAGGAAGGCCAGCGAGATCCAGGGGAGGATCAGGTTGCGGGCCCACATCAGCGGGTTGTCGGTGAAGTCGACGTACTGCAGGTTGTCCAGGATCGGCCACTCGTAGCTGAACAGCGTGAGCAGCAGCGCGCCGGTGAAGAAGACCGGCAGCGAGACGCCGGCGAGGGCGATGCCCATGGAGAGCCGGTCGAAGATCGACTTCGGCTTGAGGGCGGAGACGACGCCGGTGGCGACGCCGGAGACCAGCCAGAGCACGGCCGCGCCGGCGGCCAGCGAGATGGTGACCGGGATCCGCTTGGACAGCTCGGGCCAGACCTCCAGGTGGTTCTTGAAGGAGTAGCCGAAGCAGGGCACGTGGCAGGTGGCCGGCTCCGGCCCGAACTTGTACTCGGCGCCGCTGACCAGGCCCCTGAGGAAGTCCCAGTACTGGGCGTACAGCGGCTTGTCGAGGCCGAGGTTCTGCTTGACTGCGGCGATCGCCTCGGGTGAGGGGTTCTTCCCGATGTACTGGGCGGCCAGCTGGTCGGCCGTTTCGCCGGCGACGCGCGGGAGCAGGAAGAAGATCGCGAAGGTGACCGCGCTGACGACCAGCAGCAGCAGCACCGCCGAGAAGATCCTGCGGATGATGTAGGCAAACACAGTTGGGCGGCTCCGGCGGCCCGCCGTCGTCCGGGGTCTTCCGGACGACGGCGGGCGCCGCTGCCTTCACCTGCCTTCAGGGATGCGGAGCCAGGCTCTTACTTGGTGGTGCCGATGTTCAGGGAGTCGTACTCACCCGAGAACGCCGGGTTGGAGGCCATGTTGGTGGCGTTGTCCGGGCGGTACAGGAAGACCTTGAAGTAGGTCAGCGGGACGATGACCGCCTGGTCCATGACCTTCTTGTCGATGTCGCCGTAGATCTTCTCGCGGGCGGCCTTGTCCGGGTTGACGGCGGCGTCGTCGATCAGCTGGTTGACCGCCGGGTCGTTCAGCTGGGACAGGTTGCTGTTGCCGGAGGCCTTGATCGCGCGGCCGTCGACGATCTGCTGCAGGAAGCCGTAGCCGGTCGGCCAGTCGGCACCCCACTGCATCATCATCAGGCCGATGTTGTGGTCCTGGGTGAACTGCGGGGCACCGGCGCTGTCGGTCAGGTACTTGCCCTGCGGGTACTGCTGGATCTCGGCGTTGATGCCGACCTTCTTCAGCGCGGCCTGGATCGAGGTCGCGGCGGCGACCTCGGTGGCGCGCTCGGTGCGGGCGGAGATGACGGTGTTGATGCTGTCCTTGCCGCAGGCCTTCAGGGCGTCCTTGGCCTTGGCCTCGTCACCCTTGTTGTCCTTGGTCTCGAACTGGTTGAAGTCCTGGTGGCCCGGGATGTCCGGCGGGAGCACCGTGTTGGCGATCTGGCCGCGGATCGGGCCGCCCTCGGCGGTCTGCACCGAGACCTTGTCGATCGCGAACTGGACGGCCTTGCGGCAGTCGACGTTGTCGAACGGCGCGACCTTGGAGTTGATCGCCAGGTAGACCAGGCGGCCGCCGTAGGCGTTGTCGGTGCTGGCCTTGAGCTTCGGGTTCTGCAGGATCTGCGCCTGGGTCTGCGGGTCGACGCCGCCACCCACCAGGTCGACCTGGGCGTTGCCGGCCAGCAGGTCCTTGTCGATGGTGGCCTGGTCGATGTTCATCTTGAGCTGGATCTTGTCCGGCAGCTGCTTCCGGATCGGGTCCGTGCTCTTGTCCCAGTTGGTGTTCGGCACCAGGGTGGCCTGCTTGCCGTCCTCGTAGGACTCGAACTTGAAGGAGCCCGAGGACACGATGTGCTTGACGTAGTCGGCACCGGTGTCCTTGGCCTGCGGGACCGGCGCGGTCTGCGGGGCGCTCACCAGGTAGTCGAAGTCCGCGAACGGGTGCTTCAGGTGGAAGACGATCGTGCTGTCGTCCGGCGTCTCGATCGACTTCAGGTCGCCGGTCTTGTCCTTGTACGGACCCGCGTACGGCGTGTCGTTGTCGACCAGCAGGTCGTGGAAGTAGGTCGGGCCGTTGGAGTTCACGTCCGGCGCGAAGTTGGAGCGCTCGACGGCGTACTTGACGTCCTTCGAGCTGATCGCGGTGCCGTCGTCGTACTTCAGGCCCGCACGCAGCTTGTACGTCCAGGTCAGGCCGTCCGCGCTGGGCTGGCCCATCGACTCGGCGAGGTCCGGGACGAGCTTGTTGCCCTCCTCGCCGGCGGCCGGGTTGAACGTGGTCAGCGGACGGGCGTACAGGCGCGAGAAGTTGTAGATGTACGCGTAGTACGTGTTGCCCGGGTCGAGCGAGTCCGGGGTGCCCTTCATCTCGAAGGTGACCGTCCCGCCCTTCTTGTCCGAGGCGTTGACGATGTTCTTGGTGGCCGCGTTGGCTCCGCCGCCGCCCGAGGCGGAGGACGAGGAGGACGAGTCGCCGCTCTTCGACGAGCTGGAACAGCCGGTGACAACCAGGACCGCGGCGGCAGCCGCCGCGGTCAGGGCGACGGTACGGGACCTACGCATGGGTGAGATCAACCCCTTGAGGATGTGGAAAAGGTGGAGGGTCCTGACGCAGGGTCAGTTGCTCTTGGGATCGAGGGCGTCGCGCAGCCCGTCGCCGAGCAGGTTGAAGGCGAGCACGGTAAGGAAGATCGCCACGCCGGGGACCACCATGTACTGGGGGTCCACCTGGTAGTACCGGATCGCGTCCTGGAGCATCCCGCCCCAGGAGGCCTGCGGAGGCTGGATGCCGACACCGAGGAAGCTCAGCCCGGCCTCGAAGAGGATGTTGGTCGGGATCAGCAGGGTCGAGTAGACCAGGATCGGACCGACCAGGTTGGGCAGCAGCTCCTTGAACAGGATGAACGGGCCCCGGGCGCCCAGGCTGCGGGCCGCGTGGACGAACTCCCGCTCGCGCAGCGAGAGGGTCTGGCCGCGCACGATCCGGCCCATGTAGGGCCAGTTGAAGAAGCCGATCACGAAGATCAGCACCAGGATGTGCAGCGGCAGGCCGTGCAGGCCGAACGCACCGCCCTGCAGCGAGGTCGAGATCGCGATCGCGAAGAGCAGCAGCGGGAACGCCAGGAAAACGTCCATCACACGGCTGATCAGGGTGTCCACCCAGCCGCCGTAGTAGCCGGCCATGATGCCGAGCACGGTGCCGATGGTGTTGGACAGCACGGTCGCGCCGAAGGCGACCAGCAGGGAGACCCAGGAGCCCTCGATCACGCGGGTCAGCAGGTCGCGGCCCTGCAGCGGGTCGACGCCGAGCGGGTGGGACCCGCTCATGCCGCCCCAGTCGCCGAGCGGCAGGCCGCCGAGGTCGGCGTCCAGCAGGTCCTGGTGGAGGGCGTCCGGGTCGAGCCCGAACATCGACTCGATCGGCTTGGCCAGCACGGCGAGCAGGATCAGCAGGATCACCACGACGCCGCCGGCGACGGCGGCCTTGTCCCGCTTGAAGCGGGTCCAGGCGATCTGGCCGAGGGAGCGGCCCTCGATCTTCTTGGCCGGGCTCGCGGCGGCGGGTGCCTCCGGCTCGTTCCCGGCGGTTGTGACGGATGCGGTCATGGTCAGTTGGTCCCCTCGCCGACGGTGGCCGGCCCACGGGTGCCGGGCGCCGGCTTCGGCGGTGCGGCTGCGGACGTGCGGAGGTGCGTAGAAGCGGGTGGGCGCGGCAGTGCGTCGTGCACAGGCACTGCCACCACGCGGGATGGGCGTCGCGTGGTCGAACGGGTCGGCGTGCGCGCTCACCTTTGTGGGGTTCCAGTACGCGCGGTGCGTTGCGCAGAACTCTCTGCCATCCGAACTGGCTTACGCCAGACCTGACAACCGACAGATGCCCAACTGTGATCTGCAGGCATGCACCTCCCGGGCCTTCGGCATATCCCTCTTCACACGTCTGTAACATGCATGTCAAGATGGCCGGACGGCGCAATTCGGAAATTCGTCCGGAAAGCATCGAAGCCGACTTGACGGACAATCAAGTCGGCTTCGGCTTCGGCCTCAAGGCCCGGGATTTACGGCGGGAACGGGCCCTGAAGGACCGGGTTCGGCAGGACCGGGTTCGGCAATCAGCGCCCGGGGTAGCCGGGCCACGGCCGCTGCGGCTGTTGGGGCTGGGGCTGCTGCTGCCAGCCCTGCGCGGGCGGCTGCGTGCCGTAGGCCCATCCCGGCGTCGGCTGCCCCGACATCGACTGCCCCGGGTACGCGGGCGGCGGCACCGGCGGGTACGGACCGGTCGCCGGGCGGCCGGCCTCCCGGTCGAAGAACGGCCGCGCGTTGGCGCGCATCCACAGCGCCACCGGGTCGTACTCGTCCGACATCGCCACCGTGGACACCGCGAGCCCCTCCGGGGCCACCGCGATCGCCCGCTGCATCAGCGCGCGCACCGCCTCCACCGCGGGCGGCGAACTCTCGTACAGGTCCAGGCCGATCGCCAGGTACGGCTCCCCCACCGCCGGCTGCACCCACGCCCGGCGCAGCGCCCGGACCGCGCGCACCTCGCCGGCCTGCCGCTCCAGCAGCGCGAAGAACGGCTGGGCGTTGACCTGCGGCTCGCTCAGCTTCAGCGGACCGGCCGGCAGCCGGTCCAGGCCCGCGGCGACCCGCCGCAGGTCGGCCCAGGGCACGCCGACGCCGCCGCCGGGCGCGTGCGGGTTCAGCCACAGGCCCCAGCGGGTGCGGTACAGCGAGCCGGCGATCTCCCGGCCGGAGACGACCTCGTGGGCCCGCCCCCAGCCGGAGGCGGCCAGCTGCTCGGGCGAGGTGACGGCCGGCGCGTAGCCGTGGCCGCTGATCTCCATGTTCCCGTACTGCGCGTCAGGACTGCCCGGCGTGCCGTGCCAGAGCAGCATCCAGACCCGGCCGTCCGCCAGCGCGTGCAGCAGGCGCTCGTACGCGTCGTAGCGCTCCGGCGCGACCTCGCGCAGGGCGTGCTCCAACACGCCGGGATCCGCTCCCGGGCGCCCGGCCGGTGCCTGGCCCCAGGGCCCCGGCACCCCGCCCGCTCCCGTTCCCGCACTCATGCGCCCACCTCGCCGCGCCTCTTTCCTCGAACCACCGGCCGTCGGCCGTCTGCACGCACCCTATGGCGCGGCACCGGCCACCGCCACGGCGACGTGCCTTGGATACGAACCCCGCTCACACCCGCGTGTAGAAAGGCATGACCCGGGTGAGCAGCCACTCGACCACCGGGTCGTCGGCGAGGTCGAGCAGTACGAGGTGGACGCCGCCCGGCAGCGGCGCGGTTCCCAGCGCTCGGCCGAGCGCGTCGTTCACCGCGGCCGGGTCGGCCGGGGCCGCCGGATCCAACTGGACGCCCACGAACATCACGGTCGGCTCGCCCTCGATGCTGGCCAGCGCCCGGCGGGCGGTCAACACCCCGGGAAGGGCCGACAGTTCGGCCCGGCAGGCGGCCAGGAAGTGCTCCGGGTCCTCGCCCGGCACCGGCTCGCGCAGCGCCACCCGGCCGCCGGTAGGCGCCGCCGGGTCCTCGGCGGCCTCCCACCGGTCCTGGCGCGGACCGCGGCGCAGCTCGGCCACGCCCTGCGGCGGCACCGGGATGCCCACCGCCGCGTCCGGGTTCACCGCGATGCCCACGCCCAGCGGCAGCCCGCGGGCGAACTCCCAGACCGGCGCGATCGCGAAGGCCATTCCCGGCGCCTGCTGCAGGAACACCTCCTGCGAGGAGAACACCGGTACGTACGGGTCGCCGCCCAGTTCGATGGTCGGCAGGTCCAGCGACTGCCCCTGCGGGTCGGCCCCGCCGGGCAGCGGCACCCACACCTGGCTGCGGGCCAGCACCTCGATCACCCGCGGCGTCGCGCCCGGGTCGCCCAGGGCCGCGGTCAGCACCTGCTCCAGCTCGTTGGCCGGCCACGTGCCGCCCGCCGGCGCCCCCTCCGGGCCGCCCCACCCCTGCTGCTGCTCCACCGGGTACCCCATGCGCCGCCGATTCCGCCCTCTGCCGGTCGGCCGCCCTCTGCTGCGCCGACGCGGAGCAGTCTAGGGCTCGTGTTCGCCTCTGTGTCGTGTGACCGGCTCCCCCCTAGTCGTGTGACCGGCTCCCCTCTCACCGTGTGACCGGGTCCCCTCTCCCTTCCTCGTCCGGGACGTGCCATGATGTGCGCGTCCGACGGCATGCGCCGCGGGCCCCACAACTCCATACCGGCCGCTCGAACCCGCGCGGGAGAGCCCGGAGTGCCGCACCAGTGAGTGAGTGTGTGAGTGGCACAGCCGGCGCCGAAGGAGCAAGTCCTCCCCGGAATCTCTCAGGCCCCCCTACCGCACGGGTTAGGCACATCTGGAAAGCGGCGCGCGGCCCTGTCGCGCGCCCACCCACGGTGCAAGCCGCCATGCTGTCCTGGATGCTGGAAACAGCTGCGGGCCGGCGGGCGGTGAAGCTCTCAGGTTCGACGACAGATGGGGAGACCCACGCCGCCGCATGCCCGCGCGCAGGGTCGGCCCCCGAGAGGGTCCGGTCCGGCGCGTGCACCCATGAGTGCCCCGACCGAGGAGTTCCTGGCCATGTCGTCCCTCCGCCTGACCGCGCTCGACGCGCTGCACCGCGCCCTCGGCGCGACCATGACCGACTTCGCCGGCTGGGACATGCCGCTGCGCTACGGCAGCGAGCGCGAGGAGCACCTCGCCGTCCGCACCAAGGCCGGCCTGTTCGACCTCTCCCACATGGGCGAGATCACCGTCACCGGTCCGCAGGCCGGCGAGATGCTGGACCACGCGCTGGTCGGCTTCGTCTCCGCGCTGGGTGAGCTGCGCGCCCGCTACACCATGATCTGCGCCGAGGACGGCGGCATCCTGGACGACCTGATCGTCTACCGCCTGCGCGAGGACGCCTTCCTGGTCGTCGCCAACGCCTCGAACGCCCAGCTGGTCCTCGACGAGCTGATCGCCCGCGCCAAGGGCTTCGACGCCGTCGTCACCGACGACCGCGACACCTACGCGCTGATCGCCGTCCAGGGCCCGGAGTCCACCGCGATCCTGGCCGAGACCACCGACGCCGACCTGCCCGGCCTCAAGTACTACGCGATCCTCCCGGCCCACGTGGCCGGCCGCGAGGTGCTGCTGGCCCGCACCGGCTACACCGGCGAGGACGGCTTCGAGATCTTCTGCCACCCGGTCGACGCCGAGGAGATCTGGCAGGCGCTGACCGCCGCCGGCGAGGGCCGCGGCCTGGTCGCGTGCGGCCTTTCCTGCCGCGACACGCTGCGCCTGGAGGCGGGCATGCCGCTGTACGGGCACGAGCTGTCCACCGACCTCACCCCGTTCGACGCCGGCCTGGGCCGCGTCGTCCGCTTCGACAAGACCACCAACGAGGGCGCCTTCGTCGGCCGCAAGGCGCTGGAGCAGGCCGCCGCCGCGGCCGAGGCCAACCCGCCGCGGGTGCTGGTCGGCCTGGTCTCCGAGGGCAAGCGCGTCCCGCGCGCCGAGTACACCGTGGTCTCCGCCGACGGCGCCCCGATCGGCCGGATCACCTCCGGCGCGCCGTCCCCGACGCTGGGACAGCCGATCGCGATGGCCTACGTCGACGCGGCCCACGCCGCCCCCGGCACCACCGTCGCGGTGGACGTGCGCGGCAAGCACGAGCCGGTCCGGGTCGTGGCGCTGCCGTTCTACAAGCGCGCCCGCTGAGCGCCCGCCGAGCGCCCCGCCGACACCCGCCTTTCCCCATACCCGCACGTCGAAGCCGTCCACGCGGCGGCCCGCTTCGCCGTACCCGCTTCCCATCCTGGAGAATGACGCCATGAGCAACCCCCAGCACCTGCAGTACACCAAGGAGCACGAGTGGCTCACCGCCGCTGAGGACGGTGTCTCCACCATCGGCATCACCAAGCACGCCGCCGACGCGCTCGGTGACATCGTCTACGTGCAGCTGCCGGCCGTCGGCGACGCCGTGACCGCCGGCGAGACCTGTGGCGAGCTGGAGTCCACCAAGTCGGTCAGCGACCTGTACTCCCCGGTGACCGGCGAGGTCGTCGAGGTCAACCAGGACGTCCTGGACGACAACGGCCTGGTCAACAGCGCCCCCTTCGAGGGTGGCTGGCTGTTCAAGGTGCGCGTGGAGTCCACCGACGAGCTGCTCAGCGCGGACGAGTACGACGCGCTCACCCACAGCAGCTGACCCGCTCGTGATCGGGCGGGCCGCAGCACAGCGGCCCGCCCTCCCCCGCCGTCCCTCCGCTCTCCTCCCCGGGAAGACCACACCATGACGGTTCTCAACCAGTCCCTGCACGCCCTCGACCCGGAGATCGCCGCCGCGGTCGACGCCGAGCTGCACCGCCAGCAGACCACCCTGGAGATGATCGCCTCCGAGAACTTCGCCCCGGTGGCGGTCATGGAGGCCCAGGGCTCGGTGCTCACCAACAAGTACGCCGAGGGCTACCCCGGCCGTCGCTACTACGGCGGCTGCGAGCACGTCGACGTGGTCGAGCAGATCGCGATCGACCGCATCAAGGCCCTGTTCGGCGCCGAGCACGCCAACGTGCAGCCGCACTCGGGCGCGCAGGCCAACGCCGCCGCGATGTTCGCGCTGATCCAGCCGGGCGACACCATCCTGGGCCTGGACCTGGCCCACGGCGGTCACCTGACCCACGGCATGAAGATCAACTTCTCCGGCAAGCTCTACAACGTGGTCGCGTACCACGTCGACGAGAAGACCGGCCAGGTCGACATGGCCGAGGTCGAGCGCCTCGCCAAGGAGCACCAGCCGAAGCTGATCATCGCCGGCTGGTCCGCCTACCCGCGCCAGCTGGACTTCGCCGAGTTCCGCCGGGTCGCCGACGAGGTCGGCGCGCTGCTC
The DNA here is from genome assembly GCF_055575755.1 of Kitasatospora sp. NPDC034035. Lineage (NCBI taxonomy): Bacteria > Bacillati > Actinomycetota > Actinomycetes > Kitasatosporales > Streptomycetaceae > Kitasatospora > Kitasatospora sp. NPDC034035. The sequence continues at coordinate 292,620 of NZ_JBVISA010000006.1, read as the reverse complement.
ATGGTGGACATGGCGCACTTCGCCGGCCTGGTGGCCGCCGGGCTGCACCCGAACCCGGTGCCCTACGCGGACGTGGTCACCACCACCACCCACAAGACCCTGGGCGGCCCGCGCGGCGGCGTCATCCTGTCCAAGGCCGAGTACGCGAAGAAGATCAACTCCGCGGTCTTCCCCGGCCAGCAGGGCGGCCCGCTCGAGCACGTGATCGCCGGCAAGGCGGTCGCCTTCAAGGTCGCGGCCTCGGAGGAGTTCAAGGAGCGCCAGCAGCGCACCCTGGACGGTGCCCGGATCCTGGCCGAGCGCCTGCTGCAGGCCGACGTCGCCGAGGCCGGCGCGTCCGTCCTGTCCGGCGGCACCGACGTGCACCTGGTCCTGGTCGACCTGCGCAACAGCGAGCTCGACGGCCAGCAGGCCGAGGACCGCCTGCACGAGGTCGGCATCACCGTCAACCGCAACGCCATCCCGAACGACCCGCGCCCGCCGATGGTCACCTCGGGCCTGCGTATCGGCACCCCGGCCCTGGCCACCCGCGGCTTCCAGGCCGAGGACTTCCGCGAGGTCGCCGACATCATCGCCGAGGCGCTCAAGCCCGCCTTCGACGAGACCGTCGCCGACGCCCTGAAGGCCCGCGTCACCGCGCTGGCCGAGAAGTACCCGCTGTACCCGAACCTCTGATCACTTCGGTGATCGTCCGGGCCGGGTGACCGGCCTCACCCCGCCGCGACACCTGGGGCTCCGGGGCACCGCGCACACTGGTAAGTGCGCGCGGTGCCCCGAGCCGTGTCGGCCCCCGCCCGCAAGTACTTCCACGAGACCAGACAAGGACGTCCCCCGTGGCCATCAGCGTCTTCGACCTCTTCTCCATCGGCATCGGCCCCTCGAGCTCCCACACCGTGGGCCCGATGCGCGCCGCCCGGATGTTCGCCCGCCGACTGCGGTCCGAAGACCTGCTGACCCAGGTGACGGGCGTGCGTGCCGAGCTGTACGGCTCGCTGGGTGCCACCGGCCACGGCCACGGCACCCCGAAGGCCGTCCTGCTGGGCCTGGAGGACAACTCGCCCCGCACCGTCGACGTCGACCAGGCCGACAAGGACGTCGAGCGGATCACCGCCGAGAAGAAGCTCCACCTGCTCGGCGAGCACTCCATCGACTTCGACCCCGACAGCCAGCTCGTGCTGCACCGCCGCCGGTCGCTGCCCTACCACGCCAACGGCATGACCCTCTGGGCGTACGCGGCCGACGGCTCCACCCTGCTGGAGAAGACCTACTACTCGGTCGGCGGCGGCTTCGTCGTCGACGAGGACGCGATCGGCGCCGACCGGGTCAAGCCGGACGACACCGTGCTGAAGTACCCCTTCCGCACCGGTGACGAGCTGCTGCGGCTCAGCCGGGAGACGGGGCTCTCCATCTCCGGCCTGATGCTGGAGAACGAGAAGGCCTGGCGCAGCGAGGAGGAGATCCGCACCGGGCTGCTGGAGATCTGGTCCGTGATGCAGGACTGCGTGCGGGCCGGCATGACCCGCGAGGGCATCCTGCCGGGCGGCCTCAAGGTCCGCCGCCGGGCCGCCGCTGCCGCGCGCACGCTCCGCGCCGAGGGCATCGGGCCGGCCAACGCGATGGAGTGGGTGACCCTCTACGCGATGGCGGTCAACGAGGAGAACGCCTCCGGCCGCCGGGTGGTCACCGCGCCGACCAACGGCGCGGCGGGGATCATCCCGGCCGTCCTGCACTACTTCCTGAACTTCATCCCGGGCGCCGACGACGACGGCATCGTCCGCTTCCTCCTCGCGGCCGGCGCCATCGGCATGCTGTTCAAGGAGAACGCCTCCATCTCCGGCGCCGAGGTCGGCTGCCAGGGCGAGGTCGGCTCCGCCTGCTCGATGGCCGCGGGCGGCCTCGCCGAGGTCCTCGGCGGCACCCCCGAGCAGGTCGAGAACGCCGCCGAGATCGGCATCGAGCACAACCTCGGCCTCACCTGCGACCCGGTCGGCGGCCTGGTCCAGATCCCCTGCATCGAGCGCAACGGCATGGCGTCGGTCAAGGCCATCACCGCGGCCCGGATGGCGCTGCGCGGCGACGGCCGGCACCACGTCTCGCTGGACAAGGCGATCAAGACGATGAAGGAGACCGGGGCCGACATGAAGATCAAGTACAAGGAGACCTCGCGCGGCGGCCTCGCCGTGAACGTCATCGAGTGCTGACCGGGCACTGACCGCGCGCCGGTCACGACGCCCCGGCCCCCGGGTGGAGCCCCCTCCACCCGGGGGCCTTCGCATGCCCGCTGCGCGTTTCACCGCGCACTTCCCCTTGCGCATTCTTACTGGCCGACGGACCGTCAGCAGGTCCATAATCTCGGCGAGTTGGTTCACGCCAGAGGGGGAGGCGGATGACCTTCCAGCCCGGGCCGGTGCGGCCCGCCGAGCCGCCGTCCGTTCCACCGCCACCGCCGGCGCCACCGCCGACATCGTCGGGAACACCGGGATCGCCGGGATCGCCGTACGCGAGGTCCGAGGCCACCCGGCTGCTCTGCGCCGGGGTCTACCTCGACCCGGACTACCGCCGGCGTGTCATCACCGAACTGGTCGAGCACGACGAGCGCTCCGTCCCGCCGTCCCTGGGCTTCGACCTGGTCACGGTGCTGGCGCACGCCCTCCGGGCCCGGGCACTGGAGGCTCGCACGGGCGCGGTGCTCGCCTTGGTCTGGTTGGGCTTCTTCTGCACCGAGTACTGGCCGCTGCTCCAGCACCCACCGTCCGCCGCCGACTGGAAGTCCTACGGGGAAGGACTGACCGGCGGGTACTACGGCGACGATCCGTACGGCCAGGAGTCGGCGGCCGACACCGTGTTCGGCGTGCTCTCGCACTACATGCCACCGTTCACGGCGACCTTCGCCGTCCTGTACGCCCTGGTCTGCCTGCTGTCCTGGTACGCCAAGCCCGCGGAGGTCCGGGAGTACGCGCTCTACGCCCCAGCCGCCCCCACCACGCCCGGCGGCTCCCGGGCGTCCGAGGCCCGGCGCGCCGCCGGCGGGCTCCTCTCCGTCCTCGCCGTGATCGCCCAGATCCTCTACTGGGCACTGGCGCTGGCCACACTGAAGGAGGGGGCCTGGCAGGGCACGCTGTTCCCGCTGGCGCTCGCCGCGACAGTGGGCTGGCACCGCCTGCACGTCGCCCAGGTCCTCCGCCGGGAGCTGACCCGCGAGAACTTCCCCAAGCATCCGCGCCGGCTGCCGGCCCGGCCGCGCTACCCGGCGCTGCAGCGGGCCATCGCCGACGAGCAGTACTCGCAGCTCGTCGTCTACGATCCGGCCGATCCCTTCCTCGGCGCCGGACTCCCGTTCAGCGTCTGGCGGTTCACCCTGGAGCTGAGGCGCCGCAAGGACGCCCCGGCGGCCGCCGAGGAGGGCCTGATCGCCCGGGCCGTACTCGACCTGGTCATCCCGCGCCTGGCCGCCTTGCGGCAGGCCGCCGCCGACACCAGCCTGGACCGCCTGCGGGACCTGGAGATCGAGCACGTCGTCTACCTCCCGTACGGCCCGGCGCGCGGCGAGGTCCCGCGCGGGCCCGAGGAGATCGCCCGGCACATCGCCGAGGCGGTCGACGAGGGCGGCGAACGGCGCCGGCACTTCCTGCGGGTCCGGGTCGGCGCCTGGGACGAACAGGTGGTGCTGACGGTGCAGTTGCGGGTGCACACCCAGGGGAACCTGCTGATGGTGGAGGTCGTCCCGCACGTGCTCGGGCCGGTCCGGCGCGACTACGAGCTGCTGGCGGACTCGGTGGCCCAGCAGGGCACCCGACCGGGACGCCGCGGCCCGGCGATGTCCGCGTTCACCGCCGGGCCGGCCGCGCTCCGCTCGCTGCTGCGCCCGGGCGGACGCCGGGCCACGGGCGGCACGGATGACGACGACCAGCTGGTGGTGGCCGCCCGCCCGGTCGTCTCCTTGCGCGAGGCCGCCACCACGTCGACCATCTCGATCTTCCAGGAGCTGGACGTCATACGGTACTTGAAGTCGATCGAGGAGCGGATCATCGAGGGCGTGCGGGTCGCGCTGGAGCGGTCGGGGTACGAGACCGACCGCTTCGAGCAGACCGTGATCCAGGTGATGGAGGGCGGGGTCCACATCGGTTCGATGAGCGGCGGCGCCGTCGCCACCAACGGGGGCACGGCGCAGTCGGGCGCAGTGGCGGCTCCGCCGTCCGGCGGGAAGCCCTCCTAACGACGCGGATTCGCGTCCTTGACAGGGAGTTGAGATTTCCGATGAACGAGGAGCAGGACGTGCCGCAGGACGAGGAGAGCACTCCCCCGGCACCGGCGAGCGGCGGGGTGTCGAGCAATGGGGCCTCGAACGGTGGGGTATCGATCGGCGCGATGACCGGCGGGGCCGTCGCCGCGGGCTCCGGCACCCGGGCGGAGGACCGCTCGCAGCGGGCCGGGGCGCCCGACCCATTGCCGGACCTGCGCGGTCTGACGGTGCCCGCCCCGGCGCCCGGCGGGGTATCGATCGGCGCGATGACCGGCGGGGCGGTCGCCACCGGTCAGGACTCGACGGCCGTCGACGCCTCGATCCGCCTCGACGCCTCGGCCCGTGAACTGCTCGCGGCGGTCCGCGAGTTGCGGGGCCACCTGCCGATGTTCACCCGGGTCGAGGGCAACGGCGTGGCCGAGGTGGAGCAGGAGCTGGACGCCGTCGGCACGGCCCTCGAACAGACCGGCACGGCCCCGCGCACCCGGCTGGAACGGCTCCGCGACCTCCTGCGGAGCTCGACCACGGTAGTCTCCGGACTCGCCTCGGCGCTGGCGGTCGTCGAGGCGATCGAGCAGTTCCTGCACTGAGCGGGGACCGGGGAGCACAGGGGGAGCAGGGATGACGGGCAAGTACTGGGACAAGGACGGCCAGCAGTGGGTGGACCACCTGCCGGCGGGCAGGGCGGCCACGCCTCCGCCTCCGGCGGCTCCCCCGGCCACGCCTGCGCCCCCTCCGCCGACGGCCCCGCCCTTCGCGCCTCCGATCGGGCCGCCTCCGGTCGCACCACCGCTGATCGCACCACCGCTGATCACACCGCGCGCCCCTCGACCGGGGCGCCCGCCGTCCGCCGGAACGCGGCGGTCCCGGCGGGTGCTGGTGGCCGCCCTCGCCGGGGCGCTCCTCGGCGTGCTCGCGGGCGGCGGCGGGTACCTGCTGACGCGGCACGAGGGCGGGAGCAAGCCGACCGGTGCGGCGACCCTGACGGGCACGCCACCGGTCACGGCGTCCGGCTCCCCCTCGTCGTCCCCCACGGCCTCGGAGTCACCCTCCGCCACGCCCTCGCCCACGCCCACCACCCCGGCGCCCGCGCCGACCCCCACCGGGCTGCACCTCAACCGGGTCCAGGACCCGAACGGGTTCACCCTCCTCGTCCCGGACGGGTGGCAGCGGAGGGAGCAGAACGGCTCCACGTTCTACGAGACCCCGAACCAGTCCAGCCTGGTCCAGGTGTTCTCCATGACCACCCAGTCCCCCTATGAGCAGGCCAAGTCGATCGACGCCAACCTCGCGGAGACCAAGGCGTCCGCGGGCTACCGCCGTCTCCGGCTGGAGCAGACCGCCAACGGCACCGCCGAGCTGGAGTACTCCTACAACCACGCCGAGACCGGCACCGTCCGACGCGCGGTCGACCACGTCCTGGTCGGCCCCGACGGCGTCGCCTACTCGGTCATCGTGGCCGGCCCGGAGGGCGACTGGCCCACCCTCCTCCAGGCCCTCCGGGACGCGGAGCTCACCGGCTTCTGCTTCACCGCCCAGTGCCCGGCGGCCACCGGCTGACCCCCGCCCGCCAGGCCCGGCCCCCCGTCCGCCGACCCGGACCCCGCCGACCCTGACCCCCGAACCGTCGTCCGCCGCCGGTCGGCTCAGGCCGCGAACGGGTGGGCCTGCCGGGCGTTGCGCAGCGCCTGCGCCCACCAGGTGAGCTGGTCGAGCATGGTCTTGGCGGCGGCGTCGGCGGCGGGGTCGATGGCCTTGCCATCGGCGTCGAAGCAGTGGGCGGCGCCGTGGAAGCTGACCGTGTTGCGGATCGTCGCCGCGTTCAACTCGGCCATAACCACCCGCAGTTGCTCGACGGCGCGGAGCCCGCCGGAGAGGCCGCCGTAGGAGACGAAGGCGATCGGCTTGCCGTGCCACTGCCGGTTGTGCCAGTCGATGGCGTTCTTCAGCGCGGCCGGGAAGCTGTGGTTGTACTCGGGCGTGACGATGACGAAGGCGTCGGCGGCCTCCAGCCGGGGCGACACGGCGGCCAGCAACTCGGCGTCGCCCGGCGACGGTTCGCCGCCGAAGGACGGGAGGGTGGTCGGCAGCGGGGTCTCCACCAGATCGACCAGGTCGGTGGTCGCGTCGCCGCGGGCGTCGAGGTGACCGAGCAGCCAGTCGGCGACGACCGGGCCGAAGCGGCCGTCGCGGGTGCTGCCGACGATGACCGCGATCTGCAGGTTCTGCTCCGTGGACATGGGGGTCCCCCTCCGGGATGTGATGGACGGCGCGATGTCGTGTACGGCGATGTGTACGGCGTATCCGACAGATACAACGTACACATAGGCGCGTACGCCGTCCACTGTAGATACGACGTACGCTTCAGATACGCCGTACACGCCCGGGTGATACGGTGAGGAACACCGCAGTCGGAAGGAGCCCGCCCCATGCCCGCTCAGCAGGCACCCGCCGGGGGCACCCCCGCGGCCGGCGACGACAAGGCCCAGGTCTCACTCTGGGAGCGCCTCGCCCGTCCGGCCCCCGCGCCGCGCACCACACTGACCCCGCAGCGGATCGCCGAGGCCGCGGTCGCCATTGCCGACGCCGAGGGTCTGGACGCCGTCACCATGCGCCGCCTGGCCGGAGAGCTCGGCGTCGCCCCCATGGCCGCCTACCGGTACGTCTCCGGCAAGGACGAACTCATTGAGCTGATGGTCGACTTCGTGTACGGCCGGCTCCCCCTGGACACCCCGGCCGACGGCTGGCGGGACGCCATGCGCTCGCTGGCCGTCCACCTCCGGGCGATGACCCTGGCCCATCCGTGGACGGTCCGGACGGCCACCCCGTTCTCCCTCACCCCCAACCAACTCGCCGTCCCCGAGCGCGCGTTCGCAGCCCTGGCCGGGCACGGCCTGGACGCCGACACCACCATGGCGGTGTTCCGCGCCGTCAGCGGCTACGTGCACGGCTCGGTCGCCGCCGAGGTCGCCCTGGAGAACCTCCGCCGGCAGCACGGCTGGTCCGACGGCGACCAGACCCGGGCCGGCCTCGCCCCGCGGATGACCTGGCTGATGAACACCGGCCGCTACCCCAGCTACGAGCGCTACCTGTACGAGGCCACCCGCAAGGACGACCCCGACTGGCAGTTCGAGACCGGCCTCGACTGCGTCCTCGACGGCATCACCGCCCACTTCGGCATCTGACCGCCCCCGCCGCGCGGGAAGTCGGCCGGTCCGACTTCCCGTGCGGCGGCAGTGCACTTACCGGCGGGCGGGGAGCGCGAGGAAGGCCAGCCCGCCGGCCAGCACCGCGAGCCCGCACCAGGAGACGGCCGGCAGCCGCTCCCCCAGCGCCGCCACGCCCAGCACGGCGGCGACGGCGGGCTCGGCGAGGGTCAGCGTCGTGGCGGTCTGCGCGGTGGCGTGCCGCAAGCCGTGACCGAACAGCCGGTACGCGAGGCAGGTGGTGACCACCGCGAGGTACAGCACGATCCCCGCGCCCCGCACCGAGAGCAGCCACCCCACCGGCCCGAGGGCCACCACCGGCAGCACCAGCAGCGCCGCCCCGCCGAACATCGCCCCCATCACCCCGCCGGACGGGCGCCCCACCGCGATCAGCCGCCCGCCGACCAGCGAGTACACGGCGTACGAGAGCCCGGCCAGCACCGCCAGCAGCACCCCGAGGCCGTCCACCGCAGCGCCGCCCCCGGCGAGTTCGGGCCCCAGCACCAGCACCGCACACCCGAGGACGGCCATCGCCGTGGCCCCGGCCCAGCGCCCGCCCGGCCGCCCCTGCCCGGCGAGCCACCCGAGCAGCCCGGTGAACACCGGCGCGCTGCCCAGCGCGATCACCGTCGCCACCGCCACCCCGGTCCGGCTCACCGCCGGGTAGAAGGTGACCGGGTACCCCGCCACCGCGACCGCGCCGAGCGCGAGTTGCCACCGCTCGCGCGGCCCGCAGGCCCGGGGCAGGGTGCGGACTGAGCGGTCGGACAGGAACAGCAGCAGCCCGCCGAGCACCAGCCCGGCAGCCCCGATCCCCGCCGCGGGGGCGCCCCCGGGAGCCAGCGAAGCCGCCGTCCCGGTCGTGCCCCAGAGCACGGCGGCGAGCAGGATCGGCACCGGGCCGCCGAGCGCGCGGGGGCGGGCGCGACGGAGAGCCGTGGGCAGGGGACGGGCAGGCGAGAACAAGCGATTCGGCACAGTCGTGAACTTCCGTCGTCGAGGACCATCGGGAAACTGGTTCCGAGAACGGACGCACGCCATCAGCCCACGGCGGCCGCCATCAGGCCGAGCCGGGGTCGCAGGGGATCAAGCCACCGGAGCGCGCGCCCGTCAGGCGCTGAGCGGCGGCAGTACGACGTGCCAGTACAGGTTCACGGGTCGATGGTACTGACCCGTCACGGCTGCGTCTCTTCGCCTCCGATGGCGAGCGCGAGCTTCCACATGCCAGTGGAGGGATTGACCTCGTGCTCGTTCCCAGGCTCAGCCAGTTGCTTCGCCCGGCTGGCGGCCAACCGCCAGTGCGGCTTGTAGAGGTCGAACTTCATACCGGCCTTCTCATATCCGGTCGGGAAGATTTTCTCAAGCGCTGGCACAAGTTCCTTGAACGACCGAGCCGGGCGGCGATACTCCGCGAAGTGCAGCAGGAGCCACACTTCGAAGCAGGGATTTGAGAACGCCACCTCGATATTCTTCTTCCGCGCCTCGGCCACCACCTGCCCCAGGTCAGGGAATTCGTCGACATCGAGAACGCACCACACCTCGTCGTACTCACCGCCGGCCTGGTCACGCAGAAGCTCGGCATGATCAACGACCTGGGAGGGTGACCTCGGATGTTCAACGACCCTCAGGGAGACCGCTGAATTCCGGGCGCTCGACTTCAGCCCCTGAAGGTAGTCGCGCTCAGTCGCCTTCGCGCCGCAGACCACCAGCAGCCTCTGCCTCGGCTCCCGCTGTCCCGCCCGCCTGGCCAGTGAGGTGTCAAAACAGGGACGCTTGCGTCCGCTCGGCTTGGCAGCCCTTGCCATCGTTGTCCCCCCGCGCCGCCACGGCACTGGCAAAATTGTCGTCGATGTACGGCACGCCGCCGTAGCTCCCGCTGAGATACCGCCGCTCGCGGTTCTCCTCCTGGCGTGGCTTGAAGTCGGCGAGGGCGACCAATTCGGTCTCGCCGTACTCGTTCTTCTCCACGAACCAGACCTGGTCGCGCCGCAGGATCTCTTCACCGTCAGCTCGTCCGAGCAGGCTGGCATCATGGGAGGTGAAGATCAGCTGAGCACCATTCGGATTAGTCGCGGAATTCTGGAAGAGCCCGATCAGGCGTGCGGTCAGAATCGGGTGGAGGCTCGAATCGATTTCATCCACCACGAAGGTCCCGCCCCATCGGAGCACCGACATGAATCGGGGCGCCTGCCGCAGCAGAGCCTGCGTTCCCTCGGACTCGTCGGACAGATCCATCCTGACGATCCCGTCACGCCCGCGATGCCCTATCCACGGGCGCATGACCTCACGCGGACCTCGCTCTTCAAGGTCCGCCAGCACTCGCTGCGGGATGCGCGAACCGTACCTCTTCCGCAACTGCTCCTCATCAAGCAGCACACGCTCCGTACCGCATTCCGCGATCCCTAGGTCCGCAGCCTGCAGCAGGCCGATGAGCTCGGGATGCCGATCCAGGTTCTCAAGGATTCGCGTTGTGCCGAGCATGCCCATGCGCCGACTGAACAGGAGGCTACGGGCGAACCAGTCGTACACCGGCCGGAAGTCCTGCTGCCGTGACCGGGCCGCGAGGGACATGAAGAGGACGTTGGGCTCAGTGATGTTCTCAACCAGCTCCAGCTCGCGCCGGTGCTGTGAGTCACCGATCTCCACCCCGTCGACCGAACGCTCGAAGATCTTGCGCTTCCTGCCATGAGGGAAGCTGTGTAGCCATTCGTCGACCACCCGGTTGTCGTCCACGCTGAACCCGTAGGTGTAGCGGATTCCGTCGATCAGCAGGTCGGCCACGTACCAGGACGGTTCGCTGCGCGCGGCTTCGTCGAGGCGGAACGGTTGGCGGGTCACGCCCCCGTCCGGCTCCGCGTCACGGTACGAGTCGACGACCATCCTGCTCATGTACGCCAGCGCATCGATGACGTTCGACTTGCCGGCGGCATTGGCTCCGAAGATGCCCACCACAGGCACCGCTTCCCAGTGCGTTCCCGGAGGCCTGTCCGCGTCGTAGACCGGGTTGAGCTGTAGTGATTGCTCGTCCCTGATCGAGCGGTGGTTCGCGACCCTGAAGTTCAGCAGCATCTGTGATCCCCCCTTCGCGGGTTTCCAGCCTCTTCTGTGCAAGTGAATCGCGCAAACAGGCCTTCGGCAAGCCTGGAATGGCTGCCACACGCCAGTGACCTCCCCGGAACCCGCAGACCTCACACGCGGAGCCCCCGAGGGCACAAGCAGGGGGACGCAAACGGGTGATTTCGCCACAGTTACGAGTAACCGCCGCCAGGCCGCGCGGGAAGTCGGCTGGGCCGACTTCCCGCGCGGGTGGCGGGGTGGTCAGTCGTGCGGGTTGGCCGGGGTGGGGAGGGCGAGTTCGCACCAGGTGGTCTTGCCGATGTAGCCCTCGCCCCGGGGGTGGGCGCCCCAGGAGGTGGCGAGCGCCGCGACGAGTTCGAGGCCCCGGCCGGACTCGTCCTCCGGGGTGGCGTGGCGGAGGGTCGGGAGCTCGGGGTTCGCATCGGAGACCTCGATGCGGAGCAGGGAGGAGGTGGGAAGGAGAACTCGGACGCCGATCATCCGGTCACGCGGGGACCGGGCGTGGCGGCAGGCGTTGGTGACGAGTTCACTGAGGAGGATCAGCGCGGTCTCCGCCGAGTCGACGGGCACCTCCCACTCGAAGGCCATCCGGAGGAAGCGGATCCGGGCACGGCCGGCGCTGCGGGGCAGGCGGGGGAACATCCACTCGACGGCGTCGACGGGCTGAGTGAGCATCAGAATCCTTGAGGGGGTGTACGGACGGCTTCACTCACAAGGGCTGAGTTCGGCCACTTCACCCTTCAAGGGTCGACAGACGGGCATAGCCTCAGCAGTTACACCGCAGGTACAGCGAGAGCTTGAACCGCCCTGCGACCAGGGCAGGGAGGGGCCACCGGGGATGAGCACGCCGAAGGAAAACCCGATGTCATGGAAGTACTGCGGCGATCAGCTCAAGCGATGGCGTACTCGCGCGGGTGTGACGCGGGAGCAGCTGAGCCAGGCTGCCTGCTACGACATCGAGAGCGTGCGGTCGATGGAGGCGGGGAGGCGCCGGCCGTCGCTCAAACTGCTTCAAGTGGCGGATGAGCTGTGCGACGCGAAGGGGATGCTGGTGGGCGCTCACCCCTACCTCACCCCCGAGGCCAGACCTGCGCGCAGCGATGTCTTCTTTGACGTTGAGAAGGAGGCGGTTGCCTGCTACTTCTACGAAGCCCTTCACATCCCGGGCTTGTTGCAGACCAAGGCTTACGCCAACACACTCCTCAGCCATCACATGCCACCCGTGGACAGCGCCACCATTGAGGAACGCCTGGCGTTTCGCCTCAAGCGACAAGAGAGGCTCATGGAGCCCGAGGTGCTGTTCAGCTTCACCATCTACGAAGCAGCCCTCCACACTTCCATCAGCGGCAGGGAGGCCATGAAGGAGCAGCTCCACCGGCTGCTTGAGTTCGAGGACTCACGCAACATCCGGATCCAGATCGTACCTATCGCACAGGTGACGCCTTCCGGACTCCCGGGATCGCTCGCCATCTTGGAAACGATCAACAACGAGCAGTATGCGTACGTTGAGACGCACCTAACGAACGCTCTCCACTCCGAACCGCGACTCGTAGGCGCACTCAGCCGACGCCACGCAATGATCCGCTCGCAAGCCCTGAACCCACGGGAATCAGCACAGCTCATCCGAAAAACACTGGAGCAACTGTGAACACCGAAAGGCCATGGTTCCGGTCCAGCTACAGCGACCTCGACAGTGGCAACTGCGTCGAGGTCGCGTCCTGCCCCTCCGCCATCCACGTCCGGGACTCCAAGGACAAGGCCGGCCCGACCCTCGCCTTCTCCCCCGAGGCGTGGTCCGCGTTCGTCTCCTTCGCCCCCGAAGCTCAAGCCGCCGAAGACGAGTGACCCCTTAATTGAATGGGTGGGTAATCACCTTCCAACCACCGCTGTGCACAGCAGATATGACTATTCGTCATCGCTTCGCCACAGTCGGTCCCTCCGTGTAGCGTGCGCACTAATGAATCGACCCCCGCCGGTGCTACGAACACCGAACGGGGGTCTGACCGGCACGATCGAAGAGGATTCGATCCTGTGGCTACCCACGACTCTACTGCCATGGCCGCGCCCGGATACGGCAAGCAGTCCGCGCCGGGGCAACTTCCCCGTTCTGCGAGGTACTTCGCGGATCTTCCGGCGCGCGAGGCGTACCTCGCCTCGCTCATCGACCACCTGCCCGACGGCGCCGCCATGGACGTCAAAACGCTCGCCGCCATCAACCCGCACTACGGCCAGATGGCCTGTCGCACGGCGCTCAACAACCTCTCCGCCGCAGGTCACCTGCGCCGCGTCCGCGAGCGCGTGAACGCCGACCGCCCCCAGTGGGTGTTCCGGACGTACTTCTCCCGGACGCCGCGCAGCGACGCCTGGTGGAACCACTTCATCGCCACCGGCGAAAGCCCCCGGGAGTCAACGGAAAACGCGCCCGATCCCCCGAAGGAGCGACGCGCCTCCCCTGTCTCCCCCGCCTACGCCGCGCTCGCCGGCCTCGGCATCGCGGACGCCCGTCTCCCGCTCTCCGGCGCCGACTGCGCGGCCCTGGAACCGCTGGCCGCCGAGTGGCTGGCCCGGGGCACCACCCTGGCCCTCTTCACGGCCGCTCTCACCGCAGGCCTGCCACCGGAGGGCGTCCACAGCCCGGTGGCGTTCACCCGCCGTCGTCTGCTCGACAAGATGCCCCCGGAGCGCTCGCGCCCCGAACCGCAACCCACCCGCATCATCGAGTGCACCGACTGCCGCACCCCCTGCCGCCCGCATGCCCTCCTGGGCGGCCTCTGCCGCGCCTGCCGTGGCACCCCCAAGGCACCGCCGCCGCCCCGCCGACACCTCTCCCCCGCGGCCGTCCGCACACACGCCGCCCGCGCCCGCCAAGCGATGAGCACATCATCGCGATCATGAATATTCACAGGTGGCGGCGTTAACCTATGCAAAATCCAAAGGTGAACTAGGTTACAAACCTTGCATTCCAAGCCGTCCGGTTTGCCCACATGCTGAGATCCATGCGATAGTCAAGGCATCGAACTTCGGCGGGCCCGACCTGGCACTGCCGACGCCCATCGCGCGGGCACGCACCCCCTTGGCCGGCGCGATGACTTGCAGGGGCCCCCATCCGCCGGACCACGGCGCTCTCGGGGGCCCTGCGTGTATCCGGACCCGAGAGCGCGGCTCAGGGCCGCTCGCGCACCTTGAGCTCGAACCAGACCCCTTTGCCCCGGGGCAGCAGGTCCGCGCCCCAGCGGTCGGAGAGGTCGTCGACGATCTTCAGCCCCCGGCCGCGCTCGTTCACCGGCCTGGGCTCGGCGAGGATCATGCAGGGCAGCGCCCGGGAGGAGTCGCGGACCTCGACCCGCAGCCAGCCCGGTTTGCGGCTGACGTGCAGGCCGATGGTGCGCCCTGCGGCGTGCCGCACCGCGTTGGCCACCAGCTCGCTGGTGAGCAACTCACCGGCCTCCAGGTACGGGTGGAGGTCCCAGGACTCCAGGACGGACAGCACCAGCCGGCGGGCCACCGGGCCCGACTCCGGCCGGGACGGCAGCCGTACCTCGTTCGGCGAGGACTGATCGCACAGCCTGCCGGAATACATCTCCTCCAGCTCCTCGGAGCTGAGCCGCTCCAGCGCCGAGAGCGATCCCTGGACGTCGATCCAGGACGCCTCGGCGACCGTGCCGGCCCCGGGAACTGATGACTGATCTGTTTCGCCCCAACCCGCCATGCGGACCATCATTGCGGAACGCAAGCAGGCGCGTACGGACAATGAGCAAACGATCTCCCCCGAGTCGGCATATGCCGGATGCAAGAGGGGGCCGACCCGGACCGACTTCCGTCAAGCCCGAGTTGACCCCCCGACCGCTCCTACCAGGAGCCCCACGGCACGTTCCAGCCGCTCAGCCCGTTCGACGGGTCGAGCGTCTCCTTCTTGGTCGAGTTCTTCACGACCACGACGTCCCCGACCATCGAGCCGCTGTAGAACTTGCCCATCGAGGTGCTGTCCCCGCCGCCCTTGACGTCCTTGAGCCCGACGCAGCCGTGGCTGACGTTGTCCTCACCGAAGACGTTGCTCCAGTAGTTGCCGTGCACGTACGTCCCGCTGTCGGTGAGCCGGATCGAGTGCGGCACCTGGAGGTCGTACGGCGCACCGGTCATGCCGGGCAGGGTGCTGGACTGCATCCGCACCACGCCCTCCTTGGCCATGACGACCATCGTGCCGTTCCAGGTCGCGTGTTCGGGCGAGCCGGCGGTGATGTCGATGTCGCTGGACTGCCCGCTCTGGACGACCGTCATCTTGTGCGCGGCGGCGTCAACCGTCGAAATCTGGGATCGCCCGATCGTGAAGGGCTCGTCCCGGTCACCGCCGTACACCCCGGGGGCGATCTCGACGCTCTTGAGGCGGTAGTGCACGACCACCTTGGTGCCGGGCGCCCAGTACTGCTCGGGGCGGAAGTCCAGCCGGCGGTCGCCGAACCAGTGGCCCTTGACCACGGTGCCGTTGTCGGCCTGGAAGGTGATGCCCCTGAGGACCTCGTCCTTGTTCTTGACGTCCTTGCTGAAGTTCACCGAGACGATCATGCCGACGCCGTACGTGGCGTCGTTGTCCACGTTGTCCGAGGCCTTGGCGAGCGCCGTCGGGGTCAGCGTGGTGAAGTTGCTGTCGGCCGTGGCGACCGCGCCGTCGGCGTCCGCGGCCATCGCGCTGACCTGGTAGGCGGTGCCCACCGCCAGGGCGGCCGACGGGGTCCAGGAGGCGCCGTCGGCGGAGATGGTGCCGGGGACCTCCTGGCCCGTCCGGTCGCTCACCTTGACGGTGGTGAGCTTGCCGCCCGTCGCACCGACCTTGATCGCGTTCGGTGCCACGTCCACCGAGCCGGCCTTGGGCTCGATGCTCACCGCGGCCTTCGAGACCTTCGGCGCCGTGCCGGTGGGCGCCGCCGCGGGCTTGGATGCGGCCGCACCGGCCCCCAGGTCGGCCTTGGCCGCGCTGCCGCCCCCACTGCCGCCGCTGCCACCGCCGCAGGCGGCCGTCAGCGCCATCGCCCCGCCGACCAGGCCGGCGGTAACCACTCTGCGTATCGACCTCAACGTCGATTCCCTCTCTCTGGACTCCCCGAACTCCCCGTGAACCCGCGACGGTCCTACGACGGACCTGCGACGGACCCGACCGGATACACGCACCCGGCCATCGGAAAGGTTGCGACATGCGCGGGGCTTCCCGCCCCGGAAAGCCGAGCGGCCCGACCCCAACGGGTGAGGATCGGACCGCTCGGCGACAAACTCACCGGAGTGCCCGGACTAGCCGGGCCAACCTCCGGGTAGGGACTACCAGTTGGCCCAGTCCACGTTCCAGCCGCCGAGCCCGTTGGAGGGGTCGACGGTCTTCTCCTTGGTGTTCACGACCTTGATGACGTCACCGACCATCGAGTCGTTGAAGAACTTGCCCGCCACCGAGGTGTCGCTGCCGCCCTTGACGTCCTGCATCGACACGCAGCCGTGGCTGGCGTTGGACTTGCCGAAAGGATTCGCCCAGTAGTTGCCGTGCACGAAGGTGCCGGAGGTGGTTAGCCGCATCGCGTGCGGCACGTCCTGGATGTCGTACTCGCCGCCGAGGCCGACGGTCTGCGAGTTCATCCGGGTGACCTTCTCCTTGGACATGACCACCATGGCCCCGCCCCAGGACGGCGTGGCGTCCGCGCCGAGGGTGACCGGCACGGTGGTGCTCTGGCCGCTCCGCTCGATGGTCATCTGGTGCGACTTGGCGTCCGCGGTGGAGATCTGCGAACGGCCGATGGTGAACGGCTCGTCCTTGTCCACGTCGCCGTAGATGCCCGGGGCGACCTCGACGTTCTTCAGCCGGTACTTGACGGTCACCTTGGTGTCCGGCGCCCAGTACTGCTCCGGGCGGAAGTCGACCCGCTTGTCGCCGAACCAGTGGCCCTTCACCACGGTGCCGTTGCCGGTCTCGAAGGTGATGCCCTTGAGGACGGCGTCCTTGTTCTTGACCGCCTTGTTGAACTCCACCGAGACGATCATGCCGACGCCGTAGGTGGCACCGTCGCTGATGTTGTCGTTGGTGGAGATCTTCTTGTCCGGCGTCAGGGTCGTGAACGAGGTGGTGGACGCGGCCACCAGGCCCGCCCCGTCCTTGGCCTGCGCGTTCACCTTGTACGCCATGCCGACGGCGAGCGCCGCCGCGGGCTTCCAGCCGGTGCCGTCCGGGGCGATCGCACCCTCGACCGGCTTCCCGTCCTTGTCGGTCACCTCGACCGTGGTGAGCTTGCCGTTCGAGACGGACACCTGCAGCCCGGTCGGCTGGACGTCCTGGGCACCGTCCTTCGGCTCGACCGCGATCACCGCGGCCGAGGTCTTCGGCGTCCCCGAACCGCCCCCGTCCGCCGAGGCCGGCGCGCTGGCCGCGTTGCCCCCGCCGGATCCCCCTGAGCCGCCGGAGCCACTGCCCTTGTCGTCGTTGCAGGCCGCGGTGAGCAGCAACACCCCACCCATGGCCAACGCCATCGCGTAGCGGCTGGTGGTACGTATCGCGGCGCCGGCCGTCTTACCCGTCTTCACGGTTTCTCCCCTCCCGGTATTCACTCTCTTGACGCGTTGAGTGCCCCCATGAGTTGCACCGGGCGCCGATCTTTCGCGCCTGGCTGCGGACGCGTCGGAGCAGGATAACTGGGCTGTTCGAGTGAATTCGCAGGGGTGTCGAGCGGAACCGAGCAGAACCGGGTGAAGGTGGGTGAACCGGGCGTGACGGCGCGACGGGCGCCCGCGGCTAGCGCAGCGCGCTCCCGGCCACCCACTGCTCCCAGAGCATGTTCCAGCCGTTCAGCCCGTTCTGCGGCGGCACGAAGTCCCCGGACGGGCCCTTCACCTCCACCACGTCCCCCGCGATGGTGTGCTCGAACAGCCAGCCCGCCGGGGTGTCCTTGCTCGTGCCGCCCTTGGCGTCGGCCAGGCCGATGCAGCCGTGGCTGGTGTTGGCGGTGCCGAACACCTTGGGGTCCGCCCAGTAGTTGCCGTGGAGGAAGGTGCCGGAGGTGGTCAGCCGCATCGCGTGCGGGACGTCCTTGATGTCGTACTCGTCGCCCATGCCGACGGTCTGCGAGTTCATCCGGGTCACCTTGTACTTCTCCGACACCACCATCACCCCCCGGTAGGTGGAGTGGTCGGGGCTGCCGCCGGAGACCTTGAGCACCCGCACCACCTTGCCGCCCTGGCCGGTCCGGACGGTCAGGGTGTGCGCGTCCAGGTCCACGGTGGAGACCTGCGCCCGGCCGACGGTGAAGCGCAGGTCCCGGCTCTGGCTGCCGAACTCGCCCGGCGCGCCCTGCACGTCCTTCAGCCGCAGCGCCACCGAGACCTTGGTGCCGGCCGCCCAGTACTGCTGCGGGCGGAAGTCCAGCCGCTGGTTGCCGAACCAGTGCGCGGCCACCGCCACCGGCGGGTCGGCGCTGACCTGGACGGCCTTCTCCACCGCCGCCCGGTCGGCGATCGGGCGGCTGAAGCGCAGCGAGACCGGCATGCCGACGCCGACCGTGGAACCGTCCTCCGGGGTGAAGAAGGCGACGAAGGTGTGCGCCCGGGCGACGGTCGAGAACGCCGAGTGCTGGGCGGCCTTCTGGCCCTGGTCGTCCTCGGCGACGGCGTCCAGGGTGAACGCGGTGCCCAGCGGCAGCGGGCCGTCGGGCCCCCAGCCCGCGCCGTCCGGGGTGATCGTGCCGGGCACCTCGGTGCCCTTGGCGTCGGCCAGCCGGACCGACACCAGCCGGCCCTGCGCGGCACCCACCCGGACCGCGCCCTCCGGCTGCACGTCCTGCGCGCCGTCGGCCGGCTGCACGGTGAGCACCGCCCGGGACGGCGCCTCCGCCGGGGGCGCGGTGGGCGCCCCGGAGCCGACCGCGTCCCCGTCGGGCGCGGCCGGGGAGCCGCCGCTGCCGCAGCCCGTGAGGACGGCCAGACAGCAGGCCACCACCGCCGCGCCCCGCGCCCACACCCGTCCTCGGCACCGCATCCCGGGGCCTCCCACTGTTCGCGTCCGACGCCCGGAACAACGACGGGCGCCGACCCGGGGACACGCCGAGCGGCCCGGAATCCCGCCATCCACCGGCGATCCCCTGCCCGCCATCCGCCGGTAAGCCCCCGTTCAGCGGCTTCCGATCTGCGCAATCCGGGAAAGAGGAAGTGAACGGGGTCCGGGACACCCCGCCCAGGGAGGGTACGGCCATGGCGTCAGGGCAGGAGCTGGAAGCCGGGGTAAGGCCGGACGGCGGCCCGCACACCGTCGAGCCATCAGTCGAGCCACCGCGGCCCGGCAGCTGGCAGCCGCTCGGCGCCCGCTTCCGGACCGACCAAGTCGGCGGCCGGGGCACCAACTTCGCGCTCTGGGCGGCCGGCGCCGAGGCCGTCGAGCTGTGCCTCTTCGACGAGGACGGCCGGGAGAGCCGGCACCGCCTCACCGAGCAGGACTTCCAGATCTGGCACGGCTTCCTCCCCGGCGTGCGCCCCGGCACCCGCTACGGCTTCCGCGTGCACGGCCGGTGGGACCCGTGGACCGGCGCCCGCTGGAACCCGGCCAAACTGCTGCTGGACCCGTACGCCCGCGCCGTCGACGGCTGTTACACCTCGCACGACGCCGCCTGCGCCGCCGTCCGCAACTGGCCGGAGGCCGACGTCGCCGACACCGTCCGGGACAACCGCGACTCCGCGCCCTACGTGCCCAGAGCCGTGGTCGTCCACGATGACGACGACTGGTACGACGACCACCGCCCGAAGACCCCGTGGGCCGAGACGGTCCTCTACGAACTGCACGTGCGCGGCTTCACCATGCGCCACCCCGAGATCCCGCCGCACCTGCGCGGCACCTACGCCGGCCTCGCCCACCCCGCCGCGATCGCCCACCTCACCCGCCTCGGCGTGACCGCCGTCGAGCTGCTGCCGGTCCACCAGTACGCCACCGAGGACCACCTCCAGGCGCGCGGCCTGGTCAACTACTGGGGCTACAACACGGTCGGCTACTTCGCCCCGCACGCCGGCTACTCCGCCTCCGGCTCGCGCGGCGGCCAGGTCGGCGAGTTCAAGCGGATGGTCCGCGCCCTGCACGCCGCCGGGATCGAGGTGATCCTGGACGTGGTGTTCAACCACACCGCCGAGGCCGGCGAGCTCGGCCCGATGCTCTCGCTGCGCGGCATCGACAACGCCGCCTACTACCGCCTCCCGCCGAACCGCCCGCGCGGCTACGCCGACTACACCGGCTGCGGCAACACCCTGGACACCCGCCGCCCGCAGGTGATCCGGCTGATCACCGACTCGCTGCGCTACTGGGTCGCCGAGATGGGCGTGGACGGCTTCCGCTTCGACCTCGCCGCCGCCCTCGCCCGCGGCGGCCCGCGCGGCGGCGACGACGTGGACATGGACCACCCGTTCCTCGCCGCCGTCTCCCAGGACCCGCTGCTCAGCCGGGTGAAGCTGATCGCCGAGCCGTGGGACGTCGGCCCGGGCGGCTACCAGGTCGGCGGCTTCCCCCCGCTGTGGGCCGAGTGGAACGACAAGTACCGCGACACCGTACGGGACTTCTGGCGCGGCGCCCGCCCCGACGTGCGCGAGCTCGGCTACCGCCTCTCCGGCTCCTCCGACCTCTACCAGCGCGGCGGCCGCCGCCCGTACGCCTCCGTCAACTACGTGACCGCGCACGACGGTTTCACCCTGCGCGACCTGGTCTCCTACGACCGAAAGCACAACGAGGCGAACGGCGAGGCCAACCGCGACGGCACCGACGACAACCGCTCGTGGAACCACGGCGTCGAGGGCGAGACCGCCGACCCGGCGGTCCGCGCGCTGCGGCTGCGCCAACTGCGCAACCTGACGGCCACCCTGCTGCTCTCCACCGGCGTCCCGATGCTCACCGCCGGGGACGAGCTGGGCCGCACCCAGGGCGGCAACAACAACGCCTACTGCCAGGACAACGAGGTCAGCTGGCTGGACTGGTCACTGCTGGCGGAGCCCGGCTGGCGGGAGCTGACCGAGCTGACCGCCCGGCTGATCCGGCTGCGCCGCTCCCACCCGGTGCTGCGGCAGCGGGCGTTCTTCTCGGGCCGGGCCGCCACCCCCGGCGGCCAGCCCGACCTGGCCTGGTTCACCCCGCTGGGCAAGGAGATGACCGAGGCCGACTGGTTCGCGCCGACCGCCTGCCTGGGCATGCTGCTGTCCGGCACCGCGATGTCCGAACGGGACGACACCGGACGGCCGCTGCGGGACGACAGCTTCCTGCTGCTGCTCAACGCGGGCCACCAGGCCACGGTGTTCACCCTGCCCGGTGAGCCCTGGGCGGCGCCCGAGGCCCCGTACGAGACGGTGATCGACACGGCCGAGACTCCGGTCGGCACGGCCGGGGCAGCAGTCGGCACGGCCAGGGCGGCAGTCGGCACAGCCGGGGCGGCGGGAGGCACGGCCGGGGCGGCGGGAGGCACGGGCGAGCCGTACCCGCACGGCGCCGTCGTCCTGGGCGGGCGCTCACTGCAGCTGCTGCGCGCGCCCGCCCCCGGGGCCTAGGGGCCCGGCTCAGCCCCGGGCGTGCCCGAGCTCGACGTTCTCCAGCACGCCGATCGCGTCCGGCACCAGCACCGCCGCCGAGTAGTAGGTGCTGACCAGGTAGGAGGCGACCGCCTTCTCGTCGATGCCCATGAAGCGGACGTTCAGACCCGGCTCGACCTCGTCCGGGATGTTGATCTGGGTGAGCCCGACCACGCCCTGGTTGTCCTCGCCGACCCGCATCGCGATGAACGCGCTGGTCTGCTGGTCGGACACCGGGATCTTGTTGCACGGGAAGATCGGCACCCCGCGCCAGGTCGGCCGGCGCTTGCCGAGGACGTCGACGGTGGCCGGGTAGACACCGACCTTGTTGCACTCCCGCTCGAAGGCGGCGATCGCCCGCGGGTGGGCGAACAGGTAGTCGGTGTCCCGGCGCAAGCTCAGCAGCTCGTCCAGGTCGTCCGGGGTGGGCGCCCCGGAGCGGGTCTGGATCCGCTGGTCGAAGTCGGTGTTGCCGAGCAGGCCGAACTCCGGGTTGTTGACGAGCTCGTGCTCCTGCCGCTCCCGCAGGGCCTCGATGGTCAGCCGCAGCTGCTCCTCGGTCTGGTTCATCGGCTTGTTGTAGAGGTCCGCGACCCGGGTGTGCACCTTGAGGACGGTCTGCGCGACGCTCAGCTCGTACTCGCGCGGCCTCAGCTCGTAGTCCACGAACGCGCCGGGCAGCTCGTACTCGCCCTCGTGGCCGGCCGACAGGTCGATCCGCGCCTCGCCGTGCTCGTTCTGGGCCTGCGCGGCGTCGGCGGCGAAGCCCAGCAACTGCTCGCGCAGTGAGTCCGAGCGGTCGACCAGCTCCTGGAAGACCGCCCAGGGCAACGCCATCGCGACACCCGACGTCGCCGCCTTCACGGTGTACGGCCAGGTGCCGTTCGGCTCGGTGAGCGCCTCGTCGCCGATGTGGTCGCCGTCCGCGAGGGAGCCGAGCACGGTCTGCTCGCCGTACTTGCCGGTGCCGATCCGGTCCACCTTGCCGTGCGCGACGAGGAACACCTCCTCGATCGGCGCACCCTCCTGCACCAGCACGTCGCCCACCGCGAAGTCCCGCTGCACGAACCGGCGGGCCAGCTCCTCCAGGACCGCGTCGTCCTCGTAACCGTGCAGCGCCGGCACCTCGCGCAGCGAGGGGGCGACCACGCTCACCGTGGAACCGGCCTTGGCGAAGCCCACCCGGCCGCGCCCGGCGGCGAAGCTGAGGCGGCGGTTGACCCGGTAGGTACCCGCGCTGACCTGCACCCAGGGCAGCATCTTCAGCAGCCAGCGGGAGGTGATCTCCTGCATCTGCGGCTTCGACTTGGTCGTGGTCGCCAGGTTCCGCGCCGCGGTCGTGCTGAGGCTGAGCTGGGCCCGGACTTCCACGGTCGCGCGGCCTGGGCCGGGGGCCGCGGTGGGTTCGGTTTCCACCGTCATGTGCACACTCCTGTCACTCACGTATCAATGAACATCCGTCAGGAGATTCCATCGGCCGATCGGGTGGGGCTCGCAAGAGGCGCCCGGCGCATTCGTCCCTGCACGAACCGCCGCACACGCCCCGCGTCCGCCCGCGCACCACCCGTCCGAGTGGCCGGTTCTCGCCGGACAGCACCGACAGGGGCGAAAAACCGGATGAGAAGTGACGGCCTCTCCGCCTACCCTCACCGCGATGGCCGAGAACCGACATGACACCGACAACGCGCCCGCCGACGGGACCGTGACCGCGCGCCCCCGCTCCACGGTCCGCTCGCTGCTGCGCCTGTGGCCGTACGCGCGCGCCGTCCGCGGCCGGCTGGCCGTCTCGGTGACGGCCGCCACGCTCGGCATGCTGAGCACGCTCGCCGTCCCGGTGCTCCTCGGCCGGATCGTGGACGGTCCGCTCGCCACGCACGACCTGGCCGCCCTCCGGCCGCTGGTCGGCCTGCTACTGCTCCTCGGGCTCTTCGAGGCCGGACTCTTCTACACCCGCCGGGTGGTGCTGGCCCGCCCGCTGGCCGGGCTGGAGACGGCCATGCGCGGCGACCTCTTCGCCAAGCTCCAGCGGCTGCCGGTCTCCTTCCACGACCGCTGGGGCTCCGGCCAGCTGCTCTCCCGGGCCACCGCGGACATGTACACCATGCGGCTGTTCCTGGCCTTCCCGTTGGTCTTCCTGATCGTCAACTCGGTGATGTTCCTGGCCGGCGCGGTGGTGATGTTCACCCAGGACTGGCGGCTCGCGCTGATCGCCCTGGTGCCCGTCGTCCCGCTGTTCCTGCTCACCCGGCGCTTCGAGTCCGGCTACTCCGGCGCCTCCCGCCTCGCCCAGGACCAGAACGGCGACCTCGCCACCGTGGTCGAGGAGTCCGTCCTCGGCATCCGGATCCTCAAGGCCTTCGGCCGTCACCGCTCGATGGCCGAGCGCTTCCGCGCCCAGTCCCAGGAGCTGCGCCGCACCGAGCTGCACAAGGCCCACCTGCTCGCCAACCTCTGGTCCGTCATCATCGGCCTGCCCGAGATCGCCCTCGGCTGCGCCCTCGCCGCCGGCGCCTACCTGGTCGCCCACGACGAGCTGAGCGCGGGCGCCCTGGTCGCCTTCCTCTCCACCGCGCTCGCACTGCGCTGGCCGGTGGAGTCGCTCGGCTGGCTGCTCGCCTACGCCAACGAGGCCGCCACCGCCACCGACCGCTTCTTCGAGGTGCTGGACGAGCCGGACACCCCGGACCCGGGCACCGCCACCGGGCTCGGCGCCCGGGACGGCATCCGCTTCACCGGCGTCCGCTTCCGCTACCCCGACGCCCCGGCCGGCAGCCCCGACCTGCTGACCGGCATCGACCTGCACATCCGCAGCGGCGAGACGATGGCCCTGGTCGGCGCCACCGGCAGCGGCAAGACCACGCTCACCGCGCTGCTCCCCCGGCTGTACGAGGCCACCGCCGGCACCATCACGCTGGACGGCCGGGACCTGCGCGACCTGCCCCGGGAGCGGCTGCGCGAACTCGTCGCGGTCGCCTTCGAGGAGCCCACCCTGTTCTCCGCCACCGTCCGGGAGAACGTCCTGATGGGCGCCCCGGGCGCGAGCGGGGAGCAGCTGCGCTCCGCGCTCGCCACCGCCCAGGCCGGCTTCGTGGACAAGCTCCCCGAGGGCGCGGACACCGAGGTCGGCGAGCAGGGCCTGAGCCTGTCCGGCGGACAGCGCCAGCGCCTCGCGCTGGCCCGCGCGGTGGTCGGCGACCCGGCCTTCCTGGTGCTGGACGACCCGCTCTCCGCCCTGGACGTGCACACCGAGGCCCTGGTCGAGCGGGCACTGCGCGAGGTCCTCGGCACCACCACCGCCCTGGTGGTCGCCCACCGCCCCAGCACCGTGCTGCTCGCGGACCGGGTCGCGGTGCTGGCGGACGGCCGGATCGAGGCCGTCGGCACCCACCAGGAGCTGCTGCGCGACTGTGCGCACTACCGCGAACTGATGTCGGGCGAGGCCGCCCTCGTGCCCGAAGGAAGTGCAGCCCCGTGACCACGACCGCCGATCCCACGAAGGCCGACCCCGCGAAGGGCGAGCCCGCGACGGCCGATCCCACGAAGGCCGCCCGGTCCGCCGAGGAGGAACTGCCCCCGCCCCCGGCCGACGAGGAGGACATCCCCGTCCCGCCCGGCGCGCCCCGGGCGCTGCTGCGCTCGCTGCTCGGCCCGCACCGGGCCCGGATCACCGTCGCGATGGTGGTGATCCTGGTCCAGCAGGCCGCCCTGCAGTCCGGCCCGCTGCTGGTCGCGGTGGCCATGGACCGCGCCATCCCGGCGCTGCGCGAGCACGACTCCGGCCCGCTCGTCGCGGTCATCGCCGCGTACCTGTTCTGCGCGCTGCTCAGCCCGGTGCTGCAGTGGGCGTTCATCAAGATCAGCGCCCGGGTCAACCAGGACATCCTGCTGGAGCTGCGCGGCCGGATCTTCCGGCACGCCCAGCGGCTGAGCCTGGACTTCCACGAGCGCTACACCTCGGGCCGGATCATCTCCCGGGCGACCAGCGACATCGACGCGCTGCGCGAGCTGCTCTCCGAGGGTCTGCAGGAGCTGCTGACGGTCTTCCTGTCGGTCTGCTACATCTCGGTGCTCCTGCTGGTGCTGGACTGGCGGCTCGGCCTGGTCTCGCTGGTGTCGGCCGTGCCGCTGGCCCTGATCGCCCGTTCCTTCCGCAGCCGCTCGCGCCGGGTCTACCGCCGCTCCCGCACCTCGGCCGCCTCGCTGATCGTCCGCTTCACCGAGACGATGAACGGCATCCGCCCGGTGCAGGCCTTCCGCCGCGAGAAGGCCAACGACGCCGCGTTCGCGCTGGTCAACCGGCAGTCCGCCACCGCGACTGCGGACGGCCTGCTGGAGATCGCCCGCTATGTCGGCCTCTCCCGGGCCACCGCCAACCTGTGGGTCACCGGCGTGGTGCTGTTCGGCGCCTACCTGGTCGTGGACGACACGCTGGAGGTGGGCGCGCTCACCGCCTTCGTGCTCTACCTGCGCCGCCTCTACGACCCGATCGACCAGCTGGCGATGTTCCTGAACAGCTACCAGTCGGCCGCCGCCGCGCTGGAGAAGATCGCCGGCCTGCTCGCCCACGAGCCGACCGTCGCCGAACCGGCCGAGCCGAAGGAGCTGCCGCAGGCCGCGAGCGGGCGAATCACGGTCAAGGGCCGGGAGGTGTCCTTCGAGCGGACCCGCTTCGCCTACCCCACCGGCAGGGAGGTGCTGGCGCCCTTCGACCTGCTGATCCCGGCCGGGCAGACGGTCGCGGTGGTCGGCGCGACGGGCGCGGGCAAGTCGACGCTCGCCAAGCTGCTGGCCCGCTTCTACGACCCGAGCGACGGCCGGATCCGGCTGGACGGCGTGGACCTGCGCGAGCTGGCCACCCCCGAGCTGCGGCGCGGGGTGGTGATGGTGACCCAGGAGTCCTTCCTGTTCTCCGGCACCGTCGCCGAGAACATCGCGATCGGCCGCCCCGGCGCCACCCGCGAGGAGGTCGAACAGGCCGCCCGTGACATCGGCGCGTACGGGTTCATCGCCGAGCTGCCGGACGGCTTCGACACCGACGTGCGCAAGCGCGGCGGCCGGATCTCGGCCGGCCAGCGCCAACTGGTGGCCTTCGCCCGCGCCCTGCTGGCCGACCCGGCGGTGCTGATCCTGGACGAGGCGACCAGTTCCCTGGACGTTCCGGGCGAGCAGGCCGTCCAGCGGGCGATGCGCACGGTGCTGGCCGGCCGGACGGCGGTGATCATCGCGCACCGCCTCTCCACCGTGGAGATCGCCGACCGCGTCCTGGTGATGGACCAGGGCCGGATCGTGGAGGACGGCTCCCCGCAGGAGCTGATCGACGGCGCCGGCCGCTTCGCCACCCTCCACCGGGCCTGGCGGGACAGCCTGGTCTGAGGGGACCCGGCCGGTCCGAGGGGACCCGGTCCCCGACCCGTGAATGTGCCCGTCCGGGTGCGCCGTTACGCACCCGGCCGGGCCGCCCCCCGGTGGAACCGTCAGTCCACGGTCACCGCGTAGGCGGTGTGCCAGTCGGGCGAGGGGCAGTCCTCCTGCGCGGCCACCACGTCCAGCGTTCCGCCGGGCAGCACCTGCCCGGCGACGGCCGCCGGGTCGATCACCACGGCCGGGTCGATGAAGGTCGCGTCGAGGCCGGCCGGGATCCCGTAGGAGCTGCCGGTGCCGAAGTAGGTCAGGGTGACCGGCGGGTCGGCCGACTGCACCACGCCCGGCGACGGGAAGTGCACGACCACCTGGGTCGTGTCGCTGGTGGCCGCCGGGCCCCGGTTGGTGACCTGCACCTCCAGGATCCCGGTCTCGCCCGGGACCACCGGGCCCTGCGGCGGGCAGAGTTCGACGGACAGCCGCGCGGTCGCCGGGGGCGCCGCGAGCGGGCCGGTGGCGGCCTGGGCCGGCCACGCCACGAGGACGACGGAGAGCGCGGCGAGGGCGGCCGCGCGGACGGTTCGCATCAGGAGCATCACGCTCCCCCCGCCCGACACGCGGGGCAACCGGATGACTGTCGTCCGTGGCGGACGGGCGGCAGTCATCCGGCGCGCCGTCAGCGCAGCAGCCCCGCGTCCATCCCGGCCGACTCGGCCGGCAGGGCGACCAGCCCGAGCTCGGCCGGGGAGGCCAGCCGCGGGTGCGCGGGCAGCACGCGGACCGTGTAGCCGAACGGGCCGGTCCGGCACAGCTCCAGCGCGCCCTCGTAGCGGGTGCGGCCGTCGAGGTCGGGCCCGCCGACCGGTTTGAGGGCGAGCAGGCAGGCGTCCGAGATGCCGTCCGACTCGTCCACCCGGCCGGAGACCACCTGGACCTCGACGTCATCCGGATCCAGCGTGCCGAGCGCGACCTGCACCCGCAGCGCCAGCGAGCTGCCCAGCTCCTGGGCCTCGGCCGGGCAGTCCGCCTCGACGTGCTCGACCCGGACGGCCGACCAGGCCTCCCGGACCTTCGCCTTCCACCCCGCCAGCTCCCGCGCGGTGATTCGCCCGCTCACCTCCGGGCGCTCGCCCGCCGCGCGCCCGCCCGCCGCCAGCTCCCGCTGGGCCAGCGCCGCCGGGGCGTACAGCCGTTCGACGTACTCGCGGACCATCCGCCCGGCGAGCACCTTGGGCCCGAGGGTGACCAGGGTGTGCCGGACCATGGCGATCCAGTGGTGCGGCAGCCCGTCCGCGTCCCGGTCGTAGAACCGGGCGGCGACCTGGTCCTCGATCAGGTCGTAGAGGGCGGCCGCCTCGATGTCGTCGCGCCGCTCGGCCTCGCCGCTGTCCGGGTCGGGCACCCCGCCGCTCTCGTCGGCGGTGGGGATCGCCCAGCCGTTGCGGCCGTCGTACCACTCGTCCCACCAGCCGTCCAGGACGGACAGGTTGAGGCAGCCGTTGAGCGCGGCCTTCATCCCGGAGGTGCCGCAGGCCTCCAGCGGGCGCAGCGGGTTGTTGAGCCAGACGTCGCAGCCCGGGTAGAGGTGCCGGGCCATCGCCATGTCGTAGTCCGGCAGGAAGACGATCCGGTGCCGGACGGCCGGGTCGTCGGCGAAGGCGACCATCTGCTGGATCAGCCGCTTGCCGCCGTCGTCGGCCGGGTGAGCCTTGCCGGCCACCACGATCTGCACCGGCCGGGTGGGGTGCAGCAGCATGGCGCGCAGCCGCTCCGGGTCGCGCAGCATCAGGGTGAGCCGCTTGTACGAGGGCACCCGGCGGGCGAAGCCGATGGTGAGCACGTCGGGGTCGAGCACCGAGGAGACCCAGCCGAGCTCGGCCTCGCCGGCCCCGCGCTGGTGCCAGGAGGCGCGCAGCCGACGGCGGGCCTCGTCCACCAGCTGGGCGCGCAGGGTGCGGCGCAGGTCCCAGATCTCGGTGTTGCCGATCGCCTCCAGGCCGGTCCAGCGGGTGGCCTCGCCGGTGGTCATCGCCTCCTCGGCGCGCTCGGCGCCGATCCCGGCGGCGCCGAGCCGGACCACCGCCGGGTCGATCCAGGTGGCGGCGTGCACGCCGTTGGTGACCGAGGTGATCGGCACCTCGGAGGGGTCGAAACCGGGCCAGAGGCCGTTGAACATCGAGCGGCTGACCTCGCCGTGCAGGGTGGAGACCCCGTTGGCGCGCTGGGCGAGCCGCAGGCCCATGGCGGCCATGTTGAACAGTTTCGGGTCCCCGCCGCGCCAGGTCTCGGCGCCGAGCGCGAGCACCTGGTCGACCGGGACGCCGGGCAGCGCGGTGTCGCCGCCGAAGTGGCGGGCGACCAGCTCGCGGTCGAAGCGGTCGATGCCGGCCGGGACGGGCGTGTGGGTGGTGAAGAGGGTGCCGGCCCGGACGGACTCCAGGGCGGCGGCGAAGTCGAGGCCGGCCGCATCCTCGGCGACCAGCTCGCGGATCCGTTCGACGCCGAGGAAGCCGGCGTGGCCCTCGTTGGTGTGGAAGACCTCGGGGGCGGGGTGCCCGGTGAGCCGGCAGTAGGCGCGCACCGCCCGTACGCCGCCGATGCCGAGCAGCATCTCCTGGAGCAGCCGGTGCTCGCTGCCGCCGCCGTACAGCCGGTCGGTGACGTCGCGCTCGGCGGGCGAGTTGGCCTCGATGTCGGAGTCGAGCAGCAGCAGTGGCACCCGCCCGACCTGGGCCTTCCAGATCCGGGCGGCCAGGGTGCGGCCGCCGGGCAGGACGAGGTCGACCCGGCTGGGGGTGCCGTCGGGTTCCCGGAGCGGGCTGACGGCGAGCTCGTCCGGGTCCAGCAGCGGGTAGCGCTCCTGCTGCCAGCCGTCCCGGCCGAGGGACTGCCGGAAGTAGCCGTGCCGGTAGAACAGCCCGACGCCGATGATCGGGACGCCGAGGTCGCTGGCGGCCTTGAGGTGGTCGCCGGCCAGGATGCCGAGCCCGCCGGAGTACTGGGGCAGCGCGGCGGCGATGCCGTACTCGGGCGAGAAGTAGGCGATCGCGGCGGGCAGTGGGGCGGCCCCGGTCTCCTGCTGCCGGGCCTGGTACCAGCGCGGGCCGGTCAGGTAGTCGCGCAGGTCGTCGGCGAGGTCGCCGAGTCTGCGCAGGAACCGCCGGTCGGCGGCGAGCGCGGCGAGCCGGGCGGCCGGGACCTCCCCGAGCAGGCGCACCGGGTCCTCGCCGGTCGCGGCCCAGACCTCCGGGTCCACGGACCGGAAGAGGTCCCTGGTCTCGGGGTGCCAGGACCAGCGCAGGTTGAGGGCCAGCTCGTGCAACGGCTGGAGTTGTTCGGGCAGGACGGTGCGGACGGTGAATCTGCGGATTGCCTTCACGGCGTGAAGCGTAGCCGCGGCGGTCGGCCCGACAGTGCGTCAAGTGGGCTATTAGGCATCCGTTCGGCCTATTGATGAGATCGCATTCGGCGCATTGGTCTGCACGGGGGGCGCGCGAGGCGCACTTTTCCGGGGGCCGCGCTACCAATACGTGAACTCTGCGGTACGAATCCATTTCCGATGGCGCATCCGCTCGGGAGAAGGTCCGAAACTCCTGTCGTACCGGTGCAAAAACCTTGTCGCCGATGCGAGGATGACCGAAGGTCGTTGATGCTGTGGGGAGTACGGCGACGGGTGGCGTCCCCCTCGAAGCAGCACGTCCGAATCCTTTTTCGCGTTGGCTGTTCCCGTCCGCTTTAGCCCATTCGGCGATCACCGCTCGTCGACGCGTGTCCTTGTGCCCGGCCTGCTCGTTCACGGGTGGACCGGGCCGCCCGGGGGCGTGCCCCCGGAGGCGCGCGCCGGGACGCGCACGGGCTCCGGGGCGTCCCGCCACCGACTCGGCGGGCGCCGGGCAGGTTGCCGGGGACAGCGGCGCGGGCAGGCTCCGGTCGCACGTCCTCCCCACCCAGCAGTCCTCCCGGTACTCCCCTGGCCCGACCCCGGCCCGCGGGAGCTGCCGCCGATCTCGGGCAGGAGCTTGGCATGCACGGCGACACGCGGGACCAGTCCACACCTGTGGCCGAAACCCTCGACACAGCGGTCGCGGAATCCGCCGGACGGATGGATTCTGACACTCGGACAGATCCGGCGATGCCCGCACCCAGGGCGGCCGGGGCGGTCCGTACCGGATCCTCCGAATCCCAACCCCCCGCAGAGCAGCCCTCAGCAGCACAGCCCTCAGCGGTACAGCCCTCCGCAGCGGCCCCACAACCCGGGGCCGAGGAGGACCGGACCGCGGCACCCCGCAGGCGCACCACCACGCGCCGCACCACCGCCACCGCGTCGGCCGCCACCCCGAAGGCCGGCGACGGGGCCGACCCCGCACCGCGCCGGACGACCGCCGCGAAGAAGGCGGCCGCTCCGAAGGCGACCGCTGCGAAAGCGACCGCCCCGAAGGCGACCGCCGCGAAGGGTGCCGCCAAACCCGCTGCCAAGTCCGCTGCCAAGCCCTCCGCCCGCAAGACAGAGAGCGACACCGTGATCGGCCGCATCCCCGTCCTGGACGTCAGTCCCCTCGTCGACGCCGGCCGCCGCCCGGCCAAGGCGGTCGCCGGCGAGACCTTCCTGGTCACCGCGACCGTCTTCCGCGAGGGCCACGACGCCGTCAACGCCAACGTGGTGCTGCGCGACCCGCGCGGCCGCAGCGGCCCCTGGACGCCGATGCGCGAGCTCGCCGAGGGCACCGACCGCTGGGGCGCGTACGTCACGCCGACCGCGCCCGGCCGCTGGTCGTACCTGGTGGAGGCGTGGAGCGACCCGATCGCCACCTGGCGCAGGACCGCCTCGGTGAAGCTGCCCGCCGGGATCGACACCGCGCTGGTCCTGGAGGAGGGCGCCCGGCTGTTCGAGCAGGCCGCGGCCGGCGTGCCGAAGAAGGAGGGCCGCGCCGACGTCCTGGCCGCCGCCGACGCGCTGCGCGACTCGACCATGCCGCCGCTGTCCCGGCTGGCCGCCGCCCTGGCCCCCGAGGTGCTGGAGCTGCTGGCCCGTCACCCGCTGCGCGAACTGCTGAGCGCCTCCCGCCCGCTGCCGCTGCAGGTGGACCGGGAGCGCGCGCTGTTCGGCTCCTGGTACGAGTTCTTCCCCCGCTCGGAGGGCGCCGCGGTGGACCCGAGCGGCGTCGAGGCGCCGCGCCCGGGCACCCTGCGCACCGCCGCCGAACGGCTGCCCGCCATCGCCGCGATGGGCTTCGACGTGGTCTACCTGCCGCCGGTCCACCCGATCGGCCGAGCCTTCCGCAAGGGCCCGGACAACACCCTGACGACCGGTCCGCACGACGTCGGCTCGCCCTGGGCTATCGGCTCCCCCGAGGGCGGCCACGACGCGGTCCACCCCGACCTCGGCACCATCGAGGACTTCGACCACTTCGTCGCCGAGGCCCAGGCGCTGCACCTGGAGGTGGCGCTCGACTTCGCCCTCCAGTGCTCCCCCGACCACCCCTGGGTGAACAAGCATCCGGAATGGTTCAGCCACCGCGCGGACGGCACCATCGCCTACGCCGAGAACCCGCCGAAGAAGTACCAGGACATCTATCCGATCAACTTCGATCAGGACATGGATGGAATCGTCAAGGAAACCCTCAGGCTCCTCCGATTCTGGATGTCCCACGGCGTGCGGATCTTCCGGGTCGACAACCCGCACACCAAACCGGTGCTGTTCTGGGAGAAGGTGCTCGCCGACATCGCCCGAACCGACCCGGATGTCGTGTTCCTGGCGGAGGCCTTCACCCGCCCGGCGATGATGCACACCCTGGCGAAGATCGGTTTCCACCAGTCGTACACGTACTTCACCTGGCGCACCACCAAGCAGGAACTCACCGAGTACCTCACCGAGCTCACCGGTGACGCGGCCGCCTACATGCGCCCCAACTTCTTCGCCAACACCCCGGACATCCTGCACGCCTACCTGCAGCACGGCGGCCGCGCCGCCTTCGCGATCCGCGCCGTGCTCGCCGCCACCCTCTCCCCCAGCTACGGCGTCTACGCCGGCTACGAGCTGTACGAGAACGAGCCGGCCCACCCGGGCTCCGAGGAGTACCTGCACTCGGAGAAGTACGAGCTGCGCCCGCGCGACTGGAACCGCACCGACACCCTCGCCCCGCTGCTGACCGTGCTGAACCGGCTGCGCCGGCGCCACCCCGCCCTGCAGCAGCTGCGCGACCTGCGCTTCCACCCCACCGACAACGACCAGGTGCTCGCCTACTCCAAGACCGCGACCACCCCCGAGGGCCTCACCGACCAGGTCATCACCGTGGTGAACCTCGACCCGCACCACGTGCAGGAGGCCACCGTCACGCTCGACGGCGACGGCCCGTACGCGGTGCACGACGAGCTCACCGGCGCCGTCTACACCTGGGGCCGGCGCAACTACGTCCGGCTCGATCCCTCAGCCGAGCCGGCTCACCTCCTCACGGTTCGGAGGAACCCAGCGTGACAGTGAACGAGCCCGTCCCCGACACCTTCCCCGAGACCTCCAAGAAGAAGCTCGACCCCGAGTGGTTCAAGCGTGCGGTCTTCTACGAGGTGCTGGTGCGGTCCTTCCAGGACAGCAACGGCGACGGGGTCGGGGACCTCAAGGGGCTCACGGCCAAGCTCGACTACCTCCAGTGGCTCGGGATCGACTGCCTCTGGCTCCCCCCGTTCTTCGCCTCGCCGCTGCGCGACGGCGGGTACGACGTGTCCGACTACACCTCGGTGCTGCCGGAGTTCGGCGACCTCGCCGACTTCATGGAGTTCGTCGACGCCGCGCACGCCCGCGGCATGCGCATCATCATCGACTTCGTCATGAACCACACCAGCGACCAGCACCCGTGGTTCCAGGCCTCCCGGACGGACCCGGACGGGCCGTACGGCGACTTCTACATGTGGGCCGACGACGACAAGCAGTACCCGGACGCCCGGATCATCTTCGTCGACACCGAGACCTCCAACTGGACCTACGACCCGGTCCGCAAGCAGTACTACTGGCACCGCTTCTTCTCGCACCAGCCGGACCTCAACTACGACAACCCCCGGGTCCAGGACGAGATGATCGCCGGGCTGCGGTTCTGGCTCGACCTCGGCATCGACGGCTTCCGGCTGGACGCGGTGCCGTACCTCTTCGCCCGCGAGGGCACCAACTGCGAGAACCTGTCGGAGACCCACGAGTTCCTCAAGCGGGTCCGCAAGGAGATCGACGCCGACTACCCCGACACCGTGCTGCTCGCCGAGGCCAACCAGTGGCCGGAGGACGTCGTCGACTACTTCGGCGACTTCACCTCGGGCGGCGACGAGTGCCACATGGCGTTCCACTTCCCCGTGATGCCGCGGATCTTCATGGCGGTGCGCCGCGAGTCCCGCTACCCGGTGTCCGAGATCCTCTCCAAGACCCCGCAGATCCCCAACGGCTGCCAGTGGGGCATCTTCCTGCGCAACCACGACGAGCTGACCCTGGAGATGGTCACCGACGAGGAGCGCGACTACATGTACGCGGAGTACGCCAAGGACCCCCGGATGCGCGCCAACGTGGGCATCCGCCGCCGGCTCGCCCCGCTGCTGGAGAACGACCGCAACCAGATCGAGCTGTTCACCGCCCTGCTGTTCTCCCTGCCCGGCTCGCCGGTCCTCTACTACGGGGACGAGATCGGCATGGGCGACAACATCTGGCTCGGCGACCGGGACGGCGTGCGCACGCCGATGCAGTGGACCCCGGACCGCAACGCGGGTTTCTCCTCCGCCGACCCGGGCAGGCTCAGTCTGCCGCCCATCATGGACCCGGTGTACGGCTACCAGGTGACCAACGTCGAGGCGCAGCAGAGCAGTTCGAGTTCGCTGCTGCACTGGACGCGTCGCATGATCGAGATCCGCAAGCTCAATCCGGCGTTCGGCCTCGGCAGCTACGCCGAACTGCCGTCCAGCAACCCCGCCGTGCTGGCCTTCGTGCGCGAGTACGAGGGGGACCTGGTCATGTGCGTGAACAACTTCTCGCGGTTCGCGCAGCCGACCGAGCTGGACCTGCGGCAGTACGGCGGGCGGTACCCGGTCGAGCTGATCGGCGGGGTGCGCTTCCCGTCGATCGGTGAGTGGCCCTACCTGCTCACCCTGGCCGGGCACGGCTTCTACTGGTTCCAGCTCCGGCAGCCCCCGCGCCTGAGCGGGACCAGGCGGTCGAAGTAACGATCCGCCGCGCCTCGCCGCACGCACCACGTCAGCACCACCAGACCCTCCGGGGGCGCCAGTTGAACCCCAGCGCCCCCGGAGTTCTCTGCACCACCGCGTACGGAGAACAGCCCAACGGCCACCCACACGAAGGCGTGACACCCGAGCCAAACTCGCGTGCCGCGACCGCCGCGCCGCCGAAATCCGGAAGACTGACGGACCCGGCCACGACCCGTCGGGCAGTCCGCGTGCTTCCGGGGAAAGGGAGTCATGTCCGAAACCTCCCGCTCTCAAGCCCATGTGCAGCACGACGCCCCGGCCGGCTCCACCGCGCCGACCGGCGCGCGGGGCTCCGGGGCCCGGAGAACCACCCTGGGGGTCAGCGAGCTCGTCCAGGCAGCACTGCCGCTGATCGCCGCGTGGCTGCCCACCCAGCGCTGGTACGCCGGGAAGGGACGGCCCATCACCGGCCTCACGCCGGTGGTCGGCACCCCGCTGCAGGTCGGCGACCCGGCCCTGCTGCACCTGCTGCTACGGGTCGAGCACGCCACCACGGCCGGCGCCCCGCACGGCGACATCTACCAGCTGCTGCTCGGCATCCGCTCCCAGGGGCTCGGGGACATCGGGCCCGGCGCGGTGCTCGGCCGACTCAGCCAGGGCCCGTACGACGGCGCGACCCTCTACGACGCGGTACACGACGCCGAACTCACCGGGCGCCTGCTGGAGCACCTCGCCACCGGTGACCGCTTCGGCTCGCTGTCCTTCCGCCGCACCCCCGGCTCCGGTCTGCCCGCCAACCTCCCCGGCCGCGCCTCCACCGCCGAGCAGTCCAACAGCTCGGTCATCTTCGGCACCTCGTACATCCTCAAGCTGTTCCGCCGCATCCACCCCGGCACCAACCCCGACCTCGAACTCTCGCTCGCCCTCTCCCGGGCCGGCTCCACCCGCATCCCCCGGGTCGCCGCCTGGTTCGAGAGCCGGATGGAACGCGCCGAACCCGCCACCCTCGGCCTGCTCCAGCGCTACCTGCCGGACGCCGAGGACGGCTGGGAACTCGCCCTCGACCAGGTCGGCCGGCTCAAGGGCGACCGCTCCCCCGGCAACTTCGCCATCGAGGCGCACCGGCTCGGCCGGGCCACCGCCGAGGTGCACCGGGTACTGGCCCGCTCGATGCCGGTCGCCCGGCTCGACCGCGCCCAGACCGGTCGGCTGGCCACCACGATGGCCGACCGGCTGGACAGCGCCGTCGCCGCCGTCCCCGGACTACTGCGCTTCCGGTCCGCGCTGCGCGCCGCCTTCCAACAGCTCGCCGACGCCCACCCGGACGGCCTGCCGGTCCAGCGCATCCACGGCGACCTGCACCTCGGGCAGGCGATGCGGACCCCGCACGGCTGGGTGCTGCTGGACTTCGAGGGCGAGCCGGCCAAGTCGGTCAACGAGCGCCGCGAACCGCAGCCCGCCCTGCGCGACGTCGCCGCGATGCTCCGGTCCTTCGACTACGCGGCCGCCCACCTGCTGGCCGGCGGCCCGGTCGACCCGGAACTGGCCCATCTCGCCGCCGCCTGGGCTCAGCGCAACCGCACCGCCTTCTGCGCCGGCTACACCGCCGGGGGCGGCGCCGACCCGGCCGCCTCGCCGGAGCTGATGCGGGCGCTGGAGATCGACAAGGCGGTGTACGAGGTGGTGTACGAGGCCCGGCACCGGCCGAGCTGGCTGCCGATCCCGCTGGCCGCGATCAACCGGCTCGCCCTGTCCGTCTGACCCCGCGTTCCCCGTCCCGCCCGCCCGCCCGCCCGCCACGAGTTCGCCCACCCCCCGCCGCAGGAGGACCACGCCGTGACGCCGCTCGACCCGACCGGCCGCCCCAACCGCACAGTTCCGGCCACCTTCCTGGCCGGCGCCTCCGACCTGCCCCGAGCCGAAGGGCGCGCCGACGCCGAAAGGGAGAAGCGAGGGAGCGACGCAGGAGCGACGGAGCGCCGACCGTCGGCGCCGGATCAAGAGCGCCCGGAGGCGAGCGGGCGAATCACAGTCCTGCGCCTGCCCGAGGCGCCGCTGCCGCCGTCCGAGGTGGACCGGTTGGTGAGCGGGCACCACCACGACCCGCACGCGCTGCTCGGCGCGCACCCGGTGCACGGCGGCACGGCGATCCGGGTGCTGCGCCCGTTCGCCGAGCGGGTGGTCGTCGAGACCCCCCAGGGCCCGGCCGAACTCACCCACCAGCAGGGCGGCTTGTTCACCGGCCTGGTGGCCGGCCGCGAACTGCCCGACTACTCCCTGCTGGTGACCTACCCGGACGGCGAGCCGCTGCGCCAGCAGGACGGCTACCGCACCCCGCCCACGCTCGGCGACCTGGACCTGCACCTGATCTCCGAGGGCCGGCACGAGCAGCTGTGGCGGGCGCTCGGCTCGCACGTGCGCACCGTCGACGGCGTGGCCGGCACCGCGTTCGCGGTCTGGGCGCCGAACGCCTCCGGGGTGCGGCTGATCGGCGAGTTCAACCACTGGGACGGCACCGGGCACCCGATGCGCTCGCTCGGCTCGTCCGGCATCTGGGAGCTGTTCGTCCCGGGCCTGGCCGAGGGCACCACGTACAAGTACGAGGTGCACACCCGGCAGGGCTGGGTGCTCGACAAGGCCGACCCGCTGGCCCGGGCCGCCCAGTGCCCGCCCGGCACCGCCTCGGTGGTCACCTCCTCCGCCTACGTGTGGCAGGACGACGAGTGGATGGCCCGCCGGGCCCGCACCACGCACCACCGGGCGCCGATGTCGGTGTACGAGCTGCACCTGGCCTCCTGGCGCCCGGACCTCACCGACTACCGCGCCATCGCCGAGGAACTCCCCCGCTACCTCCAGGAGTTGAACTTCACCCACGTGGAGTTGATGCCGGTGATGGAGCACCCCTTCGGCGGCTCCTGGGGGTACCAGGTGTCCGGCTACTACGCCCCCACCGCCCGGCTCGGCGGGCCGGACGACTTCCGGTACCTGGTGGACGCCCTGCACCGGCACGGCATCGGCGTGATCGTCGACTGGGTGCCCGCGCACTTCCCCAAGGACGACTTCGCGCTCGCCCGCTTCGACGGCGAGCCGCTGTACGAGCCCGCCGACCCGCTGCGCGCCGAGCACCCCGACTGGGGGACGCTGGAGTTCGACTACGGCCGCACGGAGGTGCGCAACTTCCTGGTCGCCAACGCGGTCTACTGGTGCGAGGAGTTCCACATCGACGGCCTGCGGGTGGACGCCGTCGCCTCGATGCTCTACCTCGACTACTCCCGCGAGGGCGGCGCCTGGACGCCCAACCAGTACGGCGGCCGGGAGAACCTGGACGCTGCCTCCTTCCTGCAGGAGATGAACGCCACCGTCTACCGGCGCTGCCCCGGCGTGATCACCATCGCCGAGGAGTCCACCGCCTGGGACGGGGTCACCCGCCCCACCGACGCCGGCGGCCTCGGCTTCGGGCTGAAGTGGAACATGGGCTGGATGCACGACTCCCTGGTCTACATGTCCAAGGAACCGGTGCACCGCAAGTACCACCACAACGAGATCACCTTCTCGATGGTGTACGCCTACTCGGAGAACTACATCCTGCCGATCTCGCACGACGAGGTCGTCCACGGCAAGCAGTCCCTGGTCTCCAAGATGCCCGGCGACTGGTGGCAGCAGCGCGCCAACCACCGCGCCTACCTGGGCTTCATGTGGTCCCACCCGGGCAAGCAACTGCTGTACATGGGGCAGGAGTTCGCCCAAGGCGCGGAATGGGACCACGAGCAGGGCCCGCAGTGGTGGGTGCTCGACGAACAGTGGCCGGCCCACCGGGACCACCTCGGGGTGCGCCGCCTGGTCCGCGACCTCAACCGGCACTACCTCGACACCCCGGCCCTGTGGGAGCTGGACACCACCCCGGACGGCTTCCGCTGGCTCGACGGCGGCGCCGCCGACGACAACCTGCTCTCCTACGTCCGCTACGCGGCCGACGGCACCCCGCTCGTCGCGGTCTGCAACTTCTCCCCGGTCGTCCGGCACGCCCGCCGGGTCGGCCTGCCCCGCCTCGCCGGCCGCGACCAGCTGTGGGAGGAAGTGCTGAACACCGACGCCGAGGAGTACGGCGGCGGCGGCATCGGCAACTCCCACCCGGTCAAGGCCGACCCGGTGGAGTGGGACGGCCAGCCCCGCTCCGCCGAACTGATCCTCCCCCCGCTCGCCACCCTCTGGCTCCGCCCGGCCTGAGCACCTAGGCTCCCCGCCTGAGAGTGATCGTCAGCAGGCGGGGGGCTTGCACATGTGGCTGTGGACGGTGCTGGGGTGGATCTACCTCTTGGTGCCCTTCGCCTGTTGGGCGGCGGTGGTCCGCACCCGGGCGGTCGGGGCGGCGGTCTTCGCCGTCCTGGCCGGCCTGGCCACCGCCATCGTGGGCCTGGAGTACGAGTGGTTCTTCATCCGGCCCATGGCCGAGCTGGAGGCCGGGTACCCGTTCGTGGCGAGCCTGGCGATCCTGGCGGGCGTGCTGGGCGAGAAGCGGCTGCGCGACCCCCGGCCGAAGGGGCGCATCGACCCCGAGACCGGAGCGGCCGTCGTGGTCTGCGCTCACGCCGTCGCCGGAGCGGCCATCGCCCTCCTCTACCAGCTCGCCGTCTACGAGCCCTTCATCCCGAGCCTCGCCGAGGTGCCGCTGCCACCCGGGGTGACCATCGAGCACGCCGACGAGGGCTACTGCGGCACGAACTTCTGCTCCCGGACCCTCACGATCGGCAGCAGCACCGGCCTGTCGCCCGCCGAGGTGCAGGCCCGGCTGCAGGCCGCGCTCGCCGCCGACGGCTGGACCCCCGGCCGCGACACCTTCCTGCAACGGCCGCACGGCTGGCTGGTGGACCGACGCGTGTCGGAGCTGCACTTCAGCGGGATGACGGTGGAGCTGTCCGGCTCGGAGCTCGCCATGGTCCGGCCCTGACCTCCGACTCCTCCCTCGGTGACCTTCGGCCGCTTGCCACCGCTCAGCGCCTCTGCTCGCCGACGTCCGTTCGGGGTGCGAAGGTATGGTCGAGATGACCACCCACCGAGACGACGGGACGGAGACATCCGCGTGGCGCGCAGCGTGTACGTGACCGGGATCGACCGGGGGGACGGCCGGCAGGCGGTCGAACTCGGGGTCATGGAACTGCTCACCCGCCAGGTGGACCGGGTCGGGGTCTTCCGCCCGCTGGTGCACGCCGCCGCGCCCGGGCAGCCGGGCACGGACCACGTGGTCGAGCTGCTGCGCGGCCGCTACCGGATCGACCAGCCCGGCGCCGAGCTGTACGGCCTCACCTACGAGGAGGCCGCCGCGCTGCAGGCCGCCCAGGGACAGGACGAACTGGTCTCCGTCCTGGTCGACCGGTTCCGCGCGATGGAGCGGCGCTGCCAGGCGGTGCTGGTC
Organism: Kitasatospora sp. NPDC034035; assembly: GCF_055575755.1. Lineage (NCBI taxonomy): Bacteria > Bacillati > Actinomycetota > Actinomycetes > Kitasatosporales > Streptomycetaceae > Kitasatospora > Kitasatospora sp. NPDC034035. The sequence continues at coordinate 252,578 of NZ_JBVISA010000006.1, read as the reverse complement.
CTCGGCACCGACTTCGCCGACACCAACATCCCGGACGAGCTGGCCTTCAACGCCCGCCTCGCCAACGAGTTCGGCGCCGCCGTGCTGCCGGTGGTCGGCGGGCACGCCGAGGACCCGGAGGCCGTGATCGCCGAGGTGCGCAACGCGCACCGGGCGTACACCGACCTCGGCTGCGAGACCCTGGCGATGATCGCCAACCGGGTCGCCCCCGGCGGCAAGCAGCGGATCCAGCGCACGCTCACCGAGAAGCTGCCGATCCCCGCCTACGTCATCCCGGAGGAGCCGGCGCTGGCCGCGCCGACCGTCGCCCAGCTGGTCGAGGCGACCGGCGCCGAGGTGCTGCTCGGGGACGCGGCCGGCCTGGCCCGGGACGTGCGCGGCTACGTCTTCGGCGGCGCGATGCTGCCGACCTTCCTGGACGCGCTGACCGAGGGCGCGCTGGTCGTCACCCCAGGGGACCGTGCCGACCTGGTGATCGGCTCGCTGGCCGCGCACGCCGCCGGCGCCCCGCCGATCGCCGGCGTGCTGCTGACGCTCGGCCAGCACCCCGGCCCGAACGTGCTGGCGTTGGCCGCCCGGCTCGCCCCGGGCACCCCGGTCGCGGTCGTCCCCGAGGGCAGCTGGCCGACCGCCGCCACCCTGACCCACCTGGAGGGCAAGCTCACCTCGGCCAGCCCCCGGAAGGCCGAGATCGCCCTCGGCCTGTTCGAACTGCACGTCGACACGGCCGAGTTGACCAATCGGATCGAGGTCGGCCGGTCCGAGCGGGTCACCCCGATGATGTTCGAGCACGCGCTGCTGGAGCGCGCCCGGGCCGGCCGCCGGCACGTCGTGCTGCCCGAGGGCACCGAGGAGCGGGTGCTCCGCGCGGCCGAGATCCTGCTGCGCCGCAACATCTGCGACCTCACCGTGCTCGGCGAGCCGGACGCGGTGCGCCGCAAGGCCGCGGGGCTCGGCATCGAGCTGCCGGAGGCGGGGCCACCTCCCGGCCGCCGGGCCGGGGGAGAGCCGGGCGCCGACCGCGCGCAGCTCCGGATCGTCGACCCGGCCACCAGCCCGCTGCGCCGCCAGTTCGCCGAGCTCTACGCGAAGCTGCGGGCCCACAAGGGCATGACGGTCGAGCTGGCCCTCGACGTGGTCACCGACGTGTCCTACTTCGGCACCCTGATGGTCCAGGAGGGCATCGCGGACGGCATGGTGTCCGGCGCGGTGCACTCCACGGCGGCCACCATCCGGCCCGCCTTCGAGGTGATCAAGACCTCGCCGGGCGCCTCGATCGTCTCCTCCGTCTTCTTCATGTGCCTGGCCGACAAGGTGCTGGTGTACGGCGACTGCGCGGTCAACCCCGACCCGGACGCCCAGCAGCTGGCCGACATCGCCATCCAGGCCGCCACCACCGCCGCCCAGTTCGGGGTGGAGCCACGGGTCGCGATGCTCTCGTACTCCACCGGCACCTCCGGCTCCGGCGCGGACGTCGACAAGGTGCGCAAGGCCACCGAGCTCGTCCGCGAGCTGCGGCCGGACATCCTGGTGGAGGGCCCGATCCAGTACGACGCGGCGGTGGACGAGCACGTCGCGGCCACCAAGCTGCCGGGCTCGCCGGTGGCCGGGCGAGCGACCGTGCTGATCTTCCCGGACCTCAACACCGGCAACAACACCTACAAGGCCGTCCAGCGCTCGGCCGGCGCGGTCGCGGTCGGCCCGGTGCTGCAGGGGCTGCGCAAGCCCGTCAACGACCTCTCGCGCGGCGCGCTGGTCGAGGACATCGTCAACACCGTCGCGATCACCGCCATCCAGTCCCAGGACCACAAGGAGCCCGGCGCATGAGTGAAGGCACCCGCGTTCTGGTTCTGAACGCCGGATCCTCGTCGGTGAAGTACCAGCTGATCGACATGCTGGACGGAGCCCGGCTGGCCGCCGGGCTGGTCGAGCGGATCGGCGAGGGCGCCGGCCGCCTGGTGCACACCCCGCGCGGGGGTGAGCCGCGCGAGGCCGCGCAGGTCTTCCCCGACCACGCCGCCGCGCTGAAGGCCGTCGCCGAGGAACTGGCCGCCGACGGCCTCGGGCTGGACTCCCCCGAACTGGCCGCGATCGGCCACCGGGTGGTGCACGGCGGCCTGCGGTTCACCGAGCCGACCGTGATCACCGACGAGGTGCTCAAGGAGATCCGCCGGCTGATCCCGGTCGCGCCGCTGCACAACCCGGCCAACATCACCGGCATCGAGGTGGCCCGGGCACTGCGCCCCGACCTGCCGCAGGTGGCCGTGTTCGACACCGCCTTCCACGCCTCGATGCCCGAGTTCGCGGCCCGGTACGCGATCGACAAGGACGTCGCCGACCAGCACCGGGTGCGCCGCTACGGCTTCCACGGCACCTCGCACCAGTACGTCTCGCGGGCCACCGCCCGGCTGCTCGGCAAGGATCCGGCCGAGGTCAACGTGATCGTGCTGCACCTGGGCAACGGGGCCTCCGCCTCGGCGGTCGGCGGCGGCCGCTGCGTGGACACCTCGATGGGCCTCACCCCGCTGGAGGGCCTGGTCATGGGTACCCGCTCGGGCGACATCGACGCCGGCGTGGTGTTCCACCTGCACCGGGTCGGCGGACTGTCGATCGACGGGATCGACGACCTGCTCAACCGCCGCAGCGGCCTGCGCGGCCTGTGCGGCGAGAACGACATGCGCGAGATCATGCGCCGCGCCGACGAGGGCGACGCGGACGCGAAGCTCGCCTTCGACACCTACATCCACCGGCTGCGCAAGTACATCGGCGGCTACTACGCGGTGCTCGGCCGGGTGGACGCGATCGCGTTCACCGCGGGCGTCGGGGAGAACGCGGCGCCGGTGCGCGCGGCGGCCACCGCGGGGCTGGACGAACTGGGCATCGCCGTGGACCCGGAGCTGAACTCGGTGCGCTCCCGCGAGGCCCGGATCATCTCGCCCGCGTACGCCCGGGTGACGGTCGCCGTGGTGCCCACCGACGAGGAGCTGGAGATCGCCCGGCAGGCCTTCGCGCTGGTGTACCGGGAACACCGACAGTCCGAGGAATGACACGAAATCGTCTCACTCCTCGAAACGATTCGCTGACGATTCCTCCCGGTCCGCACCGAATGCACGCATAACACGAACGGATAGACTGATCGATATGCGCCGAGCGAAAATTGTCTGCACCCTGGGTCCGGCGACGGACTCCTACGAACAGCTGAAGGCCATCGTCGAAGCGGGCATGAACGTCGCCCGACTGAACATGAGCCACGGCAACCACGCGGACCACGAGGAGCGGTACCGCAAGGTCCGCCAGGTCTCGGAGGACACCGGCAAGGCCATCGGCGTCCTTGCCGACCTTCAGGGTCCGAAGATCCGTCTGGCGACCTTCGCCAACGGCCCGGTGACCGTCGACAACGGCGACGAGTTCACCATCACCACCGAGGACGTCCCCGGTGACCAGTACATCTGCGGCACCACCTACAAGGGCCTGCCCGGCGACGTGAAGCCCGGCGACCCGATCCTGATCAACGACGGCGTCATCGCCCTGGAGGTCGTCAGCGTCGACGGCCCGCGGGTGAAGACCGTGGTGGTCGAGGGCGGCGTGCTCTCGAACAACAAGGGCATCAACCTGCCCGGCGCGGCCGTGAACGTGCCCGCCCTGTCCGAGAAGGACAAGGACGACCTGCGCTTCGCGCTCCGCCTGGGCGTCGACATGGTCGCGCTGTCCTTCGTCCGCAACGCGGACGACATCAAGGACGTCCACGAGGTCATGGACGAGGTCGGCATCCGGGTGCCGGTCATCGCCAAGATCGAGAAGCCGCAGGCCGTCGAGGCCATGGAGGAGATCGTCCTCGCCTTCGACGCCATCATGGTCGCCCGCGGCGACCTCGCCGTGGAGTACCCGCTGGAGCGGGTGCCGCTGGTCCAGAAGCAGCTGGTCACGCTGGCCCGCCGCAACGCCAAGCCGGTCATCGTCGCCACCCAGATGATGGAGTCGATGATCCACGCCTCGCGCCCGACCCGCGCCGAGGTCTCCGACGTCGCCAACGCCATCCTGGACGGCACCGACGCGGTCATGCTCTCCGCCGAGTCCAGCGTCGGCAAGTACCCGGTCGAGACCGTCCGCACCATGAGCCGGATCTGCGAGAAGGCCGAGGAGGAGCTGGTCTCCCAGGGCCTGCAGCCGCTCAACCCTGGCCGCAAGCCGCGCACCCAGGGCGGCTCGGTCGCCCGCGCCGCGTGCGAGCTGGGCGACTTCCTCGACGGCAAGGCCCTGGTCGCGTTCACCAAGTCCGGCGACACCGCGCGCCGGCTGTCCCGCTACCGCTCGCCGATCCCGGTGATCGCGTTCACCCCCGACTCCGCGACCCGCAACCAGCTCTCGCTGAGCTGGGGCGTCGAGGCGTACGTGACCGAGCAGGTCGCCACCACCGACGCCATGGTCGCCCAGGTCGACCGTGAGCTGCTGCGGCTGGGCCGGCTCGCCGAGGGCGAGACCGTGATCGTCACCGCCGGTGTCCCGGTCGGCATCCCGGGCACCACCAACATGGTGCAGGTGCACCACCTGGGCAGCCGGGGCGAGTGAGCGTCGGGCCGTAGGCCGCAAGAACGCCCGTGGGGCGGTCCTCCTGTGCGGAGGGCCGCCCCACGGGCGTTACGGCGTCGGCTACTTGTCGCTGTAGGGCGCGTCGTCGTTGAACAAGTGCATCCCCGGGATGTGCAGGGTGCCGCCGAACTGGCCGGCCTGCTTGGCGGTGACGCCGGTCAGCTCCAGGTCCAGCGGGATCGGGATGGCGCCGATCAGGTCGTACAGCCAGCGCGGCAGGGTGTCCGGGGTGAGGGTGATCTCGCCCAGGTCGATCGGGATCGGCAGGCCGAGCAGCTTGGAGAGGTGGCCGGACAGCCGCTCCACGTACATGGTGACCGGGCCGTTGCGCATGGTCGAGGTGGACCCCTTGGCGCCCTGGACGTGGAAGGTCACGCCGTTGCTTTCCAGGGTCGACATGTCGAGATCGTCGATGTCCACGCTGTCGACGACGAACTTCAGCACCCGCTTGGTCCTCGTCGGGGTCTTCACGTCGTAGACGCCGTGGAAGACCGCGCCGTGCAGGGCGAGCCGACTGGTCTGCAGCGTCCAGTTCTGCTCCGGGACGACCTGCCCGGCGGCGGCCGCGCCGGCGGTCAGACTCCTGGCGTCCACAGCGCAGTTGGGGTTGGCGGTGGGCGAGGCGGACGGGGTGCCGGTGGCGCCCGCGGTCGGCGAGGCGGTACCGGAGGCGCCCGCTGAGGGCGACGCACCCGTGGAGGGCGTCGCCTTGGGGCTCGCCTTCCCGCTCGGCGTCGCCGCCGACGAGGCCGCGCCGCCCGAGGGCTGGGCTGCCGGCGACGCGGCGCCCTGGGCCTGCGGCTGGACGGGCGCGGGCTGGGCCGGGGTGCCGTCGCGCGGGGCCGGAGTGGTGGCCGGCGCCGGGGTGGTGGCCGGGGCCGGGGTGGTGCCGGGCTTGGGGGCCTGGGTCGGACTCGGGCTCGGCGAGGCGCTCGGGTTCAGCAGGTGGTTGATGCCGCCGACGATGTCGTCGATCAGCCCGGCCTGGGTCGCCAGGCCCGGACCGCTTCCGGCGCCCTGCTGGACCGTGCTCGGCGCGACCGCGTCTGTGGTGGCGGCCGCGGCCTGCGGCTGCGCGGCCGCGCGGGCGGCGGGCGGCTGGGTGGCGGGCGTCGCGGCGGACGGCGGCTTGACCGGCGAGGTGGGCTGCGGGGTGGGCGCGGCGGTCGGAGCGTGAGTCGGGGCCTGGGTCGGGGCCTGGGTCGGCACCGAGCTCGGCCCGGTCGAGGGACCGGAGGTGGGCGCCCCCGGTGCCGTGGTCGGCGCGGCGGTCGGGCCCGGCGGCGGCTCGGGCAACTCGGTCTTGGGGACGGGCGTCTCGACCGGCGCGACGTCCGGCACGGCGACCGGCGCGTTGCCGCACGGCTTGCCCGCCGCGGACTCGGCCAGCGCCGGGTTGGGCGTGTAGGCGGCGGCCATCAGCAGCGCGGTCGGCACCGCGGCCATCGCCAGCGCGCGGCCTCTCAGCCGGACCCGTACGGGCGTGCGCGGGGCCGCGTGCCGGCCTGAGCGTTGCGCCGGGACGGCCGTACCGTCGGCTTGCTCGGCCGGGCCGGTCACCGCGCCCCCTCCGGATCGGCGGCGCCGGTCTGCTTCGGGACGGTGGGCTTGGCGGTCGGCTCGGCGGCCTCGGCGGCCGGCTCCTGCGGCGCGCCCTGGGCGGGCAGTTGGGCGGTGGGCGCCTCGGCGGCGGTCTCAGCCACGGTCTCGGCGGGCGCCGCTGCGGGCGCCTCGACGGCCTGCTCGGTGGCCTGCTCGGTGGCGACACTCTCCGCCACCGCGTTACCCGCCGTAGCCACGTCGGCGCCCTTGGCCCGGCGGCGTCCGCCCCTGGCCGCCGAATCGTCCTTCGGCTCCGGCATCGGCGCCCAGGAGACCATCAGCCCGCCGCCGATCAGGCCCGGCAGCAGCGACAGCCCGAAGCCCGCCAGGTTGGACACCGGGATCGAGACCAGGGTCAGCAGGATGGTGGCGATGCCGCTGAAGACCCGCACGGCGGGCTGGAACCAGGCGGTCAGACCGAGGATGATCATCAGGACGCCGATGATCAGCGATCCGGCGCCGGCCGTGGTGGACATCGCGATGGTCAGGCCACCGAACGTCAGGTGCGCGTACGGGAAGTAGAGGATCGGGACGCCGGCGATCATGGCCAGCAGGCCACCCCAGAAGGGCCTGGTGCGGCGGAAATCACGGAAGTGCCGCCAGAGCCACCCGATCGGGTTCTGGTGGCCGGTCCGGGGTTCGACCGTTGCGCTGGACATGGTGCAGCTCCTCGATGTCGCTACGAGGGACGAACAATTGGGGGTGGGCCGGGGGACGGCGGTGGTCCGCCGCCCCCGGCTCCGGGTGGACCCGTCGATCGGGCACTGCGCCCGGCACGCCGTCAGGCGCGCCGGGCGGCCGTGCCGTCAGGCGAGGCTCAGAAGCACTCGTTGCCCGCGCCGTCGCCGCTCTTCAGCGCGAGGTTCAGGCCGTTCAGCTTGAACGTTCCGGCCGAGGTGGCCCGGGCGACCTGCTGAACGCCGCTCAGGTCGGCCTTCTTGGCGGCCTGGGCGAAACCGACCGCACCGGTCGGCAGGCCGGCGCCGCCGCCCGCCTTGGTGACGCCCGGGTGCGGGGTCCAGCCCTGGGTGGCCGAGCCGGAGAGGGTGGAGGCGTCCTGGCCGATGTTGATGTCGGTGAAGGTCGCGTCCGCCTTCAGCTGCTCCAGGTCGATCAGCAGGTTGTCGGCCTGAACCGGCTTGCCCGCCTCGGTGCCGGCGTGCAGCTGCAGGGTGATCTTGCCCAGGCCGAACGCGGACAGGTCGGTCACCACCGACTGGCACAGGTTGGTGATGTCGGCGTGGTCGAAGGCCGAGACCGCGACCGGGTGCGGCTTGCCGTTCGCCTCGATGTCGACCGAGCCGAACTGGGCGAAGTTGGTGCCGTGCAGCTGGTCGGTGCTGACCTTGAACTGCTGGCCGGAAATGCTGAACGAGGCGGCGAGCGCGCTGTTGGCGATCGAGACGCCGACCATCGCGGTGGCCGCGACGCTCGGCACCATCACCAGGGCGAAGCGCTTCCAGCGGGTCTTGCCGTAGGTCTTGGACATGCGAGTCCTCCTTCTAGGACGTACATCTCCGGCTCCCCGGCGGCGCGTCCCGCGCCGGTGGGGGCCTGGGATGGGAGAGAGCTACGTCCTCGGTAGCGGAGAGCGCCTCGGGCGTCGGCGGACGCGGGAGTGGCCCGCGTACAGCGGCCCTCCCGGCCAAGCGCCGGCCGACCTTGTGGGGCGGCGGGCAGGACCGACGACATCGGCGATCACCCCCGAGCGACAACCAGCGACCGCGCAGGGCCGCGCGGCCGGTCGAAGGACAGGAACCGCCGTGGGACCGCGGATACCCCCCTGCCCTCCCTACCGCCGACCGGGGTCGGCGGATCGCCCGGTGGGGATCCCGCGCTCCGCGTCACCGACGGACTGTCGGAGGGTGTGGAGTCTGGGACCGGGCGACGCCGATGCTGCTTGAATCCCGGGCGAAGCACAAGGGGTGCCTTACTGACGGGTAATGCAACATTGAGTGGCGTCGATCATGAACTGAGCCCGATTTGCACCATGTGTGACGCCTTGAAGGAAACGTGACGGCGAAATTTGCCGGAAACACTAACGAAACACCCGTGGGTGGTCACGTACGGTGACCACCCACGGGTGAAATCAAGATTTGGTAAACCTCTGTCCGGTTGACCGGATTGTCGGCAAATCACCTGGCGACACCGCAGGTCATCCACCGTGCCAGCCGGCGGCCGAAACCGCGCCCGAACCGGGCCGGCATCAGGCCCGAACCAGACCCGAACCGGACGCGCGCCGCGCCCGAACCGGGCTCAGAACAGCACGCGCGCCAGCGCCGTACGAGCCGCGGTGACCCGCGGGTCGTCCGACCCGATCACCTCGAACAGCTCCAGCAGGCGCAGCCGGGCGGTGTCCCGGTCCTCGCCGGCCGTCCGCCCGACGGTGTCCACCAGACGCCCGAAGGCGTCCTCGACGTGGCCGCCGACCAGGTCCAGGTCGGCCGCCTGGAGCTGGATCCCGACGTTCTTCGGGTCGGCGGCGGCCGCCGCCCGGACGGCCTGCAGGTCCAGGCCCTCGATCCGCTGCAGCAGCTCGGCCTGGGCCAGGCCCAGCTTGGCCTCGGTGTTGCCCGGCTCCTCGGTCAGCACGTTCTTGTACGCCTGGATGGCGCCGCCCAGGTCGCCGGCGTCCAGCGCGTCGTGCGCGGCGGCCAGCGCCGGGTCCTCGGGGCGCTGCGGGGCGGCGGCCGGGGCCTCGCCCGGGGCGGCCGCGCCGCCGGCCACGCCGAAGCGCTGCTCGGCGACCAGGATCAGCTGGTCCAGCACCTTGCGGATGTTGGCGGCGCTCTCCGCGCCCTGGAACAGCGGCACCAGCTGGCCGGCCACCACGGCCATCACGGCCGGGATGCCCTGGATGCCGAACTGCTGGGCGAGCAGCTGGTTGGAGTCCACGTCGATCTTGGCGAGCACGAAGCGGCCGGCGTACTCCTCGGCCAGGTCCTCCAGGACCGGGCTGAGCTGCTTGCAGGGGCCGCACCACTCGGCCCAGAAGTCGATGACGACCGGCACCTCGGTGGAGCGCTGGACGACCTCGGTCTCGAAGGTGTCCTCGGTGACGTCGATGACGAGCGGGTGCGCGGGCTGGGCGGGGGCGACACCGGCCGCTTCGGCGGCGGCCGTCTGGCGGGCCCGCTCGGCCCGGGCCTGCTCGGCCTTCTGGGCGGCCTCGCCGGCCGCCTTCACTGCGGCGAGGTCGACCGCGCCGCGCAGGGCGGAGCTGTTGGGACGCGAATTCCGTGGCTGCATGGCACTATCCTCCCCCGTCCGCACTGCTCGCGGGCACCATCCTCGGGAAAGTCGCTCCGCGCGGGCCGCGCGGCGCGGGTTCCCGGGCGTCGTACCCGTCCCCCGGTAGCCTGGACCGTTCGGCGCGGATCCCCACCCGCGCCCGCGCCGCTCCCGTCCCACGGTTGCGGCGCCTGGTTGTCACTGGCTTTCCTGCTCTTTCGCTACGAGTCGTAGCGTAACTGGATCCGGTGCCCCGGCCGCAAGCCCCACCGGCGGTTCGGGGACGTGAGCTGCCCCACTTTCCCGGGTGGCCCGGCTGCCCGAATCGGCCAACAGTCGCTACCGTTACCAGCCCCGCCCAAGTTACTTACCAGTAAAGCGCAAGGAGGCCCGGTGCCGGCCCCCCAGCCCCACCCGAGCCCGGAGAGCACGGTCCCCCCGTGCACGGCCCCGGCGAGCCCGGCCCCCGAGGCCGCCGGCGCCGCCCGCGCCAAGGGCCGCCCGCGCAGTGCCGCCGCCGACCGCGCGATCCTCGACGCCACCCGCGAGGCCCTCGCCGAACTCGGCTGGGGCGGAATGACCATGGGCCACGTGGCGAGCCGGGCCGGAGTCGCCAAGACCACCCTCTACCGCCGCTGGCCGTCCAAGAACGAGCTCGTGGTCGACGCCGTCGCCACCCTCTTCGACGACCTGGTGATGCCCGACCTCGGCAGCCTGCGGGCCGACATCGAGGCCGTGGTGGCCCAGTTCGCCGACCTGCTGGCCCGCCCCGAGACCCAGGCCTCACTGCTCGCGCTGTTCGCCGAGGGCATCCGCGACCGGCAGCTGCACCGCCGGATCCGCGAGGCCATCGTGGACCCGCAGAAGCGGCTGGTCCGCCAGGGCCGGGCGGCTGCACAGGCGCGCGGCGAACTCGAGGCGGACACCGACGCCGAGTCCGCCCGCGAGGAGGTCGACATCATCTTCGACACCATCGCGGGCACCGTCGAACACCGCGTCCTGGTCAGCGGCGAGCCGATCACCCCCGACTGGACCCGCCGCTTCACCGACCTGCTGCTGGGACCGCTCACCACCTGCTGAGGACACGACGCAGCCGCCCGTACGGACGACTCCGTACGGGCGGCTGCGGCTCGTCCGCTCGCCCCCTCGCCCACTCACCTCCGGGCGCCCGGGGCGCTCGGGGGCTCGGGGCGCTCCAGCGTGCTCGGGGCGCTCGGGGCGGTGAGCGCGGTCAGAACGTCGCGTTCTCCTGGTACGTCCCCCACTCCGACCGCAGCGCGTTGCAGATCTCGCCCAGCGTCGCCTCGGCGCGCACCGCGTCCAGCATCGGCGGGATCATCGACTCGCCGGAGCGCGCCGCCGCCAGCATGGCGTCCAGCCCGGCCCGCACGGCCGCCTCGTCCCGGGCCGCCTTGCGCTCGCCCAGCACGCGCACCTGCTCGCGCTCGACCTCGTGGCTGACCCGCAGGATCTCCAGCTCCTTGGTGACGCTGCCCGGGTGGCAGTTGACGCCGACCACGCGCTTGTCGCCCTTCTCCACCGACTGCTGGTACTGGAAGGCCGCCTCGGCGATCTCGCCGGTGAACCAGCCCTCCTCGATGCCGCGCAGGATGCCGGAGGTGATCGGGCCGATCTCGTGGTCCTCGCGGCCCTTGTCCAGGATCCGCTGGAAGATCGCCTCGGCCTGCTGCTCGATCCGGTCGGTCAGCGCCTCGACGTACCAGGAACCGCCCAGCGGGTCGGCCACGTTGGCGACGCCGGTCTCCTCCATCAGCACCTGCTGGGTGCGCAGGGCGATCTCGGCGGCCTGCTCGGAGGGCAGCGCCAGGGTCTCGTCCAAGGCGTTGGTGTGCAGCGAGTTGGTGCCGCCGAGCACCGCGGCCAGCGCCTCGACGGCGGTGCGGACCACGTTGTTGTACGGCTGCTGCGCGGTGAGCGAGACGCCGGCGGTCTGGGTGTGGAACCGCAGCCACTGCGCCTTGTCGGTCTTCGCGCCGAAGCGGTCGCGCATCCAGCGGGCCCAGATCCGGCGCGCGGCGCGGAACTTGGCGATCTCCTCGAAGAAGTCCAGGTGCGCGTCGAAGAAGAAGGACAGGCCGGGCGCGAAGACGTCCACGTCCAGGCCCCGGGACAGGCCCAGCTCGACGTAGCCGAAGCCGTCCGCGAGGGTGTACGCCAGCTCCTGCGCGGCCGTCGCCCCGGCCTCGCGGATGTGGTACCCGGAGACGGACAGCGGCTTGTACGCGGGGATGCCCTCGGCGCAGTAGGCCATCAGGTCGCCGATCAGACGCAGGTGCGGCTCGGGGGCGAAGAGCCACTCCTTCTGCGCGATGTACTCCTTGAAGATGTCCGTCTGCAGGGTGCCGTTGAGCACCGCCGGGTCGACGCCCTGGCGCTCGGCGGCGACCAGGTACATGCAGAAGACCGGGACGGCCGGGCCGCTGATCGTCATCGAGGTGGTGACCTCGCCGAGCGGGATGCCCTTGAACAGCACCTCCATGTCGGCGGCCGAGTCGATGGCCACGCCGCAGTGGCCGACCTCGCCGAGCGACTTGGGGTCGTCCGAGTCGTAGCCCATCAGGGTGGGCATGTCGAAGGCGACCGAGAGGCCGCCGCCGCCCGCGTCCAGGATCATCCGGTAGCGCTCGTTGGTCTGCTGCGCGTTGCCGAAGCCGGCGAACTGGCGGATGGTCCAGGTGCGGCCCCGGTAGCCGGTCGGGTGCAGGCCGCGGGTGTACGGGTACTCGCCCGGCCAGCCGATCCGCTCGAAGCCCTCGTAGGCCTGCCCGGCGGGCGGGCCGTAGACCGGCTCGACCTCGTCGCCGGAGAGCGTGGTGAAGTCCGCGTCCCGCCGGCGGGCCTTGTCGTACCGCTGCTGCCAGCGCTGCCGTCCGCGCTCGATCTCCTCGGCGTCCATGGCCCGAACTCCGCTCCGTACGGCCGCCACGGCGACGGGGCGGCACAGCTATTAGGACGTCCTACTAATTTACTCGGACGTCCTAGTACTTGTCGACGGATGACGGCCGCGAAAGACCGGGAAACCGCCCCGGTGGCCCACGAACGCCGAGGGCCTCGCGAACGGCCGAGGCCCACGGCCGCCGAGGGCCCGCCCCGCGAAACGCCGAGGGCCCCTCCCCCGCGGCGGGGGGAGGGGCCCTCGTGCGGGCTCCCGGTTCAGACGCCGGCCGGCTGGCGGGCGCCGGTGCCCGCCGCCAGCTTCGCGGCGGCCTCGCCGGCCACCTTGCGCTCGAAGACGAAGGAGAGGAACGGGATGCAGCCCGCCGCCAGGGTCAGCACCAGTCGGCCGAGCGGCCACTTCAGCTTCTGCCCGAGCAGGAAGGTCACCACGAAGTACCCGATGTACAGGTAGCCGTGCAGCATCGCGACGTAGGTGGTCACGTCCTCGGCCGTGCTGAAGCCGTACTTCGCGACCATGAAGCCGCAGAACACCAGCAGTGCCACACCGGTCGCAATGGCCAGGGCCCGGTACCAGCCCAGCAGGGGGGTCGCCTTCATACTCTTCCTCGCCTCGCTCGGCTTTTTCGGCCGGTACGCCCGGATCCGCGCACCGCTCCCACGAGGGTAGCCGCCCTCACGCCTGCTCCTTCGCAGCCCCCTCGTCCGGCTCGGAGAAGTCGCCGGCCGCGATCCGCAGCGGCTTGAGCAGCTCGAACACCTGGCGGCACTGCTCGGGGCCGTACTCCTCCAGCCCGAACTCCATCGCCATGAGCTCGCGGGTGGCCTCCTCGACCGCCTCGCGGCCGCGCTCGGTGATCGCGGCCAGCACGCCGCGGCCGTCCAGCGGGTTGGGGCGGCGGGCGACCAGGCCGGCCCGCTCCAGGCGGTCGACGGTGTTGGTCACGCTGGTCGGGTGGACCATGAGCCGCTCGCCGATCTTGGAGAGCGAGAGCTCGCCGGTCCGGCTGAAGGTCAGCAGCACCAACGCCTCGTAGCGGGCGAAGGTCAGCCCGTACGGCTTGAGCACCGCGTCCACCCGGGAGAGCAGGATCTGGTGGGCGCGCATGATCGAGGTGATCGCCGCCATCGAGGGGACTCCGCCCCAGCGGCGGGTCCACAGCTCGTCGGCGCGGGCGATCGGGTCGAAGTCGAGAGCGAGGGGCTTGGCCACCTCCTTACCGTACCGGCGGATGGGACGCGTGCTACCAGCCGTCCTGATGGTGGACAAGCGCAACACGTGGCGGGATCCCGCCAATCGGACCGCCAGGTCCATACCAGGACATTGCGCCAGTGTGAACTGGCGGCAACACGCGTGCGGCACACCGGGGTTGACCGCCGATCGCGTCAACCCCGGGCCGGCGGGCCTCGATTCGGACCGCAACCCGCCGAAAGGCGGGGTGATTCATCCCTTTCGTCCGTCCGTTCACAATCCTTCATCCTGGCGGGACTTGGCCAATTCATGAGCAAGACCTGTCATTTGATTTGCTCGATTGTCATGCTTTCCGCCAACCCCGTCCGGCAGCCACCACCCCCACCCACCGGTGGCCAGCCGCTCGACCGCTCGGGGTCCTGCACGTCAGTGCCCGTCCTGCCCCTCAGGTGCCGACCCCGGCCCCCGGGACGCGGCGCGACCGCGCCCACACGCGGTTTCCCGGAAGGACTCGTCCGTGAAGCGAAAGCTCGCCGCAGTCGCCGTACTCTCCGCCACCGCCCTGCTCACCGGCGTTGTCCAGGCCGGTACCGCGGCCATCGCGGACCCGGCCCCGCACTCCCGGACCGCCGACCTGATCGCCCTGGCGAACAGCCAGGCCGGCAAGGTGGCGCACGCCCTGGCCCTGGGCGGCCAGGAGCAGCTCGTCGCCAAGGACGCCCTGGTGGACGCCGACGGCACCCGTCACTTCCGTTACGAGCGCACCTTCGCCGGACTCCCGGTCCTGGGCGGCGACCTCGTCGTGCACCAGAAGGCGGACGGCTCGACCACCTCCGTCGACAAGGCCACCGGCGCGACGATCGCCCCGCCGAGCCTCACCCCGCAGATCCCCGCCGACAAGGCCGCCGCCCAGGCGACCGGCGCCGTGCAGGCCACCGTCGGCATCACCGCCGACGCGGACGAGGCGCCGCTGACGGCGGTGCACCAGACCGGCAAGGCCGAGCTGGTGGTCTGGGCCACCGACGGCAACCCGCGCCTGGCGTACCGCACCACCGTCGAGGGCGAGCGCGCCGACGGCACCCCGAGCCGCCAGCTGCTGGTCACCGACGCGGCGAGCGGCCAGGTGCTCTCCACCCACGAGGAGGTGCAGACCGCCGCCGGCACCGGCAAGGGCGTCTTCGTCGGCACCGTCCCGCTGACCACCACCCAGAGCGGCACCAGCTTCCAGCTGAAGGACGCCTCGCGCGGCGGCCAGGCCACCTACACCCTGAAGGGCAGGACCTCCGGCTCCGGCACCCTGGTCGCCAACTCGACCGACAGCTTCGGCAACGGCCTGGCCTCCAACGCGGAGTCGGCCGCCGTGGACGCCCAGTTCGGCGCCGCGGCCACCTGGGACTTCTACAAGAACACCTTCGGCCGCAGCGGCATCAAGAACAACGGCGTCGGCGCCGCCAGCCGGGTCCACTACGGCAAGAACTACGTCAACGCGTTCTGGGACGACTCCTGCTTCTGCATGACCTACGGCGACGGCACCAGCAACACCCACCCGCTGACCGAGCTGGACGTGGCCGGCCACGAGATGAGCCACGGCGTCACCTCCGCCACCGCCGGCCTGAACTACTCGGGCGAGTCCGGCGGCCTCAACGAGGCCACCTCGGACATCTTCGGCACCATGGTCGAGTTCTACGCCAACCTGCCCGCCGACAAGCCGGACTACCTGATCGGTGAGCTGATCAACATCAACGGTGACGGCAAGCCGCTGCGCTACATGGACCAGCCGTCCAAGGACGGCGCCTCGGCCGACTACTGGTCGTCCTCGGTCGGCAACCTGGACGTCCACTACTCCTCCGGCGTGGCCAACCACTTCTTCTACCTGCTCGCCGAGGGCAGCGGCGCCAAGACCATCAACGGCGTCAACTACAACAGCCCGACCTACAACAACTCCACCCTCGCCGGCATCGGCCGGGACAAGGCCGCTCAGGTCTGGTACAAGGCGCTGACCACCTACATGACCTCCAGCACCGACTACGCGGCCGCCCGCACCGCCACCCTCAAGGCGGCGACCGACCTGTACGGCGCGAGCAGCGCCGAGTACAGCGCCGTCGCCGCGACCTGGACCGCGGTCAACGTCAACTGACGCACCGCGCAAGCGATCCGGACGCCCGGGGCCCGTCGGAGGACAGGCCCCGGGCGTCCGCCCGTTCCGGGCCAGGGCCGTTGAGTTGCCACGTCGGTCCGGTTGGCGGGGTTCCGCCAGGCAGGACGAACCGCCCATACCGGGCAACCGACGGCAGCCGAACCATCCGTACCGGGACTGGCGGTTCCTGGCCAATCCCCGGACGCGGCCTGTCCATCCCTGCCAGAAATTGTCATGCTTCTGACCAAGTCCCGTCCGACCTCCGCCACCCCCACCCATTCCGGCGGAGCGTCAGGAACCGCACGGGACCGGCACGTCCGCGCCCTACCGCCCCACGGTGCCAACCCCGGCGCCCCGGTACGAGGCGCACCCGCACGCACCCGCGGGTCTCGTGGAAGGAACCCCCGTACGTGAAGCGAAAGCTGACTGTCGGAGCTGTACTCTCCGCCACCGCCCTGCTGGCCGGCGTCGTCCAGATCGCCGCCGTCCCCGCCGCCCAGGCCGCCGCCCCCGCACCGGAGCAGCAGCAGTCCGCGCTGCTCGCGCTGGCCGCCGGCCAGAGCGCCCCGGTCGCCCAGGCCCTCGCCCTCGGCGGCCAGGAGAAGCTGGTCCCCAAGGACGTGGTGGTGGACCGGGACGGCACCCGCCACCTTCGGTACGAGCGGACCTACGCCGGCCTGCCGGTGATCGGCGGCGACCTGGTCGTCCACCAGAAGGCCGACGGATCGGTGGGCTCGGTCGACCGCGCCTTCGCCGGCCGGCTGTCCGTGCCCGACCTGACCCCGGGCCTCGCCGCGGGCCAGGCCGCCGAGCGGGCCACCGCCGCGGTGCGCGCGACGGTCGGCACCGCCGCCGACGAGGACGAGGCCGCGCTCACCCGGGTCGACGGCGCCGACGCGACCGAGCTGGTCGTCTGGGCCACCGACGGCGCCCCGCGCCTGGCCCACCGCACGACGGTCACGGGCGAGCGGGCGGACGGCACCCCGAGCCGCCAGGAGGTCGTCACCGACGCCGCCACCGGCCAGGTGCTCTCCAGCCAGGAGCACGTGCAGACCGCGACCGGCACCGGCAAGGGCGTCAACGTCGGCACCGTCACGCTGACCACCACCCAGAGCGGCTCGAACTACCAGCTCAAGGACGCCACCCGGGGCAACCAGTCCACCACCGACCTCAAGGGCGGCACCTCGGGCAGCGGCACGCTGTTCGCCAACACCACGAACTCCTGGGGCAACGGCTCGCCGTCCAACCGCGAATCCGCCGCCGTGGACGCCCAGTTCGGCGCCGCGGCCACCTGGGACTTCTACAAGAACACCTTCGGCCGCAGCGGCATCAAGAACAACGGCGTCGGCGCCGCCAGCCGGGTCCACTACAGCACCAACTACGTCAACGCGTTCTGGGACGACTCCTGCTTCTGCATGACCTACGGCGACGGCTCGGGCAACACCCACCCGCTGACCGCCATCGACGTCTCCGGCCACGAGATGAGCCACGGCGTCACCTCCGCCACCGCCGGCCTGAACTACTCGGGCGAGTCCGGCGGCCTCAACGAGGCCACCTCGGACATCTTCGGCACCATGGTCGAGTGGTCGGCCAACCTGCCCTCCGACCCGCCGGACTACCTGATCGGCGAGAAGCTCAACATCAACGGCAACGGCACCCCGCTGCGCTACATGGACAAGCCGTCCAAGGACGGCGCCTCGGCCGACTACTGGTCCTCCACCGTCGGCAACAAGGACGTCCACTACTCCTCCGGCGTCGCCAACCACTTCTTCTACCTGCTCTCCGAGGGCAGCGGCGCCAAGGTGATCAACGGGGTCAGCTACAACAGCCCGACCTCCAACGGCTCGACGGTGACCGGCATCGGCCGGACCAAGGCGGCGGCCATCTGGTACCGCGCCCTGACCGTCTACATGACCTCCACCACCAACTACAAGGCCGCCCGCACGGCGACCCTGAAGGCCGCCACCGACCTGTACGGCGCGACCAGCACCGAGTACAAGGCGGTCGCGGCGGCCTGGAGCGGCGTGAACGTCAACTAGCCGCACCCGGCGCGAGCCACCCCCGGTAAGAAACGGCGACAGGCTGCCGCGGCCCTTTGGGAGAGGAGGCCGTGGCAGCCTGTCGACCGTCCGCGCCCCGGATCACGACTGCGGATCGCGACTGCGGATCGCGGCTGCGGCTCAGGGCTGCGGCTCAAGGCTGGGCTCAGGCGGTGGCCGGCTTCAGCTCTCCGCGCTCCTCGCGGCCGAGCATCCGCTCGGCGAAGAAGCCGCCGGTGGGCAGCACCGAGAGGACGAACAGCAGGATGCCGCGCTTGGCGTCCCACTTCTGCGTCTGCCAGGCCTGGATCCAGAAGATCGCGTACAGGATGAACAGGATCCCGTGGACCATGCCCATCACCGGGACGGCGTCGAAGGAGGTCGTCCGCTTCAGTACCGAGCAGATCAGCAGCAGGATGAACGAGACCCCTTCGGGGCCGGAGACCAGGCGCAGGCGGTGGACGGCGCTGCTGTTCACGTGGGATACCTCAATACGGGGGTCGGAGGCGTGGGCGCGCTTGTGAAGCGACTCACAAGCCTTCCGGTCATTATCACCGAGCACATGTCCGAGTCCCCGGCCGGGGGCGAACTCCGTGCCCGATCTCACAACACCCGCCCACGCCGCCGCCACCGCACCCGCCCCCACCGGCGCCGCGGCCCCGCCGCGTTGTCACAGCTGTGTGCCGGAACACGACCGAGCGCGACCGCCCGTCACCGGGAACCCCTATCCTGCTGCCCGCGCGCCCACCGATCCGGGCGCCGGAAGCATCACGCCACGGGGGTAGTCACCACATGTTCAAGCGCGACTGGGACCGCCGGACCTGCGCCAAGCGCGGCCACGTCACCTACGCACCCACCGAGCCCGAGCTGGCCTCCCGGCTGCACGCCGCCACCGCCCTCGGCGACGCCTGGCGCTGCCTGCGCTGCGGCGACTTCGCACTGGGCGCCCCGCACGGCTCCGGCCCCGCCGGGAACGCGCCGCTGGTGCCGCGCGGCAAGGCGCTGCGGGACCTCTTCATCCTGCGCTTCCTCGCCATCGAGCGGGTGCTGCGCGGGCTGCTGATCATCGTGATCGCCTGGGCCGTGTGGAAGTTCTCCAACAGCCAGGACGCGGTGCACCGGGTCTTCGACCAGAACCTGACGGTCTTCAGGCCGGTCACCGACCACTTCCACTGGGACCTCGAGCACGCCCCGATCGTCGAGACGATCCGCAAGACCTTCGACTTCAAGAAGAGCACCCTGCTGATCGTCGCGGGCGCGCTGCTGGCGTACGCCCTGATCGAGATCGTCGAGGCGGTCGGCCTCTGGCTGAACAAGCGCTGGGCCGAGTACCTGACGGTGGTCGCCACCGCGGCCTTCCTGCCGCTGGAGGGCTACGAGCTGAGCCACCACGTCAGCGCGGTGAAGATCTGCACCCTGCTGCTGAACATCGCGGCGGTCCTCTGGATCATGCTCTCCAAGCGCCTGTTCGGGCTGCGCGGCGGCGTGGTGGCCTTCGAGGCGGAGCGCCACTCGGCCTCGCTGCTGGAGGTCGAGCAGTCGGCCGGCACGATCCCGCGCGCCGGGCACGGGGCGCACGCGCGGAGCTGACCGGCACGGGGCGCACGCCCGGCGCTGACCGGGCCCGTTTGTCGCAGCCCCGTACCGGTTTGGCCCCGAACCCTCCCCGGGCCACGGCCGCAGCGGCTAGATTGCGGCCGTGGCACAGTTCAGACTCCAGGGATCGCGAGTGCTCGCCGTCGACTTGGGCGGCGACGCCGTCAAGGCCAGACACGGCTCGATGGTCGCCTACACCGGGCAGATGACCTTCAAGAAGCTGACCGGCGGTGGGGACGGCCTGCGCGGCATGGTCGCGCGCCGGCTGACCGGCGAGAAGATGACCGTCATGGAGGTGAAGGGCCAGGGCACCTGCTACTTCGCCGACAAGGCCACCGAGATCAACCTGGTCAGGCTGAACGGCGAAGCGCTGTACGTCGAGGCGGACAACCTGCTCTGCACCGAGTCCACCCTGCACACCGGCACCAGCTTCACCGGCCTGAACGGCATGTCCTCCGGCAACGGCCTCTTCACCACCAAGGTGGAGGGCCACGGCTGGGCCGCCCTCACCTCCAACGGGCCCGCCATCATCCTGCGGGTCGACAAGAGCATGCCGCTGCGCGTGGACCCGGGCGCGTACGTGGCGCACACCGGCAACCTGCACCGCAGCCTGAAATCGGGCGCGGGCTGGACCACGGTGATCGGCGAGGGCGGCGGCGAGGCCGTCCAGGTCGAGTTCACCGGCGACGGCCTGGTGTACGTCCAGCCCTCCGAGAAGATCACCATCGGTGGTGACGTCTGATGGGCTTCACGAAGATCAACGGCAAGATGATCGAGGCCCAGGTGGTGCCCGGGCAGCGGCTGTTCAGCCAGCGCGGCGCGATGCTCGCGTACAGCGGCGACGTCCGCTTCACGCCGAACATCACCGGCGGGCAGGGCGGCGTGATGTCGATGATCGGCCGCCGGGTGGCCAACGAGGACACCCCGCTGATGAGCGTCGAGGGCCAGGGCCGGGTGATGTTCGGCCACGGCGGCCACCACGTCCACGTGATCGACCTGTTCGGCGACACCCTGTACGTCGAGGCGGACCGGCTGCTCGCCTTCGAGGGCACGCTGCGGCAGTCCACCATGTTCATGGGCGCGCAGGGCGGCGTGATGGGCATGGTCCGCGGCCAGGTCACCGGGCAGGGCCTGTTCACCACCAAGCTGGAGGGCAACGGCTCCGTCGCGGTGATGGCCCACGGCGGCGTCTTCGAGCTGCCGATCGTCCCCGGCCAGTCGGTGCACGTCGACCCGCAGGCGTACGTGGCGCACCGCGGCGACGTGCGCAACAAGCTGTCCACCGCGCTCGGCTGGCGCGACATGATCGGCCGCGGTTCGGGCGAGGCGTTCCAGCTGGAGCTGTCCGGGCAGGGCGCGGTGTACGTCCAGGCGAGCGAGGAGAAGCTCTGATGTCCTACCCGCCGCAGC
Organism: Kitasatospora sp. NPDC034035; assembly: GCF_055575755.1. Taxonomy (NCBI): domain Bacteria; kingdom Bacillati; phylum Actinomycetota; class Actinomycetes; order Kitasatosporales; family Streptomycetaceae; genus Kitasatospora; species Kitasatospora sp. NPDC034035. The sequence continues at coordinate 231,865 of NZ_JBVISA010000006.1, read as the reverse complement.
CCCCGTACGGGTCGTCGCCGCACGACCAGCCCACCCAGCCCGGCTTCGTCATGCCGCCGCCTCCCCCGCCGAACCACGGCCCGCAGCAGGGCTACCCGGCGCCGGGCGGCCACCCGCAGCAGGGCGGGTACCCGACGCCCCCGCCCGGGCAGCCGAACCAGCCCCCGCAGCCGCCCCAACAGCCGTACGCCCAGGAGCAGTTCGGCGGCCCGATCGCCCCGCTGCCGACCACCCAGGGCGGCGCCGGCCCGGTGGTGCACGACGTGTACAGCCTGCCGGTCAACGACAACGTCAACCCGTACGCCTTCTCGGTTGAGCTGAACGGGTCCTACTTCCTGCAGAAGGGCAAGATGATCGCCTACTACGGCGACATCACCTTCAAGGGCGTCGGCGCCGGAATGGTCGACCGGATGCTCGGGCAGCACTTCAACTCGCCGATGCACGCGTCGGACTGGGTGGTCGCCGAGGGCCGCGGCAAGCTGCTGCTGGCCGACCGGGCGTTCGACCTCAATTCGTACGACCTGGAGGACGGCAACCTGACCGTCCGCTCCGGCAACCTGCTCGCCTTCGACCCGACGCTGCGGCTCAAGCAGTCGATCATCCCGGGCTTCCTGACCCTGCTCGGCACCGGCCGCTTCGTCGCCGCCTCCAACGGGCCGGTGCACTTCGTCGAGCCGCCGATCCGGGTGGACCCGCAGGCCCTGGTCGGCTGGGCGGACTGCCCGGCGCCGTGCCACCACTACGACCACGACTACATGCACGGACTGATCGGCGGCATCCGGCGGCTGACCGGCATCGGCGGCGCCTCCGGCGAGGAGCACCAGTTCGAGTTCATCGGCGCCGGGCAGGTACTGCTGCAGTCCAGCGAGAAACTGATGGCGGATCGGGCGGTCGGCCACGTCGGCGCCGAGGCGGGCGTCCCGGTCGGCGGGGTGCCGTCCCAGCCGGGCACGGCCGGCCACGGCGGCGGCAACCCCAACATGCCGGGTCTGGGTAACCTGGGCGACCTCGGTCGGCGTTTCGGCCTGTAAACTTGTACAAGATTGAACTAAATCGGCTATGCTGGATCCCATGGATACGCACACAATCGACACTGCGGACAACCCTCCGTCGCAGCCCGAGGAGGAGACTCCCTGGCTGACCGCCAGGGAGCAGCGGATGTGGCGCGCCCATCTGGAGGTCGCCAAGCTGCTCGACTACCAGCTCAGCCGCGAACTCCAGCCCCACAACCTGGCGATCAACGACTACGAGATCCTGGTCGTGCTCTCCGAGGCCCCCGACCGCCGCATGCGGATGACCGACCTCGCGACCGCCACACTGCAGTCGAAGAGCCGCCTCTCCCACCAGATCACCCGCATGGAGAACGCCGGCCTGGTCCTCCGCCAGGAGTGCCCCGGCGACCGCCGCGGCCTCTACGCCCACCTCACCGAGCAGGGCTGGGAAACCATGCAGCGCGTCGCCCCGGACCACGTACGCAGCGTCCGGGCCCACTTCATCGACCGCTTCACCCCGGACCAGCTGGACGCCATGTTCGCGGCCCTCGCCCCCATCGCCGAACACCTCCGCGGCCTCCGCGGCCGCCCGTAGGCTCCACAGCCGCCCCGCCGCCCCGCCGGACCCGTCCGGCGGGGCGGCGACGTGAAACCGCGGCGAAAGGACCGGCTCAGCTCGTGGTCAGGCCCGCGACGAGTTCGTCGGCTGCGCCGTACGGGTCCAGTTCGCCGTTGGCGACGCGTTCGGCCAGGGCGGCCAGGTGTCGGTCTCCGCGCAGGTCGCCGATGCGGGCGCGCAGTTCGGCCAGGGCGATGGCCTCGATCTCCTCGGCGGCCCGGCGGCGGCGCCGGACCGCGAGTTCGCCGTGTTCCTCGAGCCAGGCGCGGTGCTTCTCGAGCGCCTCGACCACCTCGTCCACGCCCTCGCCGCGGGCGGCGACGGTCTTCACGATCGGCGGGCGCCAGTCGCCCGCCTCGCGGGCCTCGCCGAGGCCCAGCATGTGGTTGAGTTCCCGGGCGGTGGCGTCGGCGCCGTCCCGGTCGGCCTTGTTGACGACGAAGACGTCGCCGATCTCCAGGATCCCGGCCTTGGCGGCCTGGATGCCGTCGCCCATTCCGGGGGCGAGGAGCACCACGGTGGTGTCGGCTTGGGCGGCGATCTCGACCTCGGACTGCCCGACCCCGACGGTCTCGACGAGGATGACCTCACAGCCGGCCGCATCGAGTACTCGCAGCGCCTGCGGGGCCGTCCAGGAGAGCCCGCCGAGGTGGCCGCGGGTGGCCATCGAGCGGATGAACACCTCGGGGTCGGTGGCGTGGTCCTGCATCCGGACCCGGTCGCCCAGGAGCGCGCCGCCGGAGAACGGCGAGGACGGGTCGACGGCCAGGACGCCGACCCGCTTGCCGAGCCGCCGGTAGGCGGAGACCAGCGCCGAGGTGGAGGTGGACTTGCCGACTCCCGGCGAGCCGGTCAGGCCGACGGTGTAGGCCTGGCCGGTGTACGGCGCGAGCGCGGCCATGGCCTCCCGTAGCTGCGGGGCGGCGTTCTCGACCAGCGTGATCAGCCGGGCGACGGCCCGCGGCCGGCCCTGCCGGGCCTGCTCGACCAGCGTGGCGACATCGATCATCAGGAGCTCCTAGCGCGGATGCGGATGCCGAAGGGGCTGCGGACCGCTTGTGGCGGTCCGCAGCCCCGAAGTTCAGATCAGCTGATCAGGCCTTCGGGACGCGCACGATGAGCGCGTCGCCCTGACCGCCGCCGCCGCACAGCGCGGCCGCGCCGACCCCGCCGCCGCGGCGCTGCAGCTCCAGCGCCAGGCTGAGCACCACGCGGGCGCCGGACATGCCGATCGGGTGGCCGAGCGCGATGGCGCCGCCGTTGACGTTGACGATGTCCGAGGAGACGCCCAGGTCCTTGGTCGACTGGTACGCGACGGCCGCGAACGCCTCGTTGATCTCGATCAGGTCGAGGTCGGCGACCTCCAGGCCCTCCTTGGCCAGCGCGTGCTTGATCGCGTTGGACGGCTGCGACTGCAGCGAGTTGTCCGGGCCGGCCACGTTGCCGTGCGCGCCGATCTCGGCGATCCAGGTCAGGCCCAGCTCCTCGGCCTTGGCCTTGCTCATCACGACCACCGCGGCGGCGCCGTCGGAGATCTGCGAGGAGGTGCCGGCGGTGATCGTGCCGTCCTTGGTGAAGGCCGGGCGCAGCTTGGCCAGGCCCTCGACGGTGGTGTCCGCGCGGATGCCCTCGTCCTGGGTGAACAGGACCGGCTCGCCCTTGCGCTGCGGGATGGCGACCGGGGCGATCTCGGCGTCGAAGACGCCGTCGGCCTGCGCCTTGGCGGCCCGCTGGTGGGAAGCGGCCGCGATCTGGTCCTGCACGTCGCGCGGGATGCCCAGGCGGGTGTTGTGCTTCTCGGTGGACTCGCCCATCGGGATGTTCTCGTAGGCGTCGGTGAGGCCGTCGTACGCCATGGCGTCCAGCATCTCGATCGCGCCGTACTTGAAGCCCTCGCGGGACTTGGGCAGCAGGTGCGGGGCGTTGGTCATCGACTCCTGGCCACCGGCCACGACGATGTCGAACTCGCCGGCGCGGATCAGCTGGTCGGCCAGCGCGATGGCGTCCAGGCCGGAGAGGCAGACCTTGTTGATGGTCAGGGCGGGCACGTTCATCGGGATGCCGGCCTTGACGGCGGCCTGGCGGGCCGGGATCTGGCCCGCGCCGGCCTGCAGCACCTGGCCCATGATCACGTACTGGACCTGGTCCCCCGTGATGCCGGACCGTTCCAGGGCGGCCTTGATGGCGACGCCGCCGAGCTCGGCGCCGGAGAAGCCCTTGAGGGATCCGAGCAGGCGCCCCATCGGGGTCCGTGCACCGGCAACGATCACAGAGGTGGTGTTGGTCATGGGACGGGCCCCTTCGCACGTCGTGGCCAGGTGAGGATGCGCTCAATGTACTGACCTGTTACCCGCCCGTCACCGGAGCGACGGTGTGATCGAGCGCACTGGCACCCTCCAGTCAACACCGTGCCGATGCGGTCCGGGTGAACCCCGCAGCGTGTGAGCAGGCTCGCACGTCCGACGCTGGCGTCCGCCGCGGGCCATGCGCTGCACTTGGTGCCACCCTTGTCCCCAACCACCCGGAGGTTGCCGTGCTGACCCGAATCGACCACATCGGCATCGCCTGCCGAGACCTCGACAAGACGGTCGAGTTCTACCGCGCCACCTACGGCTTCGAGGTCTTCCACTCCGAGGTCAACGAGGAGCAGGGCGTCCGCGAGGCCATGCTCAGGATCAACGGGACCGACGACGGCGGCGCCTCCTACCTCCAGCTGCTGGAGCCCACCCGGCCCGACTCCACCGTCGCCAAGTGGCTGGAGAAGAACGGCGAGGGCGTGCACCACATCGCCTTCGGCACCGCCGACGTGGACGGCGACGCCGAGGCCATCCGCGGCAAGGGTGTCCGGGTCCTCTACGACGAGCCGCGGATCGGCTCGATGGGCTCGCGGATCACCTTCCTGCACCCGAAGGACTGCGGCGGCGTGCTGACCGAGCTGGTCACGTCCGCGCAGAACGCCCACAGCGCCCAGGGCGCCGAGAGCGCCGACGAGGAGCACTGATCGTCCACCGGAGTGCCCCCAGGGTGTCGCGCGCCCGGGCGGCATCCGACGGGCCTTACGGTCATGACCCGTCAGTAACCTGGCCGGAACAGCCGGAAAACCCCCATGCGGCCGTTCCCCCGCCGTGCGCGCCCACTACAATGCCCAGGTGCGCGACGACTCCGGGGGACGGAGGCGACGGGCACGGCCGAAGACAGGCCCGTTCGCCCTCCAGCGGTCGGCCCGTCGCAAGGGGAGTCCATTACGCGGGCACGGCTGAACAGTCGCAAGACGGATCTGTCACCATTCTCCACAAGGCAAGAGTTCGCCCAGGAGTCCACTCGGACGGGGGAACGCGGCACCGCCGCGCTTCCGCGCCCCGGACTCCGACGACCGCGGCGGGCGGCCCCGGATTGGCGAGGGGTCGTCCACCTGCCGCGGATGCAAGGACCAGTCGGACCGGCACCCCGGAAACGGGCGCCCCGGACCGGCCGGGTCGAGGACGCGACCAGGAGATGGATGGGACCGCGGAGTGCGGGGCAACGACCGCTACGAGGCTGACGATCACCTCTCCCAGTTCGAGGCCGAGATGGGTCGGACTCGGAAGGAGCGGGACAAGGCAGCCGAGCATGCCGAAGACCTCGCCTACCAGGTGGAGGTGCTCCGGGCGAAGCTGCACGAGTCCCGTCGCATGCTCGCCCAGCCGCGCGCCTTCGACGCCGTCTCCGGCCAGGCCGAGCAGATGCTCCGCACCGCCGAGATGCAGGCCCAGCAGCTGCGCGCCGACGCCGAGCGTCAGCTGCGCGACTCCCAGGCCGCGACCCAGCGGATCATGGCCGAGGCCGCCGAGCGCACCGCCCGTCTGGAGGCCGAGCTCACCGCCCGCCGCCGCCAGCTGGAGGACGAGCTCGCCGAGCTGCGCCGCTCCGCCGAGCAGCACGTCAACGGCTGGGCCGAGCAGACCCGGGCCGGCTCCGAGCAGGAGGCCCAGCGCCTCCTCCAGGAGGCCCGCGTCGAGGCCGAGCGGATGGTCGCCGCCGCCCGCGCGGAGGCCGTCGCCCTGTCCGACCAGGCCCGCGCCCAGACCGCCGCCGATGTGGACGCCGCCCGCGGCGAGGCCCACGCCGCCGCCGAGGCCGCCCTCCAGCGGGCCCAGACCGACGCCGAACGCCTGCTGCGTGCCGCCTCCGAGCAGGCCCAGCAGGCCGGCGCCCAGGCCGCCGCGGACGTGGACGCCGCCCGCGGCCAGGCCCAGCAGGAGCTGGCCGCCGCCCATGCCGCGGCCGAGCAGCAGCTGGCCGTCGCACAGGGCGAGATCGGCCGGCTCAAGGAGCAGGCCGCCGCCGAACAGGCCCGGGCCGAGCAGCAGCTCGGCGCCGCCAAGGCCGAGATAGAGCGGCTGCGCGCCGAGGCGATCGCCGAGGCGGAGCGCACCCGCCACGAGGCCGCCGCGCTGCGCGCCCAGGCCGAGCAGGCCGCCGAGCAGCTCCAGGCCGACGCCGAGGCCGCCGCCGTCCGCAAGGTCGCCGACGGTGAGGCCGCCAACGAGCAGCGCTCGCAGACCGCCCGGGCCGAGGTGGCCCGGATGGTGGCCCAGGCCACGAAGGAAGCCGACGCGATCCGCGCCGAGGCCGAGACCGTACGGACCACGGCCGCCACCCGGCAGGCCGAGGCCGACGCCGCCAAGGCCGCCGCCTCCGAGGAGAGCGAGCGCCTGCGGGCCACCGCCGAGTCGGTCGCCGCCGAGCTGCGCGCCGAGGCCGAGGCCGCGATCGCCGACATGCGCGCCCGGGCCGAGCGGGACGTGGCCGACCTGCGGGCGCAGGCCGAGTCCGAGGCCCAGCGTCTGCGCAGCGAGGCCGAGGAGGAGGGCCGGGCGGCCGGCGCCAAGGACGCCACCGTCCACCTCGCCAAGGCCGCCAAGACCGCCGAGGAGGTGCTCGGCCGGGCCAACCACGACGCCGAGACCGCCCGGAGCGAGGCCGCCACCGAGGCCGAGCGGATCCGCACCGAGGCCGCCGCCGAGGCGCAGCGCCTGCGCGAGCAGGCCCAGGCCGCCGTCGAGCAGGCCCAGAACGCCGCTCTGGACGACGCCGCCGCGATCCGCGAGCGGATCGAGCAGATGCAGGACGAGGCGGCCCGGCTGCGTGCCGAGGCCGAGGAGCTGCGCGCCCAGGCCGCCGCCGAGGCGGACCGGGTCCGCAGCGAGGCCCGCCGGCAGGCGGTGCTGCAGATCGAGGAGTCGGCGAAGAACGCCGAGGAACTGCTCACCAGGGCCAAGGCCGACGCGGACGAGCTGCGCGCGGGCGCGGCGGGCGAGATCGAGCGGCTGCGCGAGCAGGCCCAGGAGCAGGCTGCCGAGACCCAGGGCCGGGCCGAGCAGACCCTGGCCCGGGCCCGCGCCGAGGCCGGGAAGATCACCGCCACCGCCGAGCAGCAGGGTCAGGACGCACTCTCCGCCGCCAAGGCCGCGGCCGCCGAGAACCGCACCGCCGCCGAGCGCGAGACCGCCGAACTCCGGCGCGAGGCAAGCGAGTTCGACCAGCGGGTACGGGCCGAGGCGAACGCCGCCGCGGAAGCCGTGACCGCCGAGGCGCAGGCCGAGGCGAACGCGGCGCGGGACGCCGCGGTGGCCGACGCCGAGCGGGTGCGCACCGAGGCCGACACCGAGGCCGCCCGCACCCGGGCCGAGGCCGAGGCCGCCGCGAACGCGCTGCGCGAGGAGAGCCGCCGCGAGCACGAGGAGGCGGCCACCGGGCTGCGCCGCGAGCGCGAGGAGACCGCCGACCAGCTGGCCGCCGCCAAGACCGCCCGCACGCAGGCCGAGCAGGCCGCCGCCGAGGTCCGCGAGGTCGCCGACGCCCACGCCGCGCAGGTGCGGGCGGAGGCCGAGCAGGCCGCCGGCGAACTGCGCGCCCTCGCCCGGCACGAGACCACCCAGCAGCGCGAGAGCGCCGAGGCCTACGCCGACCGCGTCCGCACCGAGGCCGAACAGCACGCCACCGACCTCACCGAACGCACCGCCACCGAGACCGCCGAGATCCGCACGGCCGCCGACACCTACGCCGCGCAGGTGCGGGCGGAGGCCGAGCAGGCCGCCGGCGAACTGCGCGCCCTCGCCCGGCACGAGACCACCCAGCAGCGCGAGAGCGCCGAGGCCTACGCCGACCGCGTCCGCACCGAGGCCGAACAGCACGCCACCGACCTCACCGAACGCACCACCACCGAGACCGCCGAGATCCGCACGGCCGCCGAGGCGTACGCCACCGACGTCCGCGAGGCCGCCGACGAGCTGCTGGCGCGCGCCGAGGCCACCGCCGAGCAGCGCCGGGCGGATGCCGCCAAGGACGCCAAGGCCGTCCGCGAGAAGGCCGCCGCCGAACTGGCGCTGGCCAACGAGCAGGCCGGGACCGTCCGGGCCGAGGCCGGCCGCGAGCTGTCCGAGGCCCGCGCCACCGCCGACGGCATCCGCGCCGAGGCCTCGGCCGAGCTGGAGCAGGCCAAGGCCGACCGTGCGGAGCTGATCGCCGCCGCGAAGGCCGAGGGCGCCGAACTGGTCGCCGTCGCCGAGGAGGAGGCCGCCGAGGTCCGCCAGTCGGTGGCCGGCATGCACGAGGCCGCCGCCGAGCAGATCGCCGCGCTCAAGGCCGCCGCCGGGCAGGAGGCCGCCGAGGTCCGCGAGGCCGCCGAGCAGTACGCCACCGAGCTGCGCGAGACCGCCGAGCGCGAAACCGCCGAGCAGCGCGAACTGGCCGACCGGGAGACCGCCGAGCAGCGCGCGGACGCCGAGCAGTACGCCACCGAGGTCCGCGAGCTCGCCGAGCGCGAGACCGCCGAGCAGCGCGAGCTCGCCGACCGGGAGACCAGCGAGCAGCGCGCGGACGCCGAGCAGTACGCCACCGCGCTGCGCGAGCGGACCGAGCTGGAGCTGGCCGCCGAACGCGAGGCCGTCGAGGCCGAGCTCGGCCGGCAGCGCGCCGAGGCCCAGGCCTACGACGAGCACCTGCGCGCGGACGCCGAGGCCGAGCTGCGCGCCGCCCGGGAGGCCGCCGAGCAGCTGCGCGCCGACGCCGAGGCGCAGGCCGCCCGGACCGTGGCCGAGGCCGAGGCCCAGGGCGCCCGGACGGTCGCCGACGCCGAGGAGCTGGCAGCCGGGCTGCGCGCCGAGGCCGAGGAGTACGCCCTCGCCACCCGCACGCTGGCCGACGAGTACGACAGCGCCGCCCACGCCCGGGCCGACGCGTACGACGCGGAGACCCGGGAGGCCGCCGAGCAGTTCGACAAGGCCACCCGCGAGCACGCCAAGTCGGTCCTGGAGAAGGCCTTCGCCGACGCCGAGGCGCTCGGCGAGGACGCCCAGACCACCGCGCTGGCCACCACCGCCGCCGCCGAGGAGCAGGCGGACGCGATGGTCGCCGCCGCCCGCAAGGAGGCCGACCGGCTGGTCCTCGCCGGCGAGGCGGCCGGCCAGGCCGAGGTCGAGAAGGGCCGCTCCGACGCGGACACGCTGCTCGCCGAGGCCCGCCGGGACGCCACCGCGATCCGCGAGCGCGCCGAGGAGCTGCGCGAGCGCACCGACGCCGAGGTGGAGGCGCTGCACGAGCGTGCCCGCAAGGAGAACGCGGCGGCCATGAAGTCGGCCGGCGAGCGGGTGGACGCGCTGGTGACGGCCGCGCAGGAGCAGCTGACCGAGGCCGAGGAGCAGGCGGTGGCCACCGTCGCCGAGGCCGAGGACCGCGCCGCGGCGCTGGTCGCGGCCGCCGAGGACCGCGCGGGCGAGCTCACCTCGGAGGCCTCTGCCGAGGCCAGCAAGGTCCGTCTGTCGGCGGTCCGCAAGGCCGAGGGCCTGCTCAAGGAGGCGGAGACCAAGCTCGCCAACTCCACCGACCGCGCCGAGGCGCTCATCGAGAAGGCGGAGGCGAAGCTGCGGTCGGCCGAGGCCGAGGCCGAGGAGCAGCTGGACCGGGCGGCGGCCGAGGCGGAGAAGCGTCTGCGGGAGGCCGACGAGGCCGCGGACGAGCAGGTCGAGCTGGCGAGGGCGGAGGCGGAGCGGATGCTCGCCGAGGCGAAGGCGGAGGCGAAGCGGGTCACCGACGAGGGCCGGCGCGAGCTGGACGAGCTGGTGCGCCGCCGCAAGGACATCAACACCGAGATCTCCAGGGTGCAGGACGTGCTGTCCGCGCTGGAGGCTTTCGAGGCACCGTCACCGGTCGCCCAGGCCAACGGGGGAAGCAACACCAAGAAGGACGGGGGTGCCAAGGCCGGTGCCGGAGTCGGCTCCCCCCGTTCGGGTGGCAATCGTTCCAAGAACGCGCCACCCGATTGAGCGGACATTGTCCGCGAGAGAACGGCATTTCGCCGTCGACACTCCGGTACCGTGTCAGGATTCCCTCAACCACCTCAGCGGTTTGACGACAGGAAGCCCAGAACCCCATGAGCGACAGTCACTCCCCTCACGGCTTCGACCTGGTGCGCCGTGGGTACGAGCGTGCCCAGGTCGACGAGCGGATCACCAAGCTGGTGGCCGACCGTGACAGTGCCTTGACCCGGATCAGTGCGCTGGAGAAGCGCATCGAGGAGCTCCACCTGGAGACGCAGACCGCCCAGGCGGCGGTCGTCGAGCAGGAGCCCTCGTACGCCGGTCTCGGCGCCCGCGTCGAGAAGATCCTGCGGCTCGCCGAGGAGGAGGCCAAGGACCTGCGCGACGAGGCGCACCGCGCCGCCGAGCAGCACCGCGAGCTCGCCGAGGCCGCCGCCCAGCAGGTCCGCACCGAGGCCGAGAACTACGCCAAGGACCGCAAGGCCAAGGCCGAGGACGAGGGTCTGCGGATCGTCGACAAGGCCAAGAGCGACTCCGCCCAGCTGCGCGCCGAGGCCAACAAGGACGCCCAGAACAAGCGCGAGGAGGCGGACGCCCTCTTCGAGGAGACCCGCACCAAGGCCGCCCAGGCCGCGCTGGAGTTCGAGACCAACCTGGCCAAGCGCCGCGAGCAGTCCGAGCGCGACCTGGCCGCCCGTCAGGCCAAGGCCGAGAAGCGTCTGGCCGAGATCGAGCACCGGGCCGAGCAGCTGCGCCTGGAGGCCGAGAAGCTGCGCACCGACGCCGAGCGCCGGGCCCGCCAGACCGTCGAGACGGCCCAGCGCCAGTCCGAGGACATCGTGGCGGACGCCAACGCCAAGGCCGACCGCATCCGCAGCGAATCCGAGCGCGAGCTGGCGGCGCTCACCAACCGCCGCGACAGCATCAACGCCCAGCTGACCAACGTCCGCGAGATGCTGGCGACGCTGACCGGCGCGGCCGTGGCCGCCGCCTCGCTGCCGAACGACGACACCATGGGCGTGCCCGCCCAGCAGTCGCGCTGACGCCGGCTCCCCCGCCGCACCCCGCCGTACCCCGCCGTACCGCAGGCCCTCACCCGCCCGGGTGAGGGCCTGTCGGCTGTCGCCCCGTCATCATCTCGGGGGTCTTCTACCGGGGGTAGGCGCCGTCCGGCCGCTGGTACCCGCTGCTGAGCTGGTTGCCCTCGTCGTCGGAGACGGTGCCGAACCAGGAGGTACACCAGACCGACACCGAGTCGGGCCAGTACTGCACCTCGAAGGGGTGGCCGGACCCGTAGTCGCCGTAGGAGGTGACGATGAAGGTCTCCCCCGGGCGCATCCAGTAGTCCTCGCCGAGCGGTTCCAGGGTCAGCTCGACCAGCCCCTCGCTCCGGTTGGTCACGGGCATCCGACCGCTGACCTCCAGCGCCGAGAAGTCCCAGGCCGCCGCGTCCCGGCTCTCCTGGCTCATCCGGCGGCCACCCGGGCGAGCAGGGCGCGGACGGCGGTGTCGAAGGCGTCGGGCGCCTCCAGGGCGCTCAGGTGGCCCACCCCGGGGATGACGGTCAGCTCGGCGTCCGGGCGGGCCCGGACCATCAGTTCGGCCTCCTCCGGCGCCACCAGGGGGTCCTGGGCGCCCGCCACGACCGCCACCGGCACCCGCAGCCCGGCCAGTACGTCCCGGGCGTCCGTACGGGCCGCCATGGCCCGCTGGGCCCAGGCCACGGCGGCCGGCGAGGCGGCGGCGACCATCGTCTCCACCCGCTCCACGAGGTGCTGCGAGTCGGGCCCGAGCTGCCCGGCCGCGACCTGCTCGTCCAGCAGCAGCCGCACGCTGTCCCGCGCGGTGACGGCGGCGGCGATCCGCTCCCGGTTGGCCCGTACCGCGTCGGTGTCGGCAGTGGCGCGGGTGTTGGCCAGCAGCAGGCCGGACAGCCGCCCGGGGTGGCGGCGGGCGAAGGCCAGCGCCACGTAGCCGCCCATGGAGAGCCCGCCGACCACCGCGCGCTCGATCCCGGCGGCGTCCAGCAGCAGTGCGAGGTCGTCCGCGACCCGGTCCAGCGAGGGCTCGTCGACGCCCAGCTCGGTGCCGCCGAACCCTCTCTGGTCGGGGGCGAGCACCCGGGCTCCGTCCCCGGTCAGGCCGGGCAGCGCGTCCAGCTGGGACGACCACATCGAGGCGTTCAACGGAAAGGCGTGCAGCAGCACGAGGGGTGTTCCGGTACCGCTCTCGCGGACGGACACTGCGGAGGGGAGCTCGGTCATGGGCCCACCGTATTCCGGTGCGCCCGGCGGGCCCACTCAGCGGGCCGCGATATCCGCTTTGTCCTAGCCTGACAGAGAGTAAGGGAGCGCGAATGATCGAGTTGCACGACCTGACGAAACGTTACGGCAAGACGCTCGCGGTGGACCGGCTCAGCTTCACGGTCCCCCAGGGCGTGGTGACCGGCTTCCTCGGCCCGAACGGCGCGGGCAAGTCCACCACCATGCGCATGATCCTCGACCTCGACCGCCCGACCGGCGGCCGGGTCACCATCGACGGCAAGCGCTACGGACAGCTCAGCGAGCCGCTCAAGTACATCGGCGCACTGCTGGAGGCCAAGGCCGTCCACCCCGGCCGCACCGCCCGCGACCACCTGCTCTGGCTCGCCCAGAGCAACCGGATCCCGGAGCGACGGGTGGACGAGGTGCTCGCCCTGGTCGGCCTCACCCCGGTCGCCCGCAAGCGGGCCCGCGGCTTCTCCCTCGGCATGGGCCAGCGCCTGGGCATCGCCTCCGCGCTGCTCGGCGACCCGGAGATCGTCATGTTCGACGAGCCGGTCAACGGCCTGGACCCGGAGGGCATCCTCTGGATCCGCAACCTGATGAAGCGCCTCGCCACCGAGGGCCGGACGGTCTTCGTCTCCTCCCACCTGATGAGCGAGATGGCCGTCACCGCCGACCACCTGGTGGTCATCGGCAAGGGCCGGCTGCTCGCCGACATGCCGATGCCGGAGTTCATCCGGCACAACTCCCGCTCCGCCGTACGGCTGCGCAGCCCCGAACCCGAGCGGCTGCTCGACGTGCTGGCCGACGCCGGCCTGCGGCACGAACCGGGCCCGGACGGCTCCTACGAGGTGGTCGACGGCGACCTCGCCCGGCTCGGCGAACTGGCCGCGGCACACGGCGTCGTGCTGCACGAACTCAGCCCGCAGCAGGCCTCGTTGGAGGAGGCGTTCATGCAGATGACGGCCGACTCGGTGGAGTACCACGCGGGCGACGGACCGGGCCGGGACGCGGCCGGCGCACCCGGCGCCTGGGGCGCCGGCTGGAAGGCGGACGGCGCCCGGCAGACCGCCGCGGCACGGCAGGAGGAGAACTGAGATGACGTCCTTCCCGGCGATCCTGCGCTCCGAGTGGACGAAGATCCGCAGCGTCCGCTCGACGGTCTGGACGCTCGCGCTGGCCTTCGTCGTCACCGTCGGCATCGGCGCGCTGCTGTCCCTGCTCACCAACAACAACTTCACCGAGTTCCGCCGCAACGAGCAGTCCCCGTTCGACGCCACCGGGACGGCCTTCGCCGGCATCATGCTCGGCGAGCTGGCCATCATCGTCTTCGGCGTGCTGGCGATCGGCAACGAGTACAGCAGCGGCATGATCCGGGTCACCCTGGCCGCCGTCCCGCAGCGCGCCACCCTGCTCGGCGGCAAGGCGGCGGTGCTCGGCGCGCTCGCCCTGGCGGTCTCCCTGGTGACGGCCTTCGTCACCTTCTTCGTCGGCCAGGCACTGCTCGGCTCGCACTCCACCACGCTCGGCGAACCGCACGTGCTGCGCGCGGTGTTCGGCGCCGCGCTGTACCTGACGATGCTCTGCCTGTTCTCGGCGGGCGTCACCACGATGCTGCACAACCAGACGCTCGCACTGGGCGTGCTGGTCCCGTTCTTCTTCCTGCTCTCGCCGATCCTCTCGGCAGTGCCGAAGGTCAAGACCCTGGCCCACTACTTCCCCGACTACGCGGGCTCGCGGATGCTGCTGGTGTACGAGCAGCACGGCCAGCCGTACGGGCCGTGGGCCGGCTTCGCCATCTGCCTCGCCTGGACCGCCGCGGCCCTGGTCGGCGGCATGCTGGTGTTCAAGAAGCGCGACGCGTAAGGCGGTTCGGCCCGCCCGGCCCCCGCGAAGGGCCCTCAGTACCGCGGAGCGCCGCGGCCTCGCAGGATGTTGGAGGCCCGGCGCTCCCGCGCTCCCCAGCACGCGCGGTGCCAGTGCCGCCGGTCGTCCACCCCGGCGCCGTGCATCGGCCAGGCCACCACGTGGCCCACCCCCGCCGGGATCTCCTGGTCGCAGCCCGGGCAGCGGTAGGGCCGCCCCGCCGTGCCCGCGACCGTCTGGACCACCCAGTCGTCGCCCTGGTAGCTCTCGGTACGGCGCAGCGATCCACCGAGCGGGGCGGTCGGCCCGGCACTCTCGCGCGGGGCGGCGCTCTCGCGGGGGGCGGCGCTCTTGATCCGGTTGCGGCGCGGCGACACGGTGGACTGCCTCTCTTCCGGGGGCTCTGGGCCGTTCAAGCCTACGGCCGGCCGACCTTCTGAACGGCCTCTATCACGGGCTCGCCCGACGCTCCGGTGTTTTTGCCGAGATCCACCCGATCATCGGGGAAATTCGGGGTTCAGCGTGCCATTGGCACATGACATCGGATACCCACAAGGGGAACAGGCGGGGCCCGCAGACCCTGCGCGCACCCGAGGAGGCCCAAGGATGACCAAGACCGATGCCCGTGCCGAGACCCGCCGACCCGTCGGGGCCCGGCCGCCCGCCCCCAGCCCGACGCTGACCGCCGTCCCCCCGGTGACGGCCGTCGCGGGCGAGCCGCTGCCCACCACGCAGCGCGCGGGGGCGCTGCCGGCGAACACCGCGCCGGTGCGGGTCGGGCTGTTCATGCTGTCCGCCCAGTTCCCCGGGCAGAGCCACGGCGAGGCGCTGGAGCGCACCGTCCGGTCCGCCGTCGAGGCCGAGCGGGCGGGCCTGGACAGCGTCTGGCTGGCCGAGCACCACTTCGTCCCGTACGGGGTCTGCCCGGACGCCGCGACGCTGGCCGCCCTACTGCTCGGCCGCACCCGCCGGATCGGCGTCGGCACGGCGGTCAGCGTGCTGTCCACCCGCCACCCGGTGGCGCTCGGCGAGCAGACCGCGCTGCTGCACCTCACCTCCGGCGGGCGCTTCACGCTCGGGGTCGGCCGCGGCGGGCCGTGGATCGACCTGGACATCTTCGGCGACGGCGTGGGCGCCTTCGAGAACGGCTTCCCGGAGCGGCTGGACCTGCTGCTGCGCTGGCTGCGCGGCTCCCGGGTGGGCGCGGACGGCCCGCAGTTCGCCTTCCCGGAGGTGGCGGTGGTGCCGCGGGCCACCGAACCGCTGCGGCGGCCCGGTCTGAGCAGCTGGCTCGGCTTCGACGAGCAGTCCGGCCCGGTGCGCTTCCCGCGCCAGCGCCAGGACGCCGAGGGCCTCGGCGAGGAACTCACCGCCACCGGGCGGCCGGTGGCCGGACCGCCGGTGGTGGTCGCCTGCACCTCGCCGGGCGGGGTGAAGCTGGCCGCCGAGCGCGGCCTGCCGATGCTGCTCGGCATGCACTCCGGGGACGACGACAAGCTGCGGATGCTGGAGCTGTACCGCACCGCCTGGCTGGCCGCCGGGCGCAGCGAGGAGCAGCTGCGCCGGGTCGGCCGCGCGCACGTGGCGGCCGGGGTGGCCCAGGTCGACGACCGCGCCGCGGCGGCCCGGTCCACCCTGCTGGGCTCGATGCCCGGCTGGTTCGAGTACGGGCTCGGCGCCCACCGCACGGTGGACGGCCGCGAGCGCAAGATGCGCGACCCGCGCGAGTACACCGAACTCCTCTGCGACCTGCACGCGGTGGGCACCCCGCGGCAGTGCGCCGACCGGCTGCTGGCCACCGCCGAGCGGACCGGCATCCGCCGGTTCGCCCTGCTCGCCGAGGGCAGCGGCGACCACGAGGCGACCCTGCACAACATCGCCCGGCTCGGCTCCGAGGTGCTGCCGCAGCTGGGCTGAGGACCCGCCGAAAGCGGGCCCGCCGAAAAGGGGCCCGTCGAAAAGGGGCCCGTCACCGACCGGCCCCGCGCCGCCGCGGCGCCGACCGCCTCCGCCCTCCGATGCGGAGGACGGGGGCGGCCGGCGCCGCGGCGGCGGTACCGCCACTCAGCAGTCCCGCAGTTCCTCGGACTGGTTGAGCAGCTGCTCCCGGACGGAGGTGAAGCGCGTGAACCGCGCCTCGTTGGCATCCGAGGGCAGGAACACGGCCACCCGGTGACAGTTCTGGAAGCCCAGCCGTACACCGAAGTGGCGCTGCAGGGCGCCCCGGATGGCGTCGCTGGCCAAGGCGCGCAGCAGCTGGCCACGGGCCTGCTCGCTGGGCGGCGGTACGTGGTTGTCGGCGAAGTCGGTGCCGTCGACCTTCGCCTGGGCGACCAGCGAGCTGATCAGGTCCCAGGCGTACGGCAGGGAGACGCGGACGCAGTCGACGAATTCCCGCTCGTCGACCTCGCCCCGCTCGGCCTTCTCCAGCAGGGCCGGTGAGACGTCGAGCGACATGGATTCTCCTCTCGCGGTCCACCCGCGCGGCGCCCGGGTGGTCGTGCGTAGTCCAAGCTCAGGTGAGGGTGAGCGAAATCGCGTGTGGTGTCCGGAACACCGTGGGACGGGGGTTGCCGGCACCTTCGCGACCAGCGGTGGCGGCACGGGACGTGACGCCCCGAACACCGACCGCGCTCAGAACAGCGTGGCAGTCAACGACGGGGCAGGCCGGTCATTCCTGCGGATTGCTTCGGAAATACGCTGCGGTGCACCAGATTGGCCGGATCCTGTCGGATCGTTCATCTGAAGTCTCCATCCCCGTTGACAGCGATCCCGCGAGCGTGCCGTCACACACCGTAGCGACCAGATGGGATGGGCGCCAGACCGCGACGAGCGGGAGCGGAATTGCCGAACCTCAATGTTCGCGGGGTTCGCGCTTTCTTCACCCCGTCGTCGCGGAATCGCATCAACTGGCCCCGGTGGGCTAGCGTGGTCGACCGTGCGTCTCGTAATTGCCCGCTGCTCAGTCGACTATGCCGGTCGGCTCTCCGCCCATCTGCCCTCCGCCACCAGGCTCATCCTGGTCAAGGCCGACGGCAGCGTCAGCATCCACGCCGACGACCGCGCCTACAAGCCGCTCAACTGGATGTCCCCGCCGTGCGCCCTCAAGGAGGCCGACGGGGTCTGGACGGTGGAGAACAAGGCCGGCGAGAAGCTCATCATCACGCTGGAGGAGGTGCTGCACGACTCGTCCCACGAGCTGGGGGTGGACCCCGGCCTGATCAAGGACGGCGTCGAAGCACACCTCCAGGAGCTGCTCGCGGACCGGATGGAGGTGCTCGGTGCCGGCTGGTCGCTGATCCGCCGCGAGTACCCGACCGCGATCGGCCCGGTCGACATCCTCTGCCGCGACGCCGACGGCGCCACGGTGGCCGTCGAGATCAAGCGCCGCGGCGAGATCGACGGCGTCGAGCAACTCACCCGCTACCTCGAACTCCTCAACCGGGACCCGCTGTTGTCCCCGGTCAAGGGCGTCTTCGCCGCGCAGGAGATCAAGCCGCAGGCCCGCGTGCTGGCCACCGACCGCGGCATCGGCTGCGTGGTGCTGGACTACGACGAACTGCGCGGCATCGACGACGACAAGCTCAAGCTGTTCTGACCGGTCAGCCCGACGACGTCGAAGCCGACGGGCTGGGCACCCCGGTGGGGGTGGCCGTCGCGGTCGGCGTGGCGCTCGGGGTCGGCGTGGGCGTGCTGCCGGTCGGCTTGGGCGACGTCGGCTGAGGCGTGGGCGGCTGGGGCTGCGGCGCCGGCGGCTGCGGCTGTCCCGGTACGGGCGGCTGCGGCGGCTGCGGGGCCTGCGACCCGGTCGCCCCCGGCGAGGAGCTCGGCTTCTTCGTCGGCGAGGCGCTCGCCGAGCGCGAGGCGCTGCCGCTCGCCGTCGGCTCCGGGCTGCCGCTCTGCGTCGCCGGGCCGCCCGGCGCGGTTGCGACCGCACTCGGGGAGGCGCTGCCGGAGGGCTGCGGGAACGGCGCGTCCTGGGCGCCGCCGCCCTCGTCCAGCCGACCGCTGTGCGGGTCCTTCGACGTGTGCTCGTCCGGCCCGGTGAGGCTCATCGCCACCGCCGTCCCGAGCACTCCCAGGGTCAGCACGACCGTGGTGACCACGGCCACCCGCCGCCGCTTGCTGGACTTCAACCGGGCCGGCACCCGGGCGGCGATCTTGCGGATGACCGGCGCGCGACCGGGCCCCGTGGGCGTGGCGGCCGGCAGCTGCCGCCCGTCGGCGCGCAGCAGGTCGAGCATCCGGCGCGCGGAGGCCACCCCGCGCTGCTCCCCCGCGGACACCCGCAGGGTGAGCGCGGTCTCCAGCTCCGCTACGGCCCGGGACGGCTGCTGGACGCAGATCGCGTGCACACCCGACTCGTGGTGGAACCAGGCCTGGTCGCTCGCCGAGCCGGCCCGGCGGGCCGCCTCCAGGCCGAGCTGCAGCACCCGTTCCCAGGCCCCCCAGCGCAGCGCCAGCGCCAGCGCGGGCGCCGCCGCCCGGGCGAGCCGGACCACCGCGTCGTGGCGTCCGGCGGCCCGGTCGGCGAGCAGGACGCCGATCAGCACCTCGGCCTCGGCGGCGATCTGGTCCAGCGTCACCGAGCTGTGCCCGACCCACCAGGCGAAGTGCTGGGCGGCGCCGTCCACGCAGCCGAGCGCCGGCCAGTGCGGGAGGAGCAGGTCGAGCGCGCCGGCGGTCAGTCGGTGGTGCCCGCCGATGGACACCGCCAATCCGGCGTCGGCGAGTTCGGCGAGGGCGGCCTCGCCCAGGCCGACGTCGATCAGCGCGGGCAGGTGCGGCGCGGTGGGGCATTCCCCGCCGAGGGCGACGGCGAGCCGCAGCACGGCCTGCGCGGGCTCGCTCAGCCCCTCGGCGAGCCGGACGGCGGGCGAGGCGGTCTCGGCGACCGAGGGCAGCGGGACGGTGCGGCGCAGGGCGTTCTCGCGGATCGCCGGGTCGGGGTCGCGGACGGGCCCCTCGACGGCGCCGAAGACGTCCATCCGGTCGTCCTCGGCGGCGACCAGCGCGTCCACCGAGACGTCCCGCTGGCGCAGCAGCGCGGCGGCCTGGACGAAGCGCAGCGGCAGGCCCTCGGACTCGAACCAGAGGTCCACCGCCCAGGCCTTCTCGGCGACGTCCAGCGGCCGCCCGGCGAGCCGGGCGGTGAGGGCGAGGCAGGCGGCGCGGGAGAGCCCGGCGACGAGGTGGTCCTGCATCCGGGAGCCGGCCGACAGCGGCGGGCTGTCCGGGGCGACCGAGACCAGGAAGGCGCAGCCGGGGGCGACGGCGAGCAGGTGCTCCAGCTCGTCGCCGGAGAGCTCGGCGGTGTCGATCACCACGACGGCGCCGACCTCGGCGAGGTGGGCGGCCAGCCCGCCGGGATCGGGCCGGTAGCCGGGGGCCTGGTGGGTGGCCGCGAAGAGGTCCTGGAGCAGGTCGGCGACGGTACGGCGGTGGCCGCAGAGCTGGACGACACCGCCGGGGGCGAGGTCGGCGGCGGCCTCGGCGACGGCCGACAGCAGTGCGCTGCGACCGGAGCCGGCCTGGCCGACCAGGCGTATCGAGCGGCCCTCGGCGAGCAGCCCGAGCAGCTCGGCGATGTCCGCCTCGCGGTCCAGCAGCGGCAGGTCGGCGGGTCCGGCGCCGAGTGCGAGCGGGCCGACCGCGCGGCCGACGCCGCCGACCGGGCCGCGGGCGGGCTCGCTGCGCTCGATCCGGCGCGGGCGGGGCCGCCACTCCTCGGGGCAGGGCCGGGCCTCGGAGCCGTCCGGGGCGCCGACTCCCACCAGCAGGGCGCCGGAGACCAGTTCGCCGCCGCGGGTGCGGGCGGCCTCCTGCCGGATCTCCCCGGATGGCTGTGCCACGTTCTGCTCCGCATCGTGCTCGGCCGCCGGCGCCCCGCGCCGACCGGCTGACGTCCCGGTCGCGGCCGCGGGCGGTCTGGGGGCAGCCCCGGCGGCCGTCTTCTGACGGGCAGACTCTCGCACATCCGGGCCCGCCCGTGCAGGGCGGTCCGGGGCCGGGGGCCGTCCCGGAGCGCTGACCAGGCGTGTTGGCTGACCGGGCGCGTTACAGGACGATGCCGTGCGCCTCGGCGATGCCGCCGTCGACGGCCAGGATGCGGTGCAGCTTGGTGGCCACCAGGAGCCGCTGGAGCTGGGCCGGGACGGAACGCAGCACCAGGCGGCGGCCGATCCGGCCGGCCCGTCGGTGGGTGCCCATGATCACGCCGAGGCCGGTGGCGTCCCAGAACTCCAGTCGGGCGAGGTCGAGCACGAGGTCGCCGTAGCCGCCGTCCACGGCATGGTGCAGCCGGGCCCGCGCGTCGGCGGCGGTGCGCACGTCGAGGCGGCCTTCGATGGCCAGCGCCGTGTGGTCGCCGGTGATGCGCACGCTCTCCTCCTTCGCCTGGACGGCCTGGTGCGGGGTGGGGCCGCCCCGGGCGTACCGGGTGCGGGAGCGGGGTGTGCGTCCGGGCGGGCCGCAGCCCCACGCCCGGACCCGGTCGGACTGCCGGGTTCCCTCATCTGACGGCGTAGCTGCTCCGCAGGTTGCTGCTTCCGGCCGGATCTGAAGCAACTTCACTCGTCCGAGGGAATATACGCAGGAAGTCTCCACACCTACGCTCGATTACCGCCCAAATCACCCGTCTGCGGCACCCGGCGTGAGGAAACTCACCAGACCCGGCGGAGCGGGCCGTACGATGCTCCGATCGCACGGCCCGCGGGGTCGTTCAGCCCGGTCGGCTCACTTGCCTTCGTACGGGTAGAAGCCGCGGCCGCTCTTGCGGCCCAGGTCGCCGGCGGTGACCATGCGGGCCATGATCTCCGGGGCGGCGAACTTCTCGTCCTGGGTCTCGGTGTAGATGTTGCGGGCGGCGTGCAGCAGGATGTCCACGCCGGTCAGGTCGGCGGTCTGCAGCGGGCCCATCGCGTGGCCGAAGCCGAGGCGGCAGGCGGTGTCGATGTCCTCGGCGGTGGCGACGCCCGACTCGTACAGCCTGGCGGCCTCGACGACCAGCGCGGTGATCAGTCGGGTGGTGACGAAGCCGGCCACGTCGCGGTTGACCACCACGACCTCCTTGCCGACGCCCTCGGCGTAGGCGCGGGCGGTGGCCAGCGCCTCGTCGCTGGTCTTGTAGCCGCGGACCAGCTCGACCAGCTTCATCATCGGGACCGGCGAGAAGAAGTGGACGCCGACGACCGACTCCGGGCGCTGGGTGGCGGCGGCGATCCGGGTGATCGGGATGGCGGAGGTGTTGGAGGCCAGCACGGCGCCGTCCTTGGCGAGCTTGTCCAACTCGCGGAAGACGGCCTCCTTGACCTCCAGCTTCTCGAACACGGCCTCGACCACGATGTCGGCCTCGGCGACCGCGCCCAGGTCGGTGGTGGTGGTGATCCGGCCCAGCGCGGCCTCGGCGTCCTCGGCGCTCAGCTTGCCCTTGGCGACGAACTTCTCGTACGAGGCGCGGATGCCCGCGAGGCCGCGCTGCAGCGCCTCCTCGGTGACGTCCCGCAGCACCACCGGGTGGCCGGCCTGCGCGGACACCTGGGCGATGCCGGCGCCCATCAGGCCGGCACCGATGACGGCGATCTGCTTGCTGGACGCGTTGCTCATGGCTGGGTCTCCCGATGCCGTCGCCGCCCCGCGGGCGGGCCCTGAAGGCGGCTCAGGGCAGGGGTGACCGCCGTGTGGAGCCGCATCGCTCGTTTCCGGGACTCTAGTGCCCAAATCGCTCACGCAGTAGCAATCGAGAGTGTGATCTGCAACCGACCCGGTCAGCTGCCCAAGCAGCTCGTCAGACGGTCAGCCGGGCCGACGCTCAGATGGTCAGACGCTCGGATGGTCAGACGGTCAGACCGAGGTCCTGGGCCAGGATCGCCGCCTGCACCCGGCTGCGCAGCCGCAGCTTCGCCAGGATCCGGCTGACGTGCGTCTTCGTGGTCGCCTCCGCCATCGTCAGCCGGGCCGCGATCTCCCCGTTCGACAGCCCCGCCCCGATGCAGGCCAGCACCTCCCGCTCACGGACGGTCAGCCCGGCCACCGCCTCCCGGGCCTCGGGCAGGACCAGCCGGTCCGGGCGGGCGAACGCGCCGATCAGCCGCCTGGTCACCGAGGGTGCCAGCATGCCGTCCCCGCGCGCCACCGTCCGGATGCCCTCGATCAGGGTGTCCGCCTCCAGGTCCTTGAGCAGGAACCCGGCCGCGCCGGCCCGCAGCGCGCCGTAGACGTACTCGTCCAGGTCGAAGGTGGTCAGCACGAGCACCTGGGCGGCCCCGGCGGCGACCACCTCGCGGGTCGCCGAGACGCCGTCCAGCCGGGGCATCTGCACGTCCATCAGCACCACGTCCGGCCGCAGTTCCAGCGCCAGCCGGACCGCCTCCTCACCGTCGGCGGCCTGCCCCACCACCGTGAACTCCGGCTCGGCGCGCATGATCATCACCAGCGCCGTCCGTACCGCCGCCTGGTCCTCCGCCACCAGCACCCGGATCGTCATGCCCGCCCCTCACTCCCCTGGGCGCGCGGCAGCACCGCGCGCACGCTCCAGTTTCCGTCCTTCGGCCCGGCCTGGAAGCTGCCGCCGAGCAGTCCGGCCCGCTCCGCCATGCCCACCAGCCCGGCCCGGGCGCCGGGCAGTCCGCGGCCCGCCTCGCCCCGGTACGGGCTGTCGACCGCGATCCGAAGGTCCTCCGCCCCGAACTCCAGCCGCAGCCGGACCAGTCCGGGCCCGGCGTGCTTGAGCGCGTTGGTCAGCGACTCCTGGACGATCCGGTACGCGGCCAGCCCGACCGGCACCGGCACCTCCCCGCGCTCGCCGTGCTCGGCCAGCTCGAAGTCCAGCCCGACGTCCTGGCCGGCCGCCCGGGCCTTGGCCACCAGGGCGTCCACCGCGGCCAGGTCGGGCGCCGCGTACGACTCGTCGACCTCTCCGCCGCCGCTGTCCCGGAGCAGTCCGATCATGCGACGCATTTCGGCCAATCCCTGGACGCTGTTCTCCCGGATCACCGCCAGCACCTCCACCAGCGGGTCGTCCGCGGGCAGGCTCCGCCGCTTGGCGACGGACTGCGCACCGGTGGCGTGGATCGCGATCGCCGACAGGTGGTTGGCCACCACGTCGTGCAACTCCCGTGCCATCCGGGCCCGTTCGGCACCGACCGCCTCGCGCCGGTCCATCTCCGAGAGCAGCGCGGTCTGTTCGGCCCGCAGCCGCTCGGTCTCCGCCTCCCGCCGGTGTTTGCGCACCACGTCGCCGGTCCACACCGGGGCCAGGAAGACCAGCGCGCTGATCACCGCGATCAGCAGCCCGGCCGGGGTGCCGCCGGCGTACCAGGCCAGGCTGGAGAGCACCAGCACGGTGGCCCCGCCGGCCAGGTGCAGCACCCGCGACATCTGGCGGCTGCCGTAGGTCACCGCCGCGTACAGCAGATCGGTGTACATGATCAGGGTCGCCAGCAGGCTGCCGGTGAACAGGCTGGCCGCGAAGGCCAGCCCGCCGAGCGACACCGCGAGCACCGGTCTGGTGCGTCGGCACAACTCCAGCCCGGCCATCACCAGCATCGGCAGCACCACGGCCCACAGCGGCACGCGGTCGACGTTCTCGTACACCCGGAAGACGATGAGCACGGTGCCGCCGAGCAGCCCGCACAGGGCGATCAGCCGGTCGAGCCGGCGCGGGGAGAGGGACGGAACGGGCACACCCCCATCTCACCATCCCCGGCGGCCCGTCCGGCTCCGGTCCGCGGAGGAGCCCGCTACATCGAAAGATGCAGACCCGGACGGCACCGCGCGACGACGACACCGGCGCACCCCCGCGCCAGGCTGGACACACCGCCGAACGTCCGGGAGCAGAACGTGATCGTCACCCTCATCGTCGCGGCCGAGATCTCCTGGTGGATCGTGCTCGGCCTGGCCCTCTCCGCCCGCTACCTGCTGCGTTGGCGCCGCACCAGCACCGTGCTGCTGCTCGGCCTCCCGGCCGTCGACCTCGCCCTGTACGCGCTCACCGTGCTCGACCTGCGCGGCGGCACCGAGGCGAGCTGGACGCACGCGCTCGCCGCGAGCTACGCCGGATTCTCCGTCGGGTACGGCCCCTCGCTGGTCGGCTGGGCCGACCGGCACTTCCAGCACCGCTTCGCCGGCGGCCCCAAGCCGCTGCCCTCGCCGAAGTACGGCCCGGAGCGGACCAGGTACGAGTGGCAGATCGCCGGGCGCACCACCGTCTCGGCGGCGATCACGCTCACCCTGATCACCCTGCTCGTCCCGCTCTCCGGGGGCTCCGCCCACTACGGCACCTTCGCCCAGTGGTACTGGCGGCTGGGCATCACGGCCGTCGTGAACGTCATCGTGGCCGGCTGCTTCTCGCGCTGGCCCAAGGAGCCGCCGGCCGGTGTCCGGGTCGAGAACGGCCGCGTGGTGAAGGAGCAGACCCCGGCCGAGCACGCCCCGGCCGGACACGCCCCGACTGGGGACGCCCCGGCCAAGCAGCTCTAGCGGTTCTCGCCCGGCACCCAGAGCACGTCGCCGCGTTCCTTGTTGGCCACCCGGGCCAGGATGAACAGCAGGTCGGAGAGCCGGTTGAGGTACTTCGCGGTCAGCGGGTTGACGGTGTCCCCGTGCTCCGCGATCGCCGCCCAGGTGGAGCGCTCGGCCCGCCGCACCACCGTGCAGGCCAGGTGCAGGTGGGCCGCGCCGGCCGTGCCGCCGGGCAGGATGAAGCTGCGCAGCTTCTCCACCTGCTCCAGGTAGTGGTCGCAGTCGCCCTCCAGCCGGTCGACGTAGGACTGCAGCACCCGCAGCGGCGGGTACTTCGGGTCCTCGACCACCGGGGTGGACAGGTCGGCGCCGACGTCGAACAGATCGTTCTGGACCCGGACGAGCACCGCCGCCACGTCCTCGGGCAGCGCCCCGACCGCGAGCGCCACCCCGATCGCCGCGTTCGCCTCGTTGGCGTCCGCGTACGCGATCAGCCGCGGGTCGGTCTTGGTGGTCCGGCTCATGTCGCCGAGCGCGGTGGTGCCGTCATCGCCGGTACGGGTGTAGATGCGCGTCAGATTGACCATGCGGCCACCCTAGCCGGGCAGGTTAGGCCGCGTTAACCCCGGAAACGACCCTAGGCGACGTTGACCCTCTGCCCGGGCGGGGCCGCTTCCAGCCAGGCCAGGAAGCCGGTCAGCGCGTCGTCGCTCATCGCCAGCTCCAGCGGCGCCCCGTTGTGCAGACAGCGCAGCACCACCGAGCCGGAGAGCAGTGCCAGTTCCTCCTGGCCCTCCGGGTAGCGCCGGCCGAGGACCTCGATCTCCCGGCGCGGCAGCACCTTGCGCGGACGCGGGGCGTAGGAGAAGACCCGGAACCACTCGATCGAGTCGCCGCTGTACCGGCCGATACCAAAAACCCACCCCTTGCCGTCGGTCGGGGGGACCGGGGCGGAGGTGGGTTTGCCGTTCTCGTCGAGGTCGGGCTGCGTCGAGGCGTCGGCGGGCATTTTGAGCCGGTAACTGCAGTCGAACGTACCGCCTACCCGCTGGATCAAGCGGCGGCGGACGGCGAAGGCCATCAGGCCGATCACACCCAGCGCCACGACCGCCGCACACACCACAAGCGCGAGGACCATGCTCACCTACCTCCTCGCTACCCGCGTTCCCCGTAGCGGTCGTATCAAGCGACCGCGCTGACCTACCAACTACGACGACAGTCCCGGGGTCACGCTCGCGCGTCCCCGGGACCGTCGGTCGACCCCGCCAAGCCGGGGTCCGGCACACTCAGGCGTGGACCTTGAGGCCGCGCGCCGCGAACAGACGGACCTCCGCACGCCGCTCGGCGTGCTCGTCCAGGTCCGACTGGGCCTTCTCCAGTGCGCGCTCGGCACGCGCGACGTCGATCTCGTCCGCCAGCTCGGCGATCTCCGCGAGCAGAGACAGCTTGTTGTCGGCGAAGGAGATGAAGCCGCCGTGCACCGCGGCGATCACGGTGCCGCCGTCCACCGTGCGGATGGTGACCGGGCCGGTCTCCAGCACGCTCAGCACCGGGGTGTGACCCGGCATGATGCCGGTGTCACCGGAGGCCGTACGGGCGACGACGATGGTGGCCGCACCGGACCACACCTTGCGGTCGGCTGCGACCAGCTCGACGTGCAGCTCAGCCAACGTGGGCTCCTAGGCTCATGCAACGCCCGATTACTCGGGAGTTTCGGTAAGAATAACGGCCCCGTGCCTCCGGCATGAAACCGGCGGCACGGATTTGACCGGAATCACAGCCGATGCGACGCGAGGGGTGGCTCCCAGGCTCGGGGGCCACCCCTCACGGTCACTCAGCTGCTACCGGCCGCGATTACTTCTTCGCCAGCTCGGCGGCGTTCTTCTCGAGGTCCTCGATGCCACCGCACATGAAGAAGGCCTGCTCCGGGACGGAGTCGTACTTGCCGTCCGCGATCGCGTTGAAGGCCTCGATGGTCTCCGACAGCGGCACGGTCGAACCCTCGACACCGGTGAACTGCTTCGCCACGTAGGTGTTCTGCGAGAGGAAGCGCTCGATGCGACGGGCACGGTGCACCGTGATCTTGTCCTCTTCGGACAGCTCGTCGATACCGAGGATCGCGATGATGTCCTGGAGGTCCTTGTACTTCTGCAGGATCCCCTTGATACGGAGGGCCGTGTCGTAGTGGGTCTGCGCGATGTACCGCGGGTCGAGGATGCGGGACGTGGAGTCCAGCGGGTCGACGGCCGGGTAGATGCCCTTCTCCGAGATCGGACGCGACAGAACGGTCGTCGCGTCCAGGTGGGCGAAGGTGGTGGCCGGCGCCGGGTCGGTCAGGTCGTCCGCGGGGACGTAGATCGCCTGCATCGAGGTGATCGAGTGACCGCGGGTCGAGGTGATGCGCTCCTGCAGGAGGCCCATCTCGTCGGCCAGGTTCGGCTGGTAGCCCACCGCGGAGGGCATGCGGCCGAGCAGGGTCGACACCTCGGAACCGGCCTGGGTGAACCGGAAGATGTTGTCGATGAAGAGGAGCACGTCCTGCTTCTCGACGTCACGGAAGTACTCCGCCATGGTCAGCGCGGAGAGCGCGACGCGCAGACGGGTGCCCGGCGGCTCGTCCATCTGGCCGAAGACCAGCGCGGTCTTGTCCAGAACGCCCGAGTCGACCATCTCGTCGATGAGGTCGTTGCCCTCACGGGTGCGCTCGCCGACGCCGGCGAACACCGACACACCACCGAAGTTCTCGGCGACGCGGTAGATCATCTCCTGGATCAGAACGGTCTTGCCGACACCGGCACCACCGAACAGACCGATCTTGCCACCCGTGACGTACGGGGTGAGCAGGTCGATGACCTTGATGCCGGTCTCGAACATCTCGGTCTTGGACTCGAGGTCCTTGAACTCGGGCGCCTTGCGGTGGATCGGCCAGCGGACCTCGACCTGCTGGTCGAACTCCTCCTGGTCGACGTTCAGCACGTCACCGAGGGCATTGAAGACCTTGCCCTTGGTGATCTGGCCGACGGGCACCGAGATGGCCGAGCCGGTGTCGGTGACCTGCGCGCCACGGACCAGGCCGTCGGTCGGCTGCATCGAGATGCCGCGGACCATGCCGTCGCCGAGGTGCTGGGCAACCTCGAGGGTAAGGATCTTCTTGCCCGAACCGTCGGGGTTCTCCACCTCGACGTGCAGGGCGTTGAACATCTCCGGAATCGCGTCGACGGGGAACTCCACGTCGACGACCGGGCCGATGACCCGCGCGACGCGGCCCGTCGCCGTGGTCGGCTCAACAGTGGTGGTCATACTCATTCGCTCCCGCGGCTAGCGTCGGCCAGCGCGTTGGCGCCACCGACGATCTCGCTGATTTCCTGGGTGATCTCGGCCTGACGGGCCGAGTTGGCAAGCCGCGTGAGCGACTTGATGAGCTCGCCGGCGTTGTCCGTCGCGCTCTTCATCGCGCGACGACGAGCGGCGTGCTCGGAGGCAGCCGACTGCAGCATCGCGTTGTAGATCCGGCTCTCGACGTACCGCGGCAGCAGCGCGTCCAGGACGCCCTCCGCCGACGGCTCGAAGTCGTACAGCGGGAAGATCTCCGACTTGGCCGGCGTCTGGTCGCTGAGCTGGACCTCGTCCAGCTTCAGCGGCAGCAGCCGGGCTTCCACCGCGTTCTGCGTCAGCATCGACACGAACTCGGTCGAGACCAGGTGGAGCTCGTCCACGCCGCCCGTCTCGGCCGTGAAGGCCTCGATCAGGTCGGCGGCCACGGTCTTCGCGTCACCGTAGGTCGGCTTGTCGGAGAATCCCGTCCACGAGCCCGTGATCGCGAGACCGCGGAACGTGTAGTACGAGACGCCCTTGCGGCCGACGATGTACGTCACCACGTCCTTGCCCTCGGCCTTCAGGCGCTCGGTGAGCACCTGGGCGGCCTTGATGGCGTTGGTCGAGTAGCCGCCCGCCAGACCGCGGTCCGCCGTGATCATCAGCACGGCGGCGCGCGAGGCGCTCGGGTTCTCGGTGGTGAGCGGGTGCTTGGCGTTGGACCGGGTGGCCACCGCCGTCACCGCCCGGGTGAGCTCATCGGCGTACGGAGTGGAGGCGGCCACCGCGCGCTGCGCCTTGACGATGCGCGACGCGGAGATCATCTCCATCGCCTTGGTGATCTTCTTCGTCGCGGTGACAGAGCGGATCCGGCGCTTGTAGACCCGAAGCTGTGCTCCCATGGGTCGTTACGTCCTTTCCCTCGCTACCGGACTCAGGCCTGCTCGGAGAGCAGCTTGCCGTCAGCGGTCTGGTAGCCCTGCTTGAACGCGTCGATCGCCGTGGTCAGCGCGTCGACGGTGCCGTCGGCGAGCAGACCGGTCTCGACGATGCCGGCGAGCAGGTCCTTGTGCTGCAGGCGGACGTGGTCCAGGAACTCACGCTCGAAGCGGCGGATCTCGGCGACCGGGACGTCGTCCAGCTTGCCGGTGGTGCCGGCCCAGATGGAGACGACCTGCTCCTCGACCGGGAACGGCTGGTACTGGCCCTGCTTCAGCAGCTCGACCATGCGCGCACCGCGCTCCAGCTGGGCCTTGGAGGCCGCGTCCAGGTCGGAACCGAAGGCGGCGAAGGCCTCCAGCTCGCGGTACTGGGCGAGGTCCAGACGCAGACGGCCGGCGACCGAGCGCATGGCCTTGATCTGTGCGGAGCCACCGACGCGGGAGACCGAGATACCGACGTTCACGGCCGGGCGGATGCCGGCGTTGAACAGGTCGGACTCCAGGAAGCACTGGCCGTCGGTGATGGAGATGACGTTGGTCGGGATGTACGCCGAGACGTCGTTGGCCTTGGTCTCGATGATCGGCAGACCGGTCATCGAGCCGCCGCCCAGGGCGTCGTTCAGCTTGGCGCAGCGCTCCAGCAGGCGGGAGTGCAGGTAGAACACGTCACCCGGGTAGGCCTCGCGGCCCGGCGGGCGGCGCAGCAGCAGGGAGACGGAGCGGTAGGCCTCGGCCTGCTTCGACAGGTCGTCGAAGATGATCAGGACGTGCTTGCCGTCGTACATCCACTCCTGGCCGATGGCCGAACCGGTGTACGGGGCGAGGTACTTGAAGCCGGCCGGGTCGGAGGCGGGAGCAGCCACGATGGTGGTGTACTCCAGCGCGCCGGCCTCCTCCAGGGCGCCGCGGACGGACGCGATGGTGGAGCCCTTCTGGCCCACGGCGACGTAGATGCAGCGGACCTGCTTCTCCGGGTCGCCCGAGCGCCAGTTGTCACGCTGGTTGATGATCGTGTCGACGGCCACCGCGGTCTTGCCGGTCTGGCGGTCACCGATGATCAGCTGACGCTGGCCACGGCCGATCGGGGTCATCGCGTCGATGGCCTTGATGCCGGTCTGCAGCGGCTGCTTGACCGACTTGCGGGCCATGACGCCGGGGGCCTGCAGCTCCAGGGCACGACGGCCGGTGGAGGCGATGTCGCCCAGGCCGTCGATCGGGTTGCCCAGCGGGTCCACGACGCGGCCGAGGTAGCCGTCGCCGACCGGAACCGAGAGGACCTCGCCGGTGCGGCGCACGGTCTGGCCCTCTTCGATGCCGCCGAACTCACCGAGGACGACGACACCGATCTCGCGGGTGTCGAGGTTCAGCGCGAGGCCGAGCGTGCCGTCCTCGAACTTCAGCAGCTCGTTCGCCATGACCGAGGGCAGGCCCTCGACATGCGCGATGCCGTCCGCTGCGTCAGTGACCGTACCGACCTCTTCCACAGAAGCGGCGTCCGGCTGGTACGACTGGACAAAGTCGGCCAGCGCGTCCCGGATCTCCTCCGGACGGATCGTAAGCTCCGCCATCAGGCTTCCCTGCTCTCCTAGTTTGCGATCCTCGGCCCGCCATTGAGGGCCGCAAGTATTCGACTCTCGGCCGGGTCTTTCGAACCGGCCGTACGATGTGCCGGCTCCTTGGGGAGCCGGTTTCCCGACCGAGGGTCGGATGTGCTGCTTCGGTGCTCAGCCTTCGAGCGACTGGCGAGCGCCCTCAAGGCGGCTCGACACGGTGCCGTTGATGATCTCGTCGCCGATCTGCACCCGGACACCGCCGACGACCTCGGGGTCGACGTCGATGTTCAGGTGGACCTGGCGGCCGTACATCCGGCCCAGAGCGCCGGACAGGCGCTCCTTCTGGGTGTCCGACAGCGGCACCGCGGTGGCGACCAGGGCCACCATGCGGTCGCGGCGTGCGGCGGCGAGCTTGGAGTAGGACTCCAGGCCCTGCTCCAGGCTACGGCCACGCGGCGCGTTGACGACGGCGGTGACCAGCCGGACGGTGCCGGCGTTGGCGCGGCCGCCGAGCAGCTTCTTGATCAGCTCGGCCTTCGCGACGGCACCGGCCTTCGGCTCGGTCAGCGCGGCGCGCAGCTCGTGCGAGCCGCTCACCACCCGACCGAAGCGGAACAGCTCGTCCTCGACGTCGTCCAGGGCGCCGGCCCTGTCCGCGGCGATGATCTCGGCGTACGCGGCGAGCTCCTCGGTCGCGTCCACCAGGTCGCGCGAGCCCGACCAGCGGGAGCGGACCAGACCGGAGACCAGGTCGACGGCCTCGCCGGAGACCTGGCCGGTCAGCAGCGAGCTGACCAGCTGGGCCTTGTCCTGGCCCGACCGGGAGGGGTCGGTCAGGACTCGGCGCAGCGACACCTCGCGGTCCAGCACGGCCGTGACGGCGGTGAGCTCCTCGGCGAGCTTGGCCGCGTCCACCGAGGTGGAGTCGGTCAGGCTCTCCAGGTTCCGCCGGCCGGCGACGAGGGCCTCACGGCTGGCGCCGATCACTTGGCCGCGCCCTGAGCAACGGCGGCCTTGGCCTCCAGCTCGTCCAGGAAACGGTCGATGACGCCGCTCTGCCGGGTGTGGTCCTCCAGGGACTCACCCACGATGCGGGACGCCAGCTGGGTGGCCAGCGAGCCCACGTCCTGGCGCAGGGCGGTGGTCGCCTGCTTCTTGTCCGCCTCGATCTGGGCGTGACCGGCCGCGACGATGGCCTCGCGCTGACGCTGGCCCTCCTCGCGCATCTCGGCGAGCTGGGCAGCGCCCTGCTCACGAGCCTGCTCGACGATGCGGGCAGCCTCGTGACGTGCCTCGGCAAGCTCGGCGCGGTACTGCTCGAGCACGACCTGGGCCTCGGCCTGAGCGGCCTCGGCGCGCTCCATGCCGCCCTCGATGGCGTCCCGGCGCTCCGACAGCACCTTCTCGATGCTGGGAAGAAGCTTCTTGCCGAGCAGACCGAAGACGATGAAGAAGCAGAGCAGGCCGATGATGATCTCGGGCCAGTTGGGGAGGAGAGGGTTCATCTTCTCCTCGGCCGCGAGCTGAGCCAACATGCTCATATCTGGACCTTCCTCGAAAGGGTCTGCGGCAGGATTACTTGTTGCCGAAGACGAACGGCATGACGATGCCGATGAGGGCCAGCGCCTCGGTCAGCGCGAAGCCGATGAACATGTTGGAACGGATGAGACCGGCAGCCTCGGGCTGACGGGCCATCGCCTGGACACCGTTGCCGAAGATCAGACCGACGCCGATGCCGGGGCCGATGGCGGCGAGGCCGTAGCCGATGGAGGCGACGGAACCGTAGACAGTGCCCTCAGCGAGGATGCTCATTGACGTTGTCCTTTGCAGGGTGGTGAACCGGTGGTGATTGGCCACCGGGCGATCCGGGAGGTGGTTCTGGGGAGGGGCTGAGCCCCTGGCTCAGTGCGACTCTTCGAGGGCACCGGCGATGTAGCTGCTGGCCAGCATCACGAAGATGTAGGCCTGCAGGAACTGGACCAGCAGCTCGAAGGCGGTCAGCGCGACGGCGACGACGAACGAGGCCGAGCCGTACAGCGCGCCCAGGGTCGGGCTGAGCAGGTACCAGGAGGCGATGGAGAACATCACGATCAGCAGGTGGCCGGCGAACATGTTCGCGAAGGCTCGGACCGCGAGCGTGAACGGGCGCACGAAGATGTTCGAGAAGAACTCGATCGGCACCAGGATGAACATGACCCAGCCGGGGATGCCCGAGGGCCAGCAGAGGTTCTTGAAACCGCCGACGAAGCCGTGCTTCTTGAAGGTCAGCGTCATGTAGGTGACCCACACGACCGCCGCGAGGCCGGCCGGGAACGCGATCGCCGCCGTCACCGGGAACTGTGCGAACGGGATGACCGACATGATGTTCATCAGCCAGATGAAGAAGAACATCGAGACCAGCATCGGGACGTACTTCTCGCCCTTTTTGCCGATCGTCTCGAGCACGATGGAGCGCTTGACGAAGTCGTAGCCGATCTCGGCGACCAGCTGCAGCTTGCCGGGGACCAGGCGCGGCTTGGCGAAGGCGGCCCAGAAGAAGACGACCACCAACACTGCGACGATCATCGACAGCAGCATCGGCTTGTTGAAGTAAAAGCTGCCGATGGTGAAGATCGGCTTGAAGTCGAATTCGTTCAGACCCGGGGCCGGGAAGCCGCAGCCAGCGTCCCCGAAGTGGCAACTGCCTGAGGCGAGGGACGACGTGAGTTCAGCACTCACCACGGACTCCTTCGTCGTGACGCATGGATACGGCAACCTCGGTGTGTCGGCGTGGCCTACGGCCACGGAGCGGCACTGGAACTTGATGGGTTTCTCGCCGACCCCGCTCGACGGCGCGCTGCGCGACTGCGGGATCATCGAAGACTGCGCGGGTCCGGGGGGCGATCAGTCCGCTGTCCGGACAGACCAGGCCTCTTCCCGTACTCCGTTGTTGCGACGGACGATAGCAGGCCGTCAGTGCGGCATAAACACCGCCCCCCTCGTTGGGGGGACAGCCGGGCCTCGTCACTGTTGACGTCCGGAGTCGGAGGGCTTGTCGCCCTTCTTTTCCGAGGCGTCGGGGTCGACGTAGAAGGTCTTGGCCTTGAGTGCGCCGCGCACCTGGAAGCCCGTCCAGATCAGCGCGCAGCCGAGCAGGGTGAAGGCGAAGGCCTGCCGGTTGAACAGCGTGGTGTCCTTGAAGACGGCCAGGACGATGCCGACCAGCAGGATCTGCGTGGTGTACACCAGGAGCGCCGCGGCCATCATGATCTGCGGGTTCGACCGGGTCAGCCGGTCGAGCGCGACCTGGCCGAAGCTGAAGAAGGCCATCACGAGCAGAGCGCCGAAGAGGGCGCCGAGCAGGCCCTTCCCGCCGGCGACGGCGAACGAGATCGCCATGGCGATGATCCCGGCGACCGCAGTGGGAATCGCGGCGCCTCGGAGGATCCGGGCGTCGGTGGACGGCATGTCGGCAGCTCCGGCGGCATGTCGATGTGGCGGGGGACGGGCACAGACGGTGGTGAAGTGACACCGACCGAGGCATCGCCGTCGGGCCGCCCGCTGGAACGGCGGGCCCGTCAAGGGAGACCGACAGGGACGGAAGTCATCCACCTGTCAGGACTTTCGGCGTGTTCTCGGTACTCGTGAACGGTATCACAAACTATTTGATGAGAGCTTTACCATGATTGTGTGGCACCTGTCACACCAACGGCTCAGCGAATCCGCCGTATGGGTGAAGCCATTTGACGGATCGCCAACTCCCTTGTCAGTGACGGCCGCTGGCCGGTCCGTGGTCGGCCCGCTCGGACGAGTCCCGGCTGGCTTCACCCAGAAGTTGCTTGTCCTTCGCCGACAGTTCGGCCATCGGACCCGAGGACTGCCGGCGGTACCGCGGCGGGACGAAGGACTGCACCGCCCGCGGGGCGCGCGGCCGGAACCGCGGGGTGAGCAGCACCACCAGGCCGAGCAGGCAGAGCCCGGCGAGTGTCAGGACCACGGTGCGGCCGGTGTTGCTGACCGAGAAGGCCACCGTGCCGAAGGCGATCAGCGCGGCCCAGAAGTACATGATCAGCACGGCCCGGCTGTGCGAGTGACCGACCTGCAGCAGGCGGTGGTGCAGGTGGCGCTTGTCCGCGGCGAACGGCGACTGGCCGGCCCAGGTGCGACGCACCACCGCGAGCAGCAGGTCGGCCAGCGGCAGCGCGATGACCGTCAGCGGCAGCAGCAGCGGGATGTAGATCGGCACCAACGCGTGCACGGTGGCGGTCTGCGAACCGGTCTCGTTGTTGATCAGGTCGGGGTCGACCCGGCCGGTGATGGAGATCGCGGCGACGGCCAGCATCAGGCCCAGCATCATCGAGCCGGAGTCGCCCATGAAGATCCGCGCGGGGTGCATGTTGTGCGCCAGGAAGCCCAGGCACATGCCGATCAGCAGCACGCTGAACAGCACCGCGGGGGCCGCGTCGGTGATCGCGTAGCCGTACCAGAGCCGGTAGCTGTACAGGAAGAACGCCATCGCGGCGATGCAGACCATGCCGCCGGCCAGGCCGTCCAGACCGTCGATGAAGTTCACCGCGTTGACCATGACGACGACCAGGGTGACCGAGATGACCATGCCCTGGGTCGGGCTCACCGCGACCGCGCCGACACCGGGCACCGGGAGGGTGATGACCGTGACACCCTGCCAGACCATCACACCGGCGGCGATCATCTGGCCGCCGAGTTTCACCAGCGCGTCCACGCCCCACTTGTCGTCGAGCACGCCGAGCAGCCACATGATCCCGGCGCCGGACAGCAGCGCGCGGATGTCGGTGCCCTGGGTGAACACCTTGCTCAGGTTGTCGAGTTGCGAGGCGACGAGGATGCCCGCGCACAGCCCGCCGAACATCGCGATGCCGCCGAGCCGCGGCGTGGGCTCGCGGTGGACGTCACGGGCGCGCACCGGCGGCATGGCGCCGGCCGCGATGGCGAACTTCCGGACCGGGCCGGTCAGCAGGTAGGTGACGGCGGCGGTGCAGAACAGCACCAGCAGATACTCACGCACCACTGGCCTCCTGCATCACTGTCGAACGGGGAAGTACCGAAGGTACTCCCCTGCCTTCCCGGGGTTCGAGGTGCGTCGCCACGGCACCCACCTTATTGAGTCGGACGCCCGGGACGTGCATCGCGGTTCGCTCTCCCGGGTAGGAGATCCGGATGCCCGTGGACGGACCGCCGTCAGGACCGGTCGGCGAACGCCAGCGCGAGCTCCCGGACCCGCACCGCGGCCGGGGCGACGGCTCCCCCGGCGAGCACCCGCACGATCAGCCCGGCGATCTCGGACAGCTCCGCCCCGCCCATCCCCTGGCTGGTCACGGTGCCCGTCCCCAGCCGGATCCCGGAGGCCTCGGCGGGCGGCGCCTGGTCGAACGGCAGTGCGCACTTGCCGAGCAGCAGCCCGGCGGCCGCGCAGCGCCGCTCGGCCTCCGCGCCGGTCACGCCGAGCGGGCTCACGTCCGCCGTCACCAGATGGGTGTCGGTCCCGCCCGTCAGAGGGCGCGCTCCGGCCTCCGCGAGCCCCTCGGCCAGCACCCGCGCCCCGGACACCGTCCGCTCCGCGTACGCCCGGTAGGCGGGCGTCGAGGCCTCCGCGAGGGCGACCGCCTTGCCGGCCACCTCGTTCATCGCCGCGCCGCCCTGGCTGAACGGGAACACCGCCCGGTCGATCCGCTCGGCCAGCTCCGCGGTGCACAGCAGCAGGCCGCCGCGCGGACCGCGCAGCAGCTTGTGGGTGGCCGCCACCGTGACGTCCGCGTACGGCACCGGGGAGGGCGCCACCCCCGCCGCGACCAGACCGGTGGTCTGCGCCGCGGAGGCGATCAGGTAGGCGTCCACCTCGTCGGCGATCTCCCGGAAGGCCGCCCAGTCCGGATGCCGGGGGTAGGAGATCGAGCCCGCCACGATCGCCTTGGGGCGGTGCAGCCGGGCCAGTTCGCGCACCTGGTCGAGGTCGATCAGCCCGTCGCTCTCGCGCACGCCGTAGCCGGTGAAGGCGAACCAGCGGCCGGAGAAGTTGGCGCGCGAGCCGCAGCTGAGGTGACCGCCGTGCTCCAGCGACATCGCGAGCACCCCGTCACCGGGCTTCAGCAGCGCCGCGTACGCCGCCAGCATCGCCGAAGTCACCGACCGGGGCTGGACGTTGGCATGCGGGGCGGCGAACAGCTCGCGGGCCCGGTCGATCGCCAGCAGCTCGGCGGCGTCCGCCAGCATGCAGCCGGTGTGGTGCCGGCGCCCCGGGTAGCCCTCGGCGTACTTGTCGATCAGCGGGCCGGTGAGGGCCGCCAGGACGGCCGGGGTGGTGAGGTTCTCCCCCGCCAGCAGCTGGATCGTCTCGGCGCGCCGCTCGGCCTCCGCGGCCAGCAGGTCGGCCAGCTGCGGATCCGCCCGGTGCAGGGCCTCGGACGCCCACGGGCGCCCCCTCGTCGCGGTCGAACCGGTCGCGGCATCGGTGACGGTCATGGCGGGGCTCCCGGGCGCTGCGGGTGGGGGCACCTCCCAGCCGGAGGCTGGGGGCCGGTCAGACCAGCGTAGGACGGCCGCCGCCGCCCGGCCCGTCGGGACGCGGCCGTTCGGGCCCTCTGTATTGCCGCTCGGCTCGCCTCCGGGCCGCTCCTGACCCGGCGCCGACGGTCGGCGGGCACTGCGCCACCTCCTTCGTCGGCGGCTTGGCCCTTCTCCCTTTCGGCACCGGCGCGGCCCTTCGGCTCGCTCGCGGGGCGGGGCGGGGCGTCAGCGCGGCGCGGACACGCCGGTGAGCGCGGTGACCACCGGGTCGACCGCGTGGAATATCTCCTCGCCGCAGTTGCGGAACATGCCGATCGGCGCCCCGTACGGGTCGTCCACCTCGTCCGACTCCGGGGTGGCCGCCAGCAGCCAGCCGCGCAGCGCGGCGGCCGCCCGGACCAGCGCGCGGGCCCGCTCGGTGACGTCGGCACCGCGCCGGGGGTCGGGCAGCGTGCCCGGGTCGATCGTCCGCACCAGGCGGGTGAACTCCTTCAGCGTGAAGGTGCGCAGCCCCGCCTCGTGGCCCATCGAGATCACCTGGGCGCGGTGGTCCAGGGTCGCGGTGAGCACCAGGTCGGCCTCCACCACGTGCTCGTCCAGCAGCTCACGGCCGGTGAAGCCGCCACTGTCGGCACCGTACTCGTCGAGCACGGTCGCCGCGTGGTCCTCCATCGGCGCACCCTCGTGGCCCCAGGTACCAGCGCTCTCCACCAGGATCCGCCCGGCCACCCGGGGGCTCAGCCGGGTGTCCAGCTCACGCCGGGTGAGCCGCTCGGCGATCGGCGAGCGGCAGATGTTCCCCGTGCAGACGAACAGGATCCGGAAGTGGTCCAGCGGCCTGGGGCCCACGCTCAGGTACGGCGCTATGCCGGGCCCGGCATGGAGCGAGGCGGTGGGCGTCAACTGCCGGCCTCCAGGTCGGGGACGACCTCCCTCAGCTGCTCGACGCTGATCGCGCCGGCCCGCAGCAGAACCGGGACCTTGCCGGTGACGTCGACGATGGACGAGGCGGCGGAGTGGTCGGCCGACCCGCCGTCCAGGTAGACCGAGACGGCGTCGCCGAGCTGCGCCTGCGCCTCGTCACAGGTCAGCGGGGACTCCCCGCCGATCCGGTTGGCGCTGGAGACGGCCATCGGGCCGGTCACGTTCAGCAGCTCGATGGCGACCGGGTGCAGCGGCATCCGGACCGCGACGGTGCCGCGGGTCTCGCCGAGGTCCCAGCGCAGCGAGGGCTGGTGCCGGGCGACCAGGGTGAGCCCGCCCGGCCAGAAGGCGTCGACCAGTTCCCACGCCTGCTCGGAGAAGTCGGTGACCAGGCCGTGCAGCGTCGTCGGCGAGCCGACCAGCACCGGCGACGGCGTGTTGCGGCCGCGGCCCCTGGTGGTCATCAGCTCGCCGACGGCCTCCGGGGAGAAGGCGTCCGCGCCGACCCCGTACAGGGTGTCGGTGGGCAGCACGACGAGTTCGCCGCGGCGGACGGCCGAAGCGGCCTCGCGCAGACCGGTGGCGCGGTCCCCGGCATCGGCACAGTCGTAGCGGCGGCTCATCGGTGCGGTCCCCTTCCGAAGTGGCTCATGGCGGTTACAAGGCGGCCTTGCGAGCGGTCGTACGGCGCTTGATGTTCACGACCCGACCCTCCGGGCGGTCGTACGGCGCTTGATGTTCACGACCCGACCCTCCGGGCGGTCGTACGGCGCTTGATGTTCACGACCCGACCCTCCGGGCGGTCGTGAAGCGCGGCCGGTTGTTCAGGTCGCGATGGTCGGCGGTGTCCGTCCAGCCGCGTTCCTCGTTGAAGATCCACGGCACCTGGCCGCCCTGCTGGTCGGCGTGCTCGATCACCACCGCGCCGCCCGGGCGCAGCAGCCGCGCGGCCACCCGCTCGATGCCGCGGATGGTGTCCAGGCCGTCCTCGCCGGAGAACAGCGACATCTGCGGGTCGTGGTCGCGGGCCTCCGGCGCGACGTACTCCCACTCGGTGAGGGGGATGTACGGCGGGTTGGAGATGACCAGGTCGAAGCGGCCGTCCCAGGAGTGGTCGCCCTCGAAGGCCCGGGTGGCGTCCCCGGCGTGCAGGGTGACCCGGGCGCGGTCCGGGCTGGACTCGATGTTGCGCCGGGTGTACTCCAGCGCTCCCTCGTCCAGTTCGAAGGCGTGCACGGTCGAGCGCGGCAGTTCCTGGGCCAGGGCGAGGGCGATCGCGCCGGAGCCGGAGCACAGGTCCACCACCAGCGGCTCGGCCACGTCCATGTCGCGCACCGCGTCTATGGCCCACTCGACGACCGTCTCGGTCTCCGGCCGGGGCACGAACACGCCGGGGCCGACCGCCAGTTCGAGGTAGCGGAAGAACGCCCGCCCGGTGATGTGCTGGAGCGGCTCGCGTGCCTCGCGGCGCGAGACGGCCTCCCAGTAGCGGGCGTCGAAGTCGGCGTCCTTCACCGTGTGCAGCTGGCTGCGCTTGACGTGGTGGACGTAGGCGGCGAGCTCCTCCGCGTCGAAACGCGGCGACGGCACGCCGGCCGCGGCCAACCGCTGGGTGGCCTGGGCCACCTCGGCGAGCAGCAGGTTCATCCGTACGACCTCATGTTTTCTGCGCTCCGGCTTCGGACTGCGCGTGGGCTGGGGCGCGCCGGTCTCAGTTCTCTTGGGCCGCGGCGAGCTTGGCCGCCGCGTCCTTGTCCACGCAGGACTGGATCACCGCGTTCAGGTCACCGTCCAGGACCTGGTCCAGGTTGTACGACTTGAACCCCGTGCGGTGGTCCGAGATGCGGTTCTCGGGGTAGTTGTACGTCCGGATCCGCTCGGAGCGGTCCACCGTGCGGACCTGGCTGCGGCGCGCGTCCGAGGCCTCGCGCTCGGCCTCCTCCTGCGCGGCGGCCAGCAGCCGCGAACGCAGGATGCGCATCGCCTGCTCCTTGTTCTGCAGCTGGCTCTTCTCGTTCTGGCAGGACGCCACGATACCGGTCGGCAGGTGGGTGATCCGGACCGCGGAGTCGGTGGTGTTGACCGACTGGCCGCCGGGGCCGGAGGAGCGGTAGACGTCGATCCGCAGGTCGTTGGCGAGGATCTCGACCTCGACCTCCTCCGCCTCGGGGGTGACCAGCACGCCCGCCGCGGAGGTGTGGATGCGGCCCTGGGACTCGGTGGCGGGGACGCGCTGCACGCGGTGCACGCCGCCCTCGTACTTCAGCCGCGCCCAGACGCCCTGGCCGGGCTCGGTGCTGCCCTTGGTCTTCACGGCCACCGAGACGTCCTTGTAGCCGCCGAGGTCGGACTCGTTGGAGTCGATGAGCTCGGTCTTCCAGCCGACCCGCTCCGCGTAGCGCAGGTACATCCGGAGCAGGTCACCGGCGAACAGCGCGGACTCCTCGCCGCCCTCGCCCGCCTTGATCTCCAGGATGACGTCCTTGTCGTCGCTCGGGTCGCGCGGCACCAGCAGGACCCGCAGCTCCTCGGTGAGCTCGTCGCGGCGCGCCTCGGAGTCCTTCACCTCGGAGATGAACTCCGGGTCCTCGGCAGCGAGTTCGCGCGCGGCCTCGATGTCCTCGCCGGCCTGCCGCCACTGCCGGTAGACCCGGGTGATCGGGGTCAGCTCGGCGTACCGCTTGGCCAGCTTGCGGGCGTTGTTCTGGTCGGCGTGGACGGACGGGTCGGCCAGCCTCGTCTCGAGGTCGGCGTGCTCGACGAGGAGCTCTTCGACTGCCTCGAACATGGGGTGGCCTTCTTCCCGGGGGCTCGGATCGGGTGGAGATCTGCTGGGGAGATCTGCTGGGGAGGGGGGAACGTGCGGGGGGACGCGAACGGCGCCGGCCCCCTGCGCCCCCGACAACGAAGTACGGGGGCGCCGGGAACCGGCGCCGAGGGAGCGCTAGGCCTTCGCGCTGTGCTGCTTGCCGAAGCGGGCCTCGAAGCGGGCCACGCGGCCACCGGTGTCGAGGATCTTCTGCTTGCCGGTGTAGAACGGGTGGCACTGCGAGCAGACCTCGGCGCGGATCTCGCCACTGGTCTCGGTCGAGCGGGTGGTGAACTCGGCACCGCAGGTGCAGGTCACACGGGTGACCACGTACTCGGGGTGAACGTTGGGCTTCAAGGGGTTCTCCTAGGTTTCGGGAGGGCACCGGGTCGGCGGCTGGAGCGCCGCACGTGAACCGGGACCGACGGACCAGTCTGCCAGGACCGGCCGCATCTTCCCAAACCGGGTCGCGTTCCGGGATATTCCGGGCCCGCTCAGCGCGCGGTGGTGGCCTTGGCGCCGGCCTTCGCGGTCTGCTTCCCCGCGGTCCGCGCGGGGGCCGACGCAGTGGCCGTGGGGGCCGCCTGGGCGGGGTTCTCCGGCTGCGCGGAGACGACCTCCGGGGGGAACTCCCGGTCGGCCTTGAGTGCCGCCCAGACCTGGTCGGCCTGCGGCTGCTGCTCGACCACCCGGTTCGGGTCGCCGGGGGCGGTCTCCACCGGCAGGGTGACCATGCCGAGCTGGTCCGGCCCGATCCCCTTGAGCTCCTGGACGAGCCCCACCAGGGAGTTCACCGAGCCGAGCGCGGAGTCGGTGGTGATGCTCTTGGTCACGGTGTCGCCGAGGGACCACAGCTTGACCGGGTTGGTGAACAGGCCGGCCCCGCCGGCCTGCTGGAGCAGCGACTTCACCATCTGCTTCTGCAGCTCGATCCGGCCGAGGTCGCTGCCGTCGCCGACGCCGTGCCGGGTCCGGACGAAGGCCAGTGCCTGCTTTCCGTCCAGGTGGTGCTGCCCGGGCGGCAGGTCGAGCCCGCTGTCCTTGTCGTGGATGGCCACCGTGGTGGTCACGGTGGCCCCGCCTATCGCGTCCACGACCCGGGCGAAGCCGGCGAAGTCGATCTGCAGGTAGTGGTCCATCCGCAGCCCGGTGAGCTGCTCGGTGGTCTTGACGGCGCAGGCCGCGCCGCCGCTCTCGAAGGCGCTGTTGTACATCGCGCGCTTCACGCCGGGGACGGTCCTGCCGTTGGCGTCGGTGCAGTCGGGGCGGGCGACCAGGGTGTCGCGCGGTATCGAGACGATCTGCGCGCGCGAGTGGTCCTGGTTGACGTGCACCACCATCGCGGTGTCCGAGCGGGCGGTGTCGCCGGTGTTGCCGCCGGCCAGGTCGCCGTTCTCGCCGTTCCGCGAGTCGGAGCCCAGCACCAGGATGTTGAAGGAGCCGTCGGTGGCGGCCGGCGGGCGGGCGCCACCGAGGCGGCCGTCGATGTCGACGCTCTTGATGTTGTCGTTGAGCTTCACGTACGCGTAGACGGCCGCTCCGGTGCCGAGGACGACGAGCGCGACGAACGCGCATGCGGCCGTCCGCAGGACCTTGCGGCGGCGACTCGGGATCCTCTTGTGCTCGGCCATACGGTCCAGAGTAAATCGGACAACATGATCCAAAGGCCCCAAGTTGTCCCAACTCTGGAACAACCCGGCGGCGAACGCACGGAACCCCGGACCGCTCGCGCGATCCGGGGTTCCGTGCTTCGACAGCCGTCCGGCTACGGTCAGTCGCCCGAGCCGGGGGTGGTCTTGGCGATCTGCATCAGGAACTCGGCGTTGCTCTTGGTCTGCTTCATCTTGTCCAGGAGCAGCTCGATCGCCTGCTGCGAGTCGAGCGCGTGCAGCACCCGGCGCAGCTTCCAGACGATGGCCAACTCCTCGCTGCCGAGCAGGATCTCCTCCTTGCGGGTGCTGGAGGCGTCCACGTCGACGGCCGGGAAGATGCGCTTGTCCGAGAGCTTCCGGTCGAGCTTGAGCTCCATGTTGCCGGTGCCCTTGAACTCCTCGAAGATCACCTCGTCCATGCGCGAACCGGTCTCGACCAGCGCGGTGGCCAGGATGGTCAGCGAGCCGCCGTTCTCGATGTTGCGCGCGGCACCGAAGAACTTCTTCGGCGGGTAGAGCGCGGTCGAGTCGACACCACCGGACAGGATGCGGCCGGAGGCCGGCGCCGCCAGGTTGTAGGCACGGCCCAGGCGGGTGATCGAGTCCAGCAGGATGACCACGTCGTGGCCCAGCTCCACCAGGCGCTTGGCGCGCTCGATGGCCAGCTCGGCGACGGTGGTGTGGTCCTCCGCCGGGCGGTCGAAGGTCGAGGAGATGACCTCGCCCTTCACCGACCGCTGCATGTCGGTGACCTCTTCCGGACGCTCGTCGACCAGGACGACCATCAGGTGGCACTCGGGGTTGTTGTGGGTGATCGCGTTGGCGACCGCCTGCAGCACCATCGTCTTGCCGGTCTTCGGCGGCGCGACGATCAGACCGCGCTGGCCCTTGCCGATCGGCGACACGAGGTCGATGATCCGGGTGGTCAGCACGCCCGGGTCGGTCTCCAGGCGCAGCCGCTCCTGCGGGTAGAGCGGGGTGAGCTTGTTGAACTCGGGGCGGCCCCGGCCGCTCTCCGGGTCCATGCCGTTGACGGAGTCCAGCCGCACCATGGCGTTGAACTTCTCGCGGCGCTCGCCGTCGCGCGGCTGGCGCACCGCACCGGTGATGGCGTCACCCTTGCGCAGGCCGTTCTTGCGGACCTGGGCGAGCGAGACGTAGACGTCGTTCTGGCCCGGCAGGTAGCCGGAGGTGCGCACGAACGCGTAGTTGTCGAGGATGTCGAGGATGCCCGCGACCGGGATCAGGACGTCGTCCTCGCCGATCTGCGTCTCGACGGGGCCGGCCTCGAAGCCGTCGCGGCCACGACGGCCCCGGCGGTCGCGGTAACGGCCGCGACGGCCGCGACGGCCCTCGCCGAACTCGTCGTCGTCGTAGCCGCCCTGCTGGACCTGCGGCTGCTGGGCCGGCTGGGCCTGGCGGCCCTGCGGCTGGTCGCCCTGGCCACTGCCCTGCGGCTGGCCCTGCTGGGGCTGGCGGTCGGTGCGCTCGCGGCGGTTGCGGCGGTCGCGACGCGACTCGCGCGAGTCGCCGTCCTGGGCCTCGCCGCCCTCCTGGCGGTCGGTGCGCTCGGTGCGCTCCGTGCGCTCGCCGGTGTCGCGGCGGTCGCGGCGCTCACGGCGGTCGCGGCGGCTCTCGCGGCCGTCCTCACGGCCCTCGAAGCCGCGGGTCTCGGCCGGGCGGGCCTCGGCCTGCTTCGGCTCGGCGACCG
This sequence comes from Kitasatospora sp. NPDC034035, assembly GCF_055575755.1. NCBI lineage: Bacteria > Bacillati > Actinomycetota > Actinomycetes > Kitasatosporales > Streptomycetaceae > Kitasatospora > Kitasatospora sp. NPDC034035. Next base: position 187,936 of record NZ_JBVISA010000006.1, on the reverse strand, counting down.
CGACGGTGGCGGCCTCGGCCGAAGCCTCGCCGGACGGGGCGGTGGGCGCGCCGGCGGCCGAGGTGGCACGGCGGCGGGTGCGCTCGGTACGGGCCGGCGCGGCGGTCTCGGCGGCGGCCTGGACCGGGATCTCGATCTGGGCCTGCGCCTCGGCGGCGGCCGGGGTCTCGGCCTCCGCCGCCTTGGCGGCGGCCTTGGTGCGGCGGGCGGGCTTCTCGGCCGGGGCCTCGGCGTCCGCCTTGGCGGCGGTGCGCTTGGCGGCCGGGGCGCCACCGGCGGCGAGCAGCGGGTCCCCGCCGCTCTTCTCCTTGATGGTCTCGATCAGCTGGCTCTTGCGCATGCGTCCGGTACCGGTGATGCCAAGGTCCGCGGCGAGCTTCTGCAGCTCGGCCAGGACCATGCCGTCCAGGCCCGCGGCGGCGCTGCGGCGGCGCCGTGCCGGGGCGGCGGGGGCGGCGGCTGCGTCCGACGCGTCGGCGTCCGGGCGCGCGCCCATCAGATCGGTGGAGTCGCTCACTAAGGGTCCTTCCCTGGAGCGGACGTCGGCCTGTCTGGCTCGGCGACCGGTTGTGCTGTCCTGACCAACGCTCGACTGCGTCGGTCCGAGGCGGTGATCCCTCGAACGGCGGGAGCCTGTCGAGGGAGGGCTGCGAGGTGCGGTGCGTGAAGCACGGTGGTGCTGAGTGGCGCGTGGGCCGGTCGTGTGTCGACCTCCCCTGAGGGCGTAACCCCCACGCTGCCTGCGAATCCCGGGCCCCCGTCGCGTGACGGTGGCCCGCGCTCCGCCCGTCCTGGCCTCGAGGTGGGAGGCCGCGGGTGGGAGTCAGGTGCCGTCACGGCTTCGGGATGCGGCCGCATGTCGCGCAGGCAGGCTGCGTACGCGCTGCGGTGGGCTCCCGGAGAATCGTCGCCCCGTGCATCGCCGCGACTCCACGGCAGTGGAGTGCTGGGATCGGGACGCGGCGCACCGAGCCCCGGAGGGCACCTGGTGCAGCAATGAGGTTAACACTACCGACCCCCTCAGACATTCCCCAGCCTGGTGCTTGCCAATCGTGTCCGGCGGCCCCGGCTCGGCGCGGGGCCGGTGCCGGGCCCGGGCGGGCACGTCCGTGCTGCTCAGGCGTCCAGTGGGAGCACGACGGCCCCGGTCCGGTCGACGTCCAGCCGGTGCGCGGCGAACGCCGGATCGCCGCCGTGGCCGTGGTGCCCGGCGAAGGCGAGCACCTTGTCGGCGTTCGCCTCGTCGGTGAGCGCCAGGACGGTCGGGCCGGCCCCGGAGATGACCGCGGGGACGCCCTCCGCACGCAGTACGCCGACCAGTGCGGCGCTGTCCGGCATGGCGGAGGCGCGGTAGTCCTGGTGCAGGCGGTCCTCGGTGGCGGCGAGGAGCAGTTCGGGGCGCCTGGTCAGCGCCTCCACCAGCAGCGCGGAGCGGCCGGCGTTGACCGCGGCGTCGGCCAGCGGGACGGTCTTCGGCAGCAGGCCGCGGGCGGTCTCGGTGAGCACCTCGCCGGCCGGGACGAACACCACCGGGACGACCTGCGCGGCGGGCTCCAGGGCGACCGCCTTGGCGGACTCCTCGTCGGTCCAGGCGATGGTGAAGTTGCCGCGCAGGCAGGCCGCGACGTTGTCCGGGTGGCCCTCCAGCTCGGAGGCGAGGGCCAGCAGCGCGTCGTCGTCCAGCGCGGACGGGCCCCCGATGGTGACCGCGCGGGCGGCCACGATGCCGGCGCAGATGGCGGCGGAGGAGGAGCCGAGGCCCCGGCCGTGCGGTATCCGGTTGGCACAGACCACTTCGAGGCCGCGCGGCTGGCCGCCGAGCCGGTCGAAGGCGGCGCGCATCGAGCGGACCAGCAGGTGGCGCTCGTCGCGCGGCAGCGTCTCGGCGCCCTCGCCGGCGATGTCGACGGAGAGACCGGAATCAGCGACCCGGACGACCACGTCGTCGTACAGACCCAGTGCGAGTCCGAAGGCGTCGAAGCCCGGGCCGAGGTTGGCGCTGGTCGCGGGAACCCTGACCCGGACGGCGGCGGCACGGAACGCAGGACCGGCCATGCGGTGGACTCTCCTGGGGAAATCGGGCGGCGCGGAGCGCGTCGTCGTATACGAGGGTGGGGGAAAGGGCCGCAGGCCCCTCGGGGCGGGCGGTCACAGTCGTCGGCGCGGCCCGGACGGCGCCGAGCCCGGGGCATGTGCCACACGGCCGAAGCCAGAGTATCGAAGAGAGGTTCCCGAGCGGTACACCCCGTGGGCCTTCGATCTGGTGTGTTGCCGGTTCTGGCCGGAATGCGCACCCCTCTCTGTCAAAGAGCGGGGCGAAATCGGAGCGGAATGCGAAGCAGAATTGACACAAAAGTGTCAGGGGAGAACTTTGACGGGCCGACCCCCGAAAGGGTCGGCCCGTCGCAGTGTCAGACCCCGTTACCGGTCGAGCAGACCGAGGCTACGGGCCGCGGCCTCCGGGTCGACCGGGACGATCTGCGGCTGCGGCGCGCCGGCCACCGCCCAGTCCGGGTCCTTGAGGCCGTTGCCGGTCACGGTGCAGACGATCCGCTGGCCCGGGTCGACCAGGCCGGCCTCCGCCTTGGCCAGCAGGCCGGCCACCGAGGCGGCCGAGGCGGGCTCCACGAAGACGCCCTCCTGCGAGGCCAACAGCCGGTAGGCGGACAGGATCTGACGGTCCGTCACCTTGTCGATGAGGCCGCCGGACTCGTCCCGCGCGGCGAGCGCGAAGTCCCAGGAGGCCGGGTTGCCGATCCGGATCGCGGTGGCGATGGTCTGCGGCTTGAGCACCGGGGCGCCGTCCACGATCGGGGCCGAGCCGGAGGCCTGGAAGCCCCACATCCGCGGGGTGCGCGAGGCCAGGCCGTCCGCCGCGTATTCGCGGTAGCCCTTCCAGTACGCGGTGATGTTGCCCGCGTTGCCGACCGGCAGGACGTGGATGTCCGGGGCGTCGCCGAGCATGTCGACGATCTCGAAGGCCGCGGTCTTCTGGCCCTCGATCCGCACCGGGTTCACGGAGTTGACCAGGGCCACCGGATACTTCTCGGACAGTTCACGCGCAAGGGTGAGACAGTCGTCGAAGTTCCCGTCGACCTGCAGGATCCTGGCGCCGTGCACCAGCGCCTGACCCATCTTGCCGAGGGCGATCTTGCCCTGCGGGACGAGCACCGCGGAGACCATCCCGGCCCGCACCGCGTAGGCGGCGGCGGAGGCCGAGGTGTTGCCGGTGGACGCGCAGATGACCGCCTGCGCGCCCTCCTCCTTGGCCTTGGAGATGGCCATCGTCATCCCGCGGTCCTTGAAGGAACCGGTCGGGTTCGCGCCCTCGACCTTGAGGTAGACCTCGCAGCCGGTGCGCTCGGAGAGCACCTGGGCGGGGACCAGGGGCGTACCGCCCTCCAGCAGGGTGACCACCGGGGTGGCCGCGGTGACCGGCAGGCGGTCCCGGTACTCCTCGATCAGGCCGCGCCACTGGTGGGTGTGCGCGCCTCGGACGACGTTCTCGGCAACGGCGTTCATGGCTGTTCCTTATTCCCCTTCGACCCGCATGATGCTGGCCACGTCCCGCACGCTGTCCAGCGCGCGGAGCTTGTCGACCGTCGCCGACAGCGCGGCGTCGGTGGCACGGTGGGTGACCACGACGAGCGAGGCGTCGCCGTCGCGGCCCTGCTGGCGCACGGTGTCGATGGAGACGCCGTGCTCGGCGAAGACGGACGCCACCTGGGCGAGCACACCCGCACGGTCGTCCACGTCCAGGCTGACGTGGTAGCGGGTGACCACCTGGTCCATCGGCTTGGCGGGCAGCCGGGTGTACACCGAGTCCCCGGGGCCGGTGGCGCCGGCCAGCTTGTTGCGGCAGACCGCGACCAGGTCGCCGAGCACCGCGGAGGCGGTCGGCGAGCCGCCCGCGCCCGGGCCGTAGAACATCAGTCGGCCGGCCGCCTCGGCCTCGACGAACACCGCGTTGTACGCCTCGCGGACGGAGGCCAGCGGGTGCGAGAGCGGGATCATCGCCGGGTGGACGCGCGCGGTGACGGACTCGCCGTCGGACGCCCGCTCGCAGATCGCGAGCAGCTTGACCACGCAGCCCATCTCCTTCGCGGAGGCGATGTCGGCGGCGGTCACCTCGGTGATGCCCTCGCGGTAGACGTCCGCCGCGGTGACCTTGGTGTGGAAGGCGATGCCGGCCAGGATCGCGGCCTTGGCGGCGGCGTCGAAGCCCTCGACGTCGGCGGTCGGGTCGGCCTCGGCGTAGCCCAGCGCGGTGGCCTCCTCCAGCGCCTCCGAGTAGCCGGCGCCGGTGGTGTCCATCTTGTCGAGGATGAAGTTGGTGGTGCCGTTGACGATGCCCAGCACCCGGTCGACCTTGTCGCCCGCGAGGGACTCGCGCAGCGGGCGCAGCAGCGGGATGGCGCCCGCCACCGCGGCCTCGTAGTACAGGTCCACCCCGGCCTCGGCGGCCGCGGCGTGCAGTTCGGTGCCGTCCTGGGCGAGCAGCGCCTTGTTGGCGCTGACCACCGAGGCACCCTGCTTGAACGCGGACAGGAGCAGGGATTTGGAGGGCTCGATGCCGCCCACGACCTCGACCACCACGTCGATGTCGCCCCGGTTGACCAGCGCCTCGGCGTCGGTGGTGATCAGGTGCTCGGGCACGCCCGGGCGCACCCGCCCGGCCCGGCGGACCGCGATCCCGACCAGCTCCACCGGGGCACCGATGCGAGCGGCGAGGTCGTCGGCCGTCGTCGTCATGATGCGCGCCACCTCGGAGCCCACCACACCACAACCCAGCAACGCCACCTTCAGCGGTCGCGTACGCATCATCCGACTCCGCTCTGCATTCATCGTGCTTCGGTATTTCCGGCGGTTTTCCGGGGCCGCCGGGAACTTCGGTCCGTACCAGTCTCCGGGACTTTCCGTACGGATCTACGGTCGTTCCATGATCTGAGACAAGGATTTCGTCATCCGATATCGAGACGCAGGAGATCCTCCTCCGTCTCGCGCCGGACGATCACCCGCGCCGCGCCGTCCTTGACGGCCACCACGGGAGGCTTCAGGGCGTGGTTGTAGTTGCTCGCCATCGAGCGGCAGTAGGCGCCGGTGGCGGGCACCGCGATCAGGTCGCCCGCGGCCAGGTCGGCCGGCAGGAAGGCGTCCCGGACGACGATGTCGCCGGACTCGCAGTGCTTGCCGACCACCCTGACCAGCATCGGCTTGGCGTCGCTGGTGCGCGACACCAGGGCCACCGAGTACTCGGCGTCGTACAGCGCGGTGCGGATGTTGTCGGACATCCCGCCGTCCACGCTGACGTAGGTGCGCAGGCCCTCCAGCGGCTTGACGGTGCCGACCTCGTACAGCGTGAACGCCGTCGGGCCGACGATCGCCCGGCCCGGCTCCACGCTCAGCCGGGGGGCGTCCAGGTTCGCGGCGGCGCACTCGCGGCGGACGATGTCGGCCAGCGCGGCCGCGATCTCGGCCGGCTCACGCGGGTCGTCCTCGCTGGTGTACGCGATGCCGAGGCCGCCGCCGAGGTCGATCTCGGGCAGCTGGACGCCGTGCTCGTCGCGGATCTGCGCCAGCAGGCCGACCACCCGGCGGGCGGCCACCTCGAAGCCGGCCGTGTCGAAGATCTGCGAGCCGATGTGCGAGTGGATGCCGCGCAGCTCCAGGCTGTCGTGGCGGAGCACCCGGCGCACCGCCTCGGCGGCCGCGCCGCCGTTCAGGGAGAGGCCGAACTTCTGGTCCTCGTGCGCGGTGGCGATGAACTCGTGGGTGTGCGCCTCGACGCCGACGGTGACCCGGATCAGCACCTGCTGGCGCACGCCCTGGCGGGCGGCGATCGCGGCGAGCCGCTCGATCTCCTCGTAGGAGTCGACCACGATGTGCCCGACGCCGGTCTTCACCGCGTGCTCGAGCTCGTCCACCGACTTGTTGTTGCCGTGCAGCGCGATCCGCGCCGGCGGCATCCCGGCGGCCAGCGCCACGGCCAACTCGCCCACGCTGCACACGTCGAGGTTGAGGCCCTCCTCGTGCAGCCAGCGCACGACCGCCTTGGAGAGGAACGCCTTGCCGGCGTAGTAGACGTCCGCCTCGGTGCCGAAGGCGTCCCGCCAGGCGCGCGCCCGGGACCGGAAGTCCTCCTCGTCCAGCACGTACGCCGGGGTGCCGAACTCGGCTGCCAGCCGCCTGACGTCGATCCCGCCGACGGTGGCCACGCCCTCGGCGTCGCGGGCGACGGTGCGCGACCAGACCTTGGGGTCGAGCGCGTTCAGGTCGGCGGGCGGGGCCTGGTAGTGGCCCTCGGGCAGGACATCGCCGTGACGGGGGCCTGCGGGGTGTGCGGAACGGCTCATCGATCCTGTCCTTCGGGGCCTATGGCGAGGGGCGGCGACGGTCTCCGTTGACCGTCAGCCGCCCCCGCCGTGCGCTTGGGGGTGGTGCCTACATCCGCTCGGGCGCCGAGACGCCCAGGAGCGTCAGGCCGTTGGCGAGCACGGTGCGCGTCGCCTCGACCAGCCAGAGGCGGGCGTGCGTGAGGTCCGTGGCCTCGTCGTCGCCCTTGGGCAGGACCGGGCAGTTGTCCCAGAAGCGGTGGTACGCGCCGGCCAGGTCCTCCAGGTAGCGGGCGACCCGGTGCGGCTCGCGCAGCTCGCCGGCAGCGGCGATGACGCGCGGGAACTCGCCGAGCTGACCGAGCAGGTCGGTCTCCCACTCCGTGCTCAGCAGCTCCGGTTTGAAGTCCGCCGAGCGCGTGATGCCCAGGTCCGCCGCCTTGCGCTGCAGCGAGGACATCCGGGCGTGCGCGTACTGGACGTAGAAGACGCGGTTCTCGTTGGTCTGGCTGGTGAGGACGTTGATGTCCAGCGTGATCGTCGAGTCCGTGGAGGAGCGCGCCAGGGTGTAGCGGGCGGCGTCCACGCCGATCCACTCGACCACGTCGTCGATCGTGATGATGTTGCCCGCACGCTTGGACATGCGGACCTCTTCGCCGTCGCGAAGCATCTTCACGAACTGGCCGATCTTCACCTCGATGTTGTGGTTCATGTCGTCGCCCGCGCAGGCCGAGATGGCCTTGAGGCGGTTGACGTAGCCGTGGTGGTCCGCGCCCAGCATGTAGAGCGCGACCTCGGCGCCGCGGTCCCGCTTGGACAGGTAGTACGCGGCGTCGGCGGCGAAGTAGGTCTTGTCGCCGTCGGCCTTGATCAGGACACGGTCCTTGTCGTCACCGAAGTCGGTGGTGCGCAGGAAGATCGCACCGTCCTGCTCGAAGACGTGGCCCTGCTCGCGCAGCCGGTCGAGGGCCTTCTCGACGGCGCCGGACTCGTGCAGCGTGTTCTCCGAGAACCACACGTCGAAGTGGGTGCCGAACTCGTCCATCGAGCGCTTGATCTCGGCCACCATGAGCTTGAGGCCCTCGGTGCGGAAGACCCGCAGCTGCTCGTCCTCGGGCAGGTCGAGCACGCCCGGGATCGCGTCGGTGAGCGCCTTGGCGATGTCGACGATGTACTCGCCGACGTACCCGCCCTCGGGCACCTCGCGGCCGTTCGCGGCGGCCTGCAGCGAGGCGGCGAACTTGGTGATCTGCACACCGGCGTCGTTGAGGTAGTACTCGGTGGTGACGTCGGCGCCGGAGGCCCGCAGCACGCGCGCCAGCGAGTCGCCGACGGCGGCCCAGCGGACGCCGCCGATGTGGATCGGGCCGGTCGGGTTGGCGGAGACGAACTCCAGGTTGATCTTGAGGCCGTTGAGCGCCTCGTTGCGGCCGTAGGCCTCGCCCGCCTCGACGACGGTGCGCGCCAGCGCGCCCGCGGTGGCGGTGTCCAGGGTGATGTTCAGGAAGCCCGGACCGGCGATGTCGACCTTGGCGACGCCGGTGATCCCGCGCAGGCGCTCGGCCAGGACCTCCGCAACGGCTCGCGGCGGCTTGCCGGCCGCCTTGGCGAGCTGAAGGGCCACGTTGGTCGCGTAGTCGCCGTGGTCCCTGTTCTTGGGCCGCTCGACCGTCACGTGCTCGGGCACGGCGACGGCCAGCTCGCCCGCCTCGACGGCGGTGCTCACTGCGGCCTGGATTGCCTGGGAAAGGTCTGCGGGGGTCACGACGCCAAGCGTAGGCGAGACGGGGTACCCGCCCGCCACCCGGTTTACCGGTTGAGACGCCCGGAGGCGCCGACGCGCCGTCCGCCCCGGGGTGTCAGCCGCGTTCCGTACGCTCTGTTCGCTCAGGGCGAAACCCGTCGGGCCGGCCGGTGAGCCGCATCAGGCGCCGGACCAGCGCCACCAGGTCGGCCGGGTCGAAGGGCTTGCCGAGGTAGCCGTCCACACCGACGGTGTCCCCCAGGTCCAGATCCGCCGGGGTGCAGGCGCTCACGATCGCGATCGGCAGCCGGCTGGTGTCCGGCGTCGCGCGCAGCCGGGCCGCCGTCCGCAGGCCGTCCAGTCGCGGCATCATCACGTCCAGGGTCACCACGTCGGGCTCCACCCGGCGGATGACCTCCAGGCACTCGGCGCCGTCGGCGGCGGTCACCACCTCGAAGCCCTCGAGCTCCAGGTTGACCCTGATCAGCTGGCGGATCACCTCGCTGTCGTCCACCACGAGGACCCGCCCGGACACTCCCGACACCTCACCGAGGTTATCCGCGGCCCCACCGCCCCGTCCGGCCTTTGGACACTTCCGCTCCCCCGCCGCCCGTCGCCACCCCGACGATCTTCCGGGAAACCCGTGCACGGACCGCTGCCGAAGCCTGGTAGTGTTCATTCCGTCGGAACGCGGAAGCGTCCGACAGGCCGACAGGCCCCCGTAGCTCAGGGGATAGAGCACCGCCCTCCGGAGGCGGGTGCGTAGGTTCGAATCCTACCGGGGGCACTCTTCGCGAGAGTGTAACCAGGGCCCAGATCAGTGGAGTTGATCCACGGATCTGGGCCTTCGTCATGTTCCGGGCCTGCCGCTCCGGCCCGGGGGCCGGACGGGCGGGCCGGGTCAGGACGCGGTGGCCTCGGCCTGGATGTAGAGGGCCGCGATGGTGTGGTCGAAGTAGGCGCTGTAGGAGACGTCGTCGGAGTCGCCGCCCTGCTGGTAGCCGCCGATGGCGCCGACCACGTCGCCGGTGGCGGTGTTGATCCAGGGGCCGCCGCTGGTGCCGGCCGGGTAGGCCGGGCACTGGATGACCCGCTGGTAGGTGCTCTGCCGGCCGGTGGAGTTGGTGCAGAGGTCGGGCGTCTCGGAGTCGGCGGGGTAGCCGTACAGGCGGACGGGGGCGTCGACGGGCTCGTCGGCGCCCAGGTGGTTGCCGCCGACCACGTCCTCGACCTTGCGGCCGTTGCTGGGGGCGGTCTCCAGGATCGCGAAGTCCTCGTCCACGTCGCCCTTCTGGGACCAGCCGCTGGTGGTGTGGATCGCCGTCACCCGCCAAGTGCCGTACGGGGCGGAGCCGTCGCGGTAGCCGGGGGCGAAGGTGACGCCGTCGGTGCCGGTGAGGCAGTGCGCGGCGGTCAGCAGCAGGTTGCCGGTGGCGCTGTGCAGCACGCTGGCGGTGCAGAAGTGGTTGCCGGCCGCGACCGATCCGCTGAACAGCGCGCCGACGGTGGCGGTTTCGCGGGCGTCGGCGGGGGCGGGGGCGGTGGCGCCGAGGGCGGCGCCGGAGGTGGCGGGGGTGGCGGTCGCGGCGGCCGTCGGGGTGTCGGTGTTCGTGGGGACGGGCGCGGGGGTGGGCGAGGACGTGGGCGCGGGCGGGTCGCTCGGGGTCGGGCTGTCGGTCGGCGCGGGCGCCGCGACCGGGGCGGCCGCCGCCTCCGTGCCGGTCGGGTCGGGCGCGACAACGGCGGTGCGGGTGCTGCGGGCGGCCTTTCCGGCGGCCGTCGCGTCGGACAGGTCCAGCATGTGCGTCCCGGTCACCACGGCGGCCACCACGACCGCGGACAGCGCGGCGAACAGGGAGGGGGCCAGCAGGCGTCGGCGGCGGGACCTCGGGAGGCGGTGCTGACCCATGCCTGGCTCTCCTGCCGGGTTCGGTGGCGGCGTTCGGTCAACGACTATGCCGCCTCCGCCTGGAAAGGTCGTTATCGAAGGCTGGGATCCTGATGAGAAAAAGCTCACCCGGCGTCGAGTAAGCGGTTCAGCTCCCCCGCCGCGATGAAGGCGGTGTGCGTCCCGGCGGCGGTGCAGGCGAAGGCCCCGGCCAGCGAGCCGGCCCGGGCGCAGTCCAGCGCCGGGCGCCCCTGGAACCAGGCGTACAGGAAGCCCGAGACGAAGGCGTCCCCGGCGCCGTTGGTGTCCACCACCGGGTGGCCCGGGTCGACGGCCGGCAGGTGGCGGAGCACGCCGTCCTCCCGGGCGAGCAGGTGGCAGCCCTCGGCGCCCGCGGTGGCGACGACCACCCGTGCGCGGCCCTCGGCGAGGATCGCGCGCATCACCTCCTCGTGCCGGCCGCGGCAGCCGGCCACCGAGAGGAAGACCAGGTCGGAGCCGAGCGCGTAGTCCCGGTGGTGCGGGTTCGCGCCGTCCCAGTCGTGCAGGTCGGTGGAGGTGGTGCGGCCGAGCCGGCGCAGGTCGCCGTACATGTCCCGGTTGACGCCGGTGATGGAGAGGTGGACGTGCCGGCTGCGCTCGGCGTACGGCAGGTAGAAGTCGCGCGGCAGCCGCAGGTCGGCGGGGTGGCGGCCGTCGAAGAAGGAGAACCGGCGGCCGGCGGCGTCGACCAGGTTGACCCCGCGCGGGGTGCCGTGCGGGCTCACCAGGTGCGCGAAGTGCAGGCCGTAGCGCGCGTAGGCGGCGCGGATCAGGGCGCCCTGCGGGTCGGCGCCGAGGAAGTCGAGGAAGGCGGTGCGCAGGCCGAGGTGGTGGGCGCCGAGGGCGACGCCGTTGCCGGTGTGGCCGACGTAGTCGCGCACCGGTCCGACGAACTGCGAGTCGCCGGGCGGGATCTCCAGCCGCTCGACCCGGACGATGGTGTCCACGCCGGCGCCGCCGACGACGAGCAGGTCGAATTCGGGCGGCGAGGACTCCATGGTCGTGGGCGGCACGGTCGCGGACGGCTCGGATCCGGATGGCTCGGATCCGGACGGCTCGGATTCGGATGGCTCAGACTCGGGCAGCACGGCGGCGCCTCCTTGATCCCCGGACGGTGGCCAGGAGTCAAGCAGGCGCCGAAGGCTGACTGCAAGACCTTGCTGCAACTTTCAATCGGTCGGTGGCCGCTCCACCCCCGCTTCCGTCCGGACCTCGCCACCCGCCCGGACGTTGGCCTTGACGTCGGCCATGGCGGCCTCCCGCGGGCTCGGCCGCCCGTCGACGGGCTGCCCGTCCACCGGTCGTCCGTCCACCGGTCGTCCGTCCACGGCCCGCACGGCGGTGGCTGCCGCGGCCTCCGCTTCCGCGCCGCCCACGACGGCGGTGGCCTCACCGGGCTCCGGCCGGTGGTCGATCATCAGGAAGGCGACCAGCGCGGCCAGCAGCAGGACGCCCATCGCCACCCAGGTCGCGGTCACGTAGCCGTGCACCGCGCCCTGCGCCCGTACCGCCGGGTCGGAGGCGATCCGGGTGGCCAGGAAGCTCGCGGTGGCACTGGCCGCGATGGTGTTCAGCAGCGCCGTGCCGAACGAACCGCCCACCTGCTGGGCCGAGTTGATGGTGGCGGAGGCCGCGCCGGTCTCGTTCGGGGCGACCCCGAGGGTGGCCAGGCTCATCGACGGCATGAACACCAGGCCCATGCCGAAGCCGAGCAGCAGCTCGGCGGGCAGCACCATGCCGGCCCACGGGCTGTCCACCTTCATCTGGGTCAGCCAGGCCATGCCGGCCCCGGCGAGCAGCAGCCCCGGTGCGATCAGGTTCCGGGACGGCACCCTGGTCATCAGCCGGGCCGCGATGCCCGTCGACGCCAGCACGATGGCGGCCGTCATGGGCAGGAAGGACAGCCCGGACACCACCGGCGAGAAGTGCTTGATGGCCTGCAGGTAGTAGGTGAGGAACAGGAACAGGCCGAACATGCCGACCATGGCCAGGCCGACCGAGAGCGCGCCGCCACCGCGGTTGCGGTCGGCGACGATGTGCACCGGCAGCAGCGGGTGCGCGCTGCGCCGCTCGACCAGCACGAACACCGCGAGCAGCGCCACACCCAGGAACAGCGCGCCGAGCACCAGGCCGTCGGCCCAGCCCCGGGTCACGGCCTCGGAGGTGCCGAAGACGATCGCCAGCAGGCCGCCGCAGCCGAGCAGCGCCCCGGGCAGGTCCAGCCTGACCCGGCGCCCCTTGGCGACGTGGTCGCGCTGGAGCACGGAGAAGGCCGCGAAGGCGGTGCCGACGGCGATCGGGGTGTTGACGAACAGGCACCAGCGCCAGTTCAGGTACTCGGTCAGCAGGCCACCGGCGATGAAGCCGATCGCGGCGCCGCCGCCGGCGATCGCGCCGAAGATGCCGAAGGCCGTACTGCGTTCCTTCGGGTCGGAGAAGGTGGTGGAGAGCAGCCCCAGCGCGGAGGGGGCGAGCAGGGCGCCGAACGCGCCCTGGAGGGCACGGGCGCCGAAGAGCATGGCCGAGTCGGTCGCCGCGCCGCCGAGGGCGGAGGCGAGGGCGAAGCCCAGCAGGCCGATGGTGAAGACGCGCTTTCGGCCGAAGAGGTCGCCCAACCGTCCGCCGAGCAGCAGTAGGCCGCCGAAGGCGAGCGTGTAGGCGGTGATCACCCATTGCCGGTCGGCGTCGGAGATGCCCAGGTCGCGCTGGGCGGACGGCAGTGCGATGTTCACGATGGTGATGTCGAGGACGATCATGAGCTGGGCGACGGCGATGACGGCCAGCGCCCACCAGCGTCGGCTGTCCGCGTGCTCATGACCGGTGGCGGGTTGCGCAGTCACTGGTCGAACCTTCCGGAGTCGGGCGGAGAGGTCACGCAGTCGCCTTCCAGCCAATACCCCGGCCCGACGCCATGGCAAGGAAAAATCTTGCCAAATCAGACATTTGGGACAAAAGAACCAGGGCCCTGGGACTTCGGGACGAGCCCCCCAGGACCCCGGCGCGAACCCCGGTCCGGTGCCGCCGACTAGAGCGCCGAGAGCTCCTCAACCAGGTCGTCCAGACCCAGCGAGCCCTGCGAGAGCGCCGCCATGTGCCAGGCCTTGAGGTCGAACTCCTCGCCGCGCGCCTCGTGCGCCGCCCGCGCCGCCGCCCGGCCGCGCAGCCAGGCGCGCTCGCCGAGCTTGTAGCCGATCGCCTGGCCGGGCATGCCCAGGTAGCGGACCAGCTCGCTGTCCAGGAAGTCGTCGGACAGGCCGCAGTACTGCCCGAAGAACTCGCGGGCGTGCTCCGGGCTCACCGGCTCGCCCGGCTTGTACGGGGAGTCCGCCGGGAAGGCCAGGCCCGCGTGCATGCCGATGTCGACGATGACCCGCAGCGCCCGCATCATCTGCGCGTTGAGGTAGCCGAGGCGCTGGCCCGGGTCGGTGAGGTAGCCGAGCTCGTCCATCAGGCGCTCGGCGTACAGCGCCCAGCCCTCCAGGTTGGCGCTGACCCCGCCGAGGCTCACCTGGTAGGTGGAGAGCCGGTCGGCGACGTAGTTCCACTGCGCGAGCTGCAGGTGGTGGCCCGGCACGCCCTCGTGGTACCAGGTCGACACCAGGTCCCAGAGCGGGAAGCGCTCCCGGCCGAGCAGCGGCAGCCAGGTCCGCCCGGGGCGGTTGAAGTCCAGCGACGGCGGGGTGTAGTACGGCGCGGCGGCGCTGCCGGCCGGGGCGATCTTCGACTCGACCCGGGTGACCGGCTCGGCCAGGTCGAAGTGGATGCCCTGGAGGTCCCGGATCGCCTGGTCCATCAGGCCCTGCAGGTGCTCCCGGATGCCCTCGGCGCCCTCGACGGCCCGGCCGTGGGTGCCCAGCCAGGCCATCGCCGCCATCGGGTCGGCGCCCGGGCGGACCTTCTCGGCCTCGGCACGCATCTGGGCCAGCAGGTCGTGGAACTCGGTCCAGGCCCAGGCGTAGGCCTCGTCCAGGTCCAGGTCGGCGCCGGCCCAGTAGCGGACCCACCGGCGGTAGCGCTCGCGGCCCACCGCGTCCGGGGTGCCGGCGGCGGCCGGGCCGTACACGTCGCGCAGCCAGTCGCGCAGCGCGGCCAGCCCCTCGGCGGCGGCCACCGCGTGCCCGGACAGCTCGGCGCGCAGGCCCTCCGGCGCGTCCTGGACGAACTGGCCGAACCAGCCGCCGGGCACGTCCCCCTCCAGCCACTCACCGATCTGCCCGACCACCGTGGTCACCTGGCGCGGGCCGGACAGCAGGCCGCGCTCGACGCCCTCGGCCAGGGTCTGCCGGTACTGCTCCAGCGCGACCGGGACCTTCGCCAGCCGGCGGCCGACCACCTGCCACTCACCCTCGGTGCCGGTGGCCATCAGCGTGAAGGACTCCCGCAGGTCGTGCACCGGGGAGGCCAGGTTGCGCACCGCGCGGAAGTTCTCCCCCGCGTCGTGGACGGCGAGTTCGGCGCTGAGCCGCTCGCGCAGCAGCCGGGCGCAGCGGCGCTCGGCCTCGTCCTCGGCGGCGCCGGCCCGTTCGGCCTCGTCGAGCTGCGCCAGGGTGCGGCGGGCGAGGTCGGCGATCGCCTCGCGACCGGCCGGGGAGAGGTCGGGCAGCCGCTCGTCCTCGGGGTTGACGCCGAGGTAGACCGCGGTCAGCGGGTCGAGCTCGGCGAGGGCGCGGACGTAGCCGTCCGCGATGCGGCGCGGGGTGCTGCCGTCGGCGGTGATCAGTTTTTCAACCATCCGGACATCATTTCGTGGTGCGGCCCGTTTGCAACCCCTTTGCCACCGGCATCCGTCGGCCCGTACTCGGGGACAGCCCGCGCTCGGGGACGACCGACGCTCGGGGACGGCCCGCGCTCGGCGACGACCGATGTCCGGGGACGACCCGCGAAAATCCGTTCGGCCGGACAGGATCCGATCGGTCGGACGCCCATTACGCTGACGGCCATGGAAGCCCGCCCCACCTCGGCATCCGACCAGGTGCCCGCCCCGGCCGTCCCCGACGCGCGCCCGCGCCGCACCGGCTACCGGCGGCTGCCGGTCCAGCAGCGGCGCGAGCAGCTGATCGCGGTCGCCCTGGAGCTGTTCGCCCGCCGACCGCCCGAGGAGGTGAGCCTGGACGACGTCGCCGAAGCCGCCGGAGCCTCCCGGCCGCTGGTCTACCGCTACTTCGCGGGCGGCAAGCAGCAGTTGTACGAGGCCGCGCTGCGCACCGCGGCCGACGAACTGACCAGCCGCTTCGCCGTCCCGCTGGCCGGAACGCCGTCCGAGCAGCTGGCGGCCGTGCTGGACGGCTACTTCGCCTTCGTCGCCGAGCACGACGCGGGCTACTCGGCGCTGCTGCGCGGCGGCTCGGTGGTGGAGACGGCCCGCACCTCGGCGATCGTGGACGACGTCCGGCGGGCCGCGCTGCGGCGGACGCTGCGCCACCTGGGCGTGCGGGAGGCCGGTCCGCGGCTGACGCTGCTGGTGCGCTCGTGGATCGCGGTGGTCGAGGGCGCGTCGCTGAGCTGGCTGGACGAGGGGCGCGCGCTGCCGGTGGCCGGGCTGCGCGACTGGCTGGTGGACCAGTTCACCGCGATGGCGGCGGCGACGGCGCTGCACGATCCGCAGACGGCGCAGGTGCTGGCGGGGCTGCTCGCGCTGGAGGGCCCGCAGGCGCCGCGGGCGGAGCGGCTGCGCGAGGTGCTGGCGGCGCGGTAGGGCCCGACCCCCGTGCCAAGGGTCGGGGCTGCGCGGGGCTACGCCTTGCCGAGGACCTGGCGCTGGCGGCCGAGGCCGTCGATCTCGATCTCGACGACGTCGCCCGGGGCGAGGAACGGTGTGCCGGGGCGGCCCAGGGTGACCCCGGCCGGGGTGCCGGTGATGATCACGTCGCCGGGCTCCAGCACCATGAACCGGCTGGCGTAGCGGACCAGTTCGAGCACCGGGAAGATCATTTCGGCGGTGCTGCCGTGCTGCCGCTGCTCGCCGTTGACCCAGAGCCTCAGCGACAGGTCCTGCGGGTCCGCCACCTCGTCGGCGGTGACCAGCCAGGGCCCGAGCGGCGTGAAGGTCTCCGCCGACTTGCCCTTGTCCCACTGGCCGCCGCGCTCGAACTGGAAGGCCCGCTCGGTGACGTCGTTGGCGATCGTGTAGCCGGCGATCACCGCGGCCGCCTCGGCGTGCGAGTCCAGGTAGCGGGCGGTACGGCCGATCACCACGGCCAGCTCGGCCTCGTAGTCGGTCTTCTCGCCGCCGCGCGGCACCAGCACCTCGTCGTACGGGCCGACCACCGTGGAGCTCGGCTTGAGGAAGATCACCGGCTCGTCCGGGATCGCGGCCCCGGCCTCGGCCGCGTGGTCGCGGTAGTTGAGCCCGATGCCGACCACCTTGCCCGGCCGGGCCACCGGCGCGCCCACGCGCTGCCCGGCCAGGTCCACCACCGGCAGGACGCCGGCGGCCACGTCCCGGGCCAGCGCGGCCGGGTCCAGCCCGGCCAGGAAGGCCCCGTCGAGGTCACGGGCCCGCCCGGAGAGGTCGTACGCGGTGCCGTCCTCACCCAGCACGACCGGGCGCTCGGCGCCCGGGGGTCCGACGCGAAGGAGCTTCATCGATCCGTCACCAGCCTTTCGTCGCAGCTCACCGGGGCGGTACGGACACCGCTCCCGAGTCTGGCAACGAGGTATACCAACGCGCGGGGTGGGGGGACCAGACCGTCCCGATGGGCGAAATCCTCCCGATTCCCGTCGCGGCCCGGGCCCCGGCTCGGGTGCACGCACGGTTGACACCGGACCGCCGCCGAAGACGGTCGCCACCCCACGGTCCCCACCCCACGCTCCCCACCCGGCGGCCACGAACGGCTTCGCCTGTGGCGAACACCCGCACGCCCAGGGCGAACGCGGGCGTGCCGCGGCGGCGCGGCGCGCAGGATCCGGACCATGGAGATCACCCGGGTACGCGACGAGTTGCACATGATCACCCTGGAGTTCGGCACCGCCTACCTGTGGCGGGACGAACACGGCCTGACCCTGGTCGACACCGGCATCGCCGACTCGGCCGACGCCATCGAGAAGGCCGTCCGCGCCGTCGGGCCGGACCCGGCCGCGCTGCGCCGGATCGTGCTCACCCACCACCACGAGGACCACACCGGCTCGGCCGCCGAACTCGCCCGCCGGTGGGGCGCCGAAGTGGTGGCGCACCGGATCGAGGCGCCGGTGATCCGGCGCGAGCAGCCGGCCGCGCCGCCGGTGCTGAGTCCGTTCGAGCAGCAGTTGTGGGACGGCCTGCCGCCGATCCCGCCCGCCGAGCCCTGCCCGGTGCACCGCGAGGTCGAGGACGGGGACGTGCTGGACACCGGCGGCGGCGCGGTGGTCCTGCACGTGCCGGGCCACACCGACGGCAGCATCGCCCTCCACCTGCCCGGGCCCGGCGTGCTGTTCACCGGGGACCTGGTGTCCAACGTCCAGGGCAATCTGCGGCCCGGCGTGTTCCACACCGACCCGGCCCGGGCGCTGGCCTCCTTCCACCGGCTGGCCGCACTGCCGGTGGAGACGGTCGTGTTCGGGCACGGCGACCCGATCGCCGAGGGCGCCTCAGCCGCCCTGCGCGTCGCCGCCGAGCAGCACCCCCAGGCTTAGCGCGCGCGGCAGGCCCGGGCCGAGCCGGGTGACCTCCCGCTGCCAGTGCGCGAGGTCGCGCAGCGCGTCGGCCCGGGCCTGCGGGGCGGCGCCCGGCACCTGCGTCAGCTCGTCCAGCAGGGCGACGGCCGTGCCCGGGCTGCCGTCCCGGGCCAGCCAGAGGGCCAGGTCGTGGCAGGTGCGCAGGGTGCGCGGGTCGGTCGGGCCGCAGATCCGGGCGAAGTCCGGGACGAGACCGGTGAGGATTTCCACCGCCTCGGCCGGCTCGCCCGCCGCGCCGTGCTGCCAGGCCCGGTCGGCCCGCCGGCGCAGCTGCTCCGGGCTGGGGTCGTCCGGGCGCAGCACCCCCGGCCGGACCGCGCGCAGCCGCTCCAGCACCTCGGCGGCGCCGGAGGGCCGGTCCTCGGGCCGCTTGGCGAGCAGTTGGGCGACCAGTTCGGCCACCGCCGGGTCCTTGCTGCGCACCCGGGGCGGGACCTCCTCCAGGTGCTTGTACATGTACTCGGCGGCGGAGGTGGCGCGGAACGGCCGCCCGCCGGTGCAGATCTCGTACAGCATGACGCCGAGTGCGTAGAGGTCGGCCCGGCCGTCCACGGTGCCGCCGGACCAGCACTCGGGCGCGAGGTACGGGACGGTGCCGATCACGTTGCCGGTGGAGGTGAGCCGGACGGTCTGGGTGACCAGTCGGGCGATGCCGAAGTCCAGGACCTTGGCCCGCTCCCCCTCCGTCACGATCATCACGTTCTCGGGCTTGATGTCCCGGTGGACGATGCCCGAGCGGTGCGCGGCGTCCAGCGCCTTGCAGACGTGCCGCATCCAGCGCAGCGCCTTCGCGTGGTCCGGCAGGCCGTCCTTGAGCACCTCGGACAATGCCCGGCCGCGGACCAGCTCCATCACCAGGTACGGGATCTTCCCGGAGCCGGCCGCGGTCCACCCGTAGTCGTACACGGTGACGATGTGCGGGTTGTTGAGGCCGCCCGCCGTCTTGGCCTCGCGGACGAACCGGCTGACCGCCTCCCGGTCGGCGGCGTGCTCGGCGAGCAGCACCTTGACCGCGACCTGCCGGTTGATGGTCGTGTCGGTCGCCCGCCAGACCACGCCGAAGCCGCCCCGGCCCAGCCGCTCCTCCAGTCGGAAGCGATCGCCGAGCACCTCGCCCTTGTCCATGTCCTCCCCCAACTCGACCGCGCCCGCTCGGCGTTCACCGTCGGAGGGGTCACCATAGCGGCGGGCGGGGACGAACGGGTGAACGAGCCCGGGCCGGATCTTCCGGATCTCGCTACGGCTCGGGCCCGGGCGGGCCGGGCGAGGTGATCCCGGAGGACCGCACGGCCTCGTTGTCCGGGCTCCGGCGCCTGAGCAGCTGCCCGTACGCTCACCGTCGCCCCGCCGACGGCCGGCTGCTCGACCCGGCCCCGGGCGGCGGCGTGAGCGAGCGTGCGCCGACGGGTCACGGCCCGAAGATCTCCTCCACCAGGTCCTCGTCCGAGACGTGGTCCGGCGCGTCGAACACCACGTCCGCGACGCCCTTCAGGCCGATCCCGCGGTCCAGCGCGTCCATGCAGGCCCGGGCCTCCTCGTCGGTGGCGAAGTCCCAGACCCGCAGCCGCCGCACCAGGGCCAGCGCCTCCATCGGGCTGATCCTCGGCGCCCGGCGCCGGTGCGGGCTGCCCGCGGCCCTGCGGCCCGCACCGGCGAGCCGCTGCTGGTAGCCGGCCAGGTCCTGCCAGGCCTGGACGGTGCTCGGGTGGTGCTCGCCCAGCACCCGGGCGAGGTCGGGCAGCAGCCCGTGCAGCTCGAGCACGGCGCCCTGCAGGTCGTCCCGGTTGGCCCGGTGCACCGCGAGGTCGTGCCGGGCCTTCAGGACGCGGGTGTCGTGCGGGCCCCAGACGGCGTGCAAATCGGGCAGCAGCCCGCTCAGCAGCCGGATCGCGGTGACCGCCGCGCCGCTCTCGCCGACGCACCACACCAGGTGGTAGCGGGCGCCGAGGGTGTCGGGGTCGAGCGGGCCGAGCGCCGAGCGCATGTCGTCCACCACGCTGGTCAGCAGCCGGATCGCGCCGTCCAGGTCCCCGGCCCGGCTGAGGTACCAGGTGAAGTCCCGCCAGGTGCACAGGGTGTCCCGGTCGCTCGC
This sequence comes from Kitasatospora sp. NPDC034035, assembly GCF_055575755.1. NCBI lineage: Bacteria > Bacillati > Actinomycetota > Actinomycetes > Kitasatosporales > Streptomycetaceae > Kitasatospora > Kitasatospora sp. NPDC034035. The sequence goes on along the minus strand of NZ_JBVISA010000006.1, from coordinate 168,185 downwards.
GCCGAGCGCGGTCACGCACTCCTGGGCGACCGCCTGCAGCTGCATCGCCGACTCCCCGGCCGTCGCCGCCCGGTACGCGGCCGACCGCCGCTCGCGCAGCGCGGCCCGTACGGCGTCGGGCGGCGGCGCGGCGAGCACCGGCGGCGTGGTCAGCGGCGACAGCACCGACGGGGCCGCGCCCGGCACGACGGGCGGTGCGGCGGGCGGCGCAACCGGGGGCACGACGGGCGGAGCGGTCGGCACGGGCGGCACCACCGGCCCCACCGCGACCGGCACGGGCGGCACCACGGCGACCGGCCCAACCGGCTCAGCCACAGGCGCAGCCGCGGCCACGGCCCGGTCCACCACCGTCGGCACCGCCACCACCGCGCCCGCCCCGCCACCCGGCGCCGCGGCCAGTTCCGCCAGCCGCCGCTCGACGGTCCGGGCGTCCGCCGGCCGGTCCGCCGGGTCCTTCGCCAGCAGCTCCGCGACCAGCCCGGCCACCTGCGGCGGCAGCCCGAACTGCGCCGGGTCCAGCGCCGGGGGCGCCTCGTTGAGGTGCTGGTACATCAGCACCGGCGTCGAGTCCCCGCCGAACGGCCGTGCCCCGGTGAAGAGTTCGACCAGTACGCAGCCGAGCGCGTACAGGTCCGCCCGGCCGTCCACCCGGCCGCCGGTCCACCGCTCGGGCGCCATGTACGCCGGGCTGCCGACGATCGTCCCGGTGGTGGTCAGCCCGCCGGCGCCGGCGTCCAGCTGGGCGATGCCGAAGTCCAGCACCTTGAGGTGCCCGGCGTCGGTGATCATCACGTTGTCCGGCTTGATGTCCCGGTGCACCATGCCCGCGTCGTGCGCGGCCGCCAGCGCGCCGCTGATCTGCCGCCCCCAACGCAGGCTGAGCGCGGGTTCGGGCAGCCCCTCGCGCAGCACCTCGGTCAGGGTGCGGCCGGTGAGCAGCTCCATCACCAGGAAGGTGACCTCCCGGTCGCCGACCTCGCACTGGCCGAGGTCGTGCACGGTGACGATGTGCGGGTGCGACAGGTTGCCGGCCGCGCAGGCCTCCCGTACGAACCGCAGGGCCGCCTTCGCCTGGTCCCCGCCGTGGTGCCCGATGACCTTGACCGCCACCGGCCGCCGCATCCGGGTGTCCTGGGCCCGCCACACCACTCCGAACCCGCCCTGACCGAGCTTCTCCACCAGCTCGTACCGGCCGTCCAGGACGTCACCCACGCGCACGCGCCCCTCCCCCATCCGCCATGACGGACAGGACTCTACCGACGCCGTCCACCGCCCCTCCCCCCGCCCACGGCCAGGTGGAAGGATGGACACCGAGCCCCGCGACGGAGCGGCGGCCCCGGCGGTACGGCCGGATCCAGCAGAGCCGAGGAGACCGGTCATGGCCAAGCAGGCCCCGCAGAGCGACCCGGCGCAGGACGCCCCCGAGGTGTCCGCGCCCCAGCACGCGGCCGCCGGGCTGCCCGCCGTCGGCCACAGCCTGCGGATGGCCGCCGAGCAGATGGGCGCCCGCCGCACCCTCGCCACCCTGCTCAAGGTCAACCAGCCGAACGGCTTCGACTGCCCGGGCTGCGCCTGGCCGGAGCCGGACAAGACGCACACCGCCGAGTTCTGCGAGAACGGTGCCAAGGCCGTCGCCGAGGAGGCCACCGAGCGCCGGATCCGCGCCGAGTTCTTCGCCGCCCACCCGGTCGCCGACCTGGCCGAGCGCTCCGGCTACTGGCTCGGCCAGCAGGGCCGGCTCACCCAGCCGATGCTGCTCGACGAGGGCGCCACCCACTACACGCCGGTCTCCTGGGACGACGCCTTCGCGCTGATCGCCGAGGAGCTGCGCGCCCTGGACACCCCGGACGGCGCCGCCTTCTACACCTCCGGCCGCACCAGCAACGAGGCCGCGTTCGCGTACCAGCTGTTCGCCCGCCGGCTCGGCACCAACAACCTGCCGGACTGCTCCAACATGTGCCACGAGTCCTCCGGCTCGGCGCTCACCGAGACGCTCGGCGTCGGCAAGGGCAGCGTCAGCCTCAAGGACCTCTACCAGGCCGACCTGATCATCGTGGCCGGCCAGAACCCGGGCACCAACCACCCCCGGATGCTCTCCGCCCTGGAGCGCGCCAAGCGGGCCGGCGCCACCATCGTCAGCGTGAACCCGCTGCCGGAGGCGGGCCTGGAGCGGTTCAAGAACCCGCAGAACGCCCGGGGCCTGGTCGGCCACGGCACCAAGCTGACCGACCTCTTCCTGCAGATCCGCCTCGGCGGCGACCTCGCGCTGTTCCGCGCGCTCAACCGGATCGTCGTGGAGCAGGACGGCGTCGACGAGGCCTTCGTCGCCGAACACTGCCACGGCTTCGAGGAGTTCGAGGCCCAGGCCCGGAAGACCGACCGGGACGAGGTGCTCGCCGCGACCGGCCTGCCCTGGGAGCAGATCGAGGAGCTCGGCCGCCTGGTGCTGAGCTCGAAGAAGATCATCGTCTGCTGGGCGATGGGCCTCACCCAGCACAAGCACGCCGTCCCCACCATCCGCGAGGTGGTCAACTTCCTGCTGCTGCGCGGCAACGTCGGCCGTCCCGGCGCCGGGGTCTGCCCGGTGCGCGGGCACAGCAACGTCCAGGGCGACCGGACGATGGGCATCTTCGAGCGCCCGAGCAAGGCCTTCCTCGACGCGCTGGAGAACGAGTTCGGCTTCGAGCCGCCGCGCGAGCACGGTCTCGACTCGGTGGACACCATCCGCGCGATGCGCGACGGCAAGGTCAAGGTCTTCTTCGCGATGGGCGGCAACTTCGTCGCGGCCACCCCGGACACCGAGGTCACCGAGGCCGCGATGCGCCGCTGCCGGCTGACCGTCCACGTCTCCACCAAGCTCAACCGCTCGCACGTGGTCACCGGCGCCCGCGCCCTGATCCTGCCCACCCTCGGCCGCACCGACCGGGACGTCACCGGCGCCGGCGCCCAGTTCGTCAGCGTCGAGGACTCGATGGGCCAGGTCCACGCCTCCCGCGGCGGCCTGCGCCCGCCCGCGCCCGGCCTGCTCTCCGAGACCGCGATCGTCTGCCGCCTCGCCCGCACCGTCCTCGGCCCGCGGGACACCGTGCCGTGGGAGGACTTCGCCACCGACTACGACACCCTGCGCGCCCGGATCGCCCGCGTCGTCCCGGGCTTCACGGACTACAACGAGAAGGTCCGCCGCCCCGGCGGCTTCACCCTCCCGCACGGCCCCCGCGACTCGCGCACCTTCCCCACCGCGACCGGCAAGGCCAACTTCACCGTCAACCCGCTGACCGCCCCCGAGGTCCCGCCGGGCCGTCTCCTCCTGCAGACCCTGCGCTCCCACGACCAGTACAACACCACCATCTACGGCCTCGACGACCGCTACCGCGGCATCAAGGGCGGTCGCCGCGTGGTCCTGGTCAACCCCGCCGACGCCGCCGAACTGGGCCTCACCGAAGGCCGATACGTCGACCTGGTCAGCGAGTGGAAGGACGGCGTCGAACGCCGCGCCCCGCACTTCCGTGTCGTCCACTACCCCGTCGCCCGTGGCGGAGCGGCGGCCTACTACCCGGAGACCAACGTCCTGGTCCCGCTGGACTCCACCGCCGACATCAGCAACACCCCGACCTCCAAGGCCGTCGTCATCCGCTTCGCCCCCGACACCGGCGAGTAACCCCGCCGAACGACAGGAAGGCCGCCCCACGTCATCGGACGTCGGGCGGCCTTCCTGTCGGGCCTGTCGGGCCTGTCGGGCCTGTCGGGCCTGTCGGGCCTGTCGGGCCTGTCGGGCAGCCGGGTCAGTGCGTCGGCGTGCCGAGCGGCAGCGTCGCGGTGGCGCTGCCCGGGGCGGAGGCGGTGGCCGAGCCCGTCTTGCTCGGGGTGCCGGTCGGGGTGCCCGTTCCGGTCGGGGTGGGCGTGGCCGGGGTGCCGGTCGGCGTCCCGGTCGGGGTGCCGGTGGGGGTCTGCGTCGGAGTCGGCGTGCCGGTGCCCGACGGCGTCCCCGGGTCGGTCGGGGCGCCGGTCCCGCCCGGGGTGGTCGGCGTGGTCGGTGTGGTGGGCGTGCCGGTGGGCTCGCCCGGGGTGACCGGCGGCGGGGTCGGGCCGCCGGTCGGCGGCGGAGTCGGCGCGGGCTTGGCCGGGCTCGGCGCGATCGGCGTCACGGAGTCCCAGCCGGCCGGCAGGTCGGGCACCTTCCAGACGCCGCCCGCGTCGTCCGCGGCACCGGACGGGTCCGGCCGGACGGCCCCGAGGATCGCCATCGAGCCGATCGGCGACACCTTGATGAACGCCCCCGGCCGCGGCGCCTGCACGATCAGCCCGCCGCCGATGTACATCCCGACGTGCGAGGCGTCCTGGAAGTAGACCACCAGGTCACCGGGCCGCAGCTGGTTCAGCGGCACGTGCGGCAGCTGCGCCCACTGCTCCTGGCTGGTGCGCGGGATCGGCTTCCCGGCGTGCAGCCAGGCCTGCGAGGTGAGGCCGGAGCAGTCGAAGGAGTCCGGTCCGATGCCGCCCCACAGGTACGGCTTGCCGACCTGCGCCAGCGCGAAGGCCACCGCTGCGCGCCCTTGCTGCGAGGGGGTGCGCTCTCCCTTGCCGAGGGCTCCGGAGGCGAGGAAGGCGAGCTGCGCTTCGTCGGCCTTCGCCTTCTCCAGCTGCTCCAGCTCGGTCCGCTGCGCGCCGGTCAGCGAGGAGACCACCTGCTCGACCGAGGCGAGGTCGGCGGCCACCTTGGCCTTGGCGGCGTCCTGCTGGGCGACCAGGGTCTGGGAGGTCTTGAGCGCTTCCTCGGTCTGCTTCTTCAGCCCGTCGAGCGCGTCCCGGTCGCTCTTGAGCCGGTCCAGGAACTCCGACTGCGAGCGGCTGGCGGTGGCGAGCAACTCGGCGATGGTGACGGCCTCGTACGGGTCCTTGGCGAGCAGCAGTTCGGCGTACGCGGAGCTGGCGCCGTTGCGGTACTGCGCGGCGGCGAGCTGGGAGGCGAGGTCGGTGCCGGCGTCGACCTGGGTCTGCTGGCGGTCCAGCCGGCCCTGCAGGTCGGTGAGCGCGGCCTGCTGTTCGGCGATCTTGGCCACCGTGCCGTTGTACTGCTCGGTGGCGGCCTCGGCGCTCTGGTAGAGCGTGTGCAGCTGGTCGAGCAGCGGGCCGAGGGTGGCCTTGGCGGCGGCGAGCGGGTCGGAGCCGGCGACGACCGTGCCGCTCCCCGGGTCGGGTGCCGCCCAGGCGGCGCCGGCGGCGGCGGGCAGGGCGAGTGCGGCTGCCGCGAGGACGGCTCCGCAGCGCAGGGCCGCCCGCACCCAGGGGCGTACGCCTGCCGTCTCCGTTCGCTGTACAGCCCCGCCCATGGGTTGGTCCTCCCCGCCCCGCGCCCTGTCCCGGCCTCCCGGATCCCGCAGATCCTCCCACGGGTTACTCGTCGGAAACAGGGCGCACGCGGACTGGGAGGTTAATTCTCGATTGATGTGTGAGACAGCTCTCAGCAAACCCGGTCGAACCGGGGTGTTCTTCGCCAATGCCCAGTTCAGCGGGGCCGAAGTCACCCTGTAGAAAGCTTCTGATCACCATCAGTCAACCATCGGAACCACGAGTCCCGGCTCAGTTAACCTTCCGTTTACCAAGTAGACCTACGGTCGCGAACGTCACCAACGTCCGTGCGACAACTACGACGATTGTTTGGGTATGGAACACATCTCGTTCCTGGTAGCCGTTGTGATCATCACGGCGCTCGCCTTCGACTTCACCAACGGGTTCCACGACACCGCCAACGCGGCCGCCACCGCGATCGCGACCGGGGCCCTTCGTCCGAAGGTCGCGGTCACCATCGCGGCCGTGCTCAACTTCGCGGGCGCGTTCCTGTCCGTGAAGGTCGCCACCACCATCTCCGGCGGCATCGTCAACGAGAAGGCCGGGGTCCACCCCGAGATCATCTTCGCCGCACTGGCCGGAGCGATCCTGTGGAACCTGCTGACCTGGCTGCGCGGCCTGCCGTCCAGTTCCTCGCACGCGTTGTACGGCGGCCTGATCGGCGCCACGATCGTCGGCGTCGGCATGAACGGCGTCAACTTCGACACCGTGGTCACCAAGATCATCATCCCGGCGGTCGCCTCCCCGTTCGTCGCCGGCCTGGCCTCCTGGGGCGCCACCAAGCTGGCCTACGCGATCACCCGCAAGGGCAACGCCGCGGCCACCGAGAAGGGCTTCAAGACCGGCCAGATCTTCTCGTCCTCGCTGATCTCGCTGGCGCACGGCACCAATGACGCCCAGAAGACGATGGGCATCATCACCCTGACCCTGGTCTCGGTCGGCGCCCTGCCGCACGGCGCGCTGCCCCCGACCTGGGTGATCGTCTCCGCGGGTGCCGCGATCGCGCTCGGCACCTACATGGGCGGCTGGCGGATCATCCGCTCGATGGGCAAGGGCCTGGCCGACATCCGGCCGCCGCAGGGCTTCGCCTCCGAGTCGGCCGCCGCGACCGTCATCCTGACGTCCTCGCACATGGGCTTCGGCCTCTCCACCACCCAGGTCTGCTCCGGCGGCATCATGGGCGCCGGCCTCGGCGGCCCGAAGGGCGAGCTGCGCTGGAGCATGGTCCGCCGCATGGTCTACACCTGGGGCCTGACCCTGCCGGCCGCCGGCCTGGTCTCCGGCGGCGCGGCCCTGCTGGCCCGTCAGGGCAGCTGGGGCGTCGCCGTGGTCGGCGCCGCGCTGGTGGCCGGCTCGGGCGCGATGTGGCTGCTCTCCCGCCGCCAGCCGGTCGGCGCGGACAACGTCAACGACGTCACGCCGGTCGAGGTCCCCACCGTGGCGACCACGAACGTCCCCACCCCCGCCTCGACCACGGTCGCGGCCTGAGCGCCGCCGGCTGAGGAGCACTCACCATGCACATCAAGTGGAACGCCCTGGCCCAGACCGCCGGTTTCAGCTTCGGCATCACCGTCGCCGTGGTCGCCGTCTTCGCGCTCGGCATCCTGGCGCTGTCCCGCCGCGAGGCCGCGCTGAGCACCGCCCGTGACGGCGGCGCCCCGGCCTCGGGCGGCGGCAAGCTGGCCCTGGCCGGCGCGTACGCCTGCTTCGCGGTCTGCGCCGCGGCCGTCGGCTACGGACTGATGCTGATCGCCGGCCACTAGCGGCCGTACGAAGCCCGACGCAACGGGCCGGGGAGTGCCTGCGCACTCCCCGGCCCGTTCGCGTATCCCGACTGCCGGTCGGCTGTCCCGCCGCAGGTCCTCCTGGCCGGTCAGTTCTCCTGGGTGGTCTTCAGCACGGTCTCCCGGATGAACAGCACGGTGACGAAGGCCAGTGCCGCGAAGGGGGCGGCCCACAGGAAGACGGTTCCGACGCCGTGGCCGAAGGCGTCCGTGACCAGCGGGACGATCGGAGCCGGCAGCTTGTGCAGGTCCGGGATGCCGCCACCGGCCGCCGCGTGTCCGGCAGGGATGTGCGCGGCGGCCAGGTTCTCCGCCAGGTAGTGGCCGACCTTGTTCGTCATCAGCGCGCCCAGCGCGGAGACGCCCATCGCGCCGCCCATGGTGCGGAAGAAGGTGACCACCGAGCTGGCCGCGCCGAGTTCGTGCCGGGGCACCGTGTTCTGCACCGCGAGCACCAGGTTCTGGCTGGTCAGGCCGAGGCCGACGCCGGTGATCGCCATGTAGACGGAGAGCAGCACGTAGTCGGTGTCGGCCCGGGCGGTGCCGAGCAGGCCGAAGCCGACCGCGAGCAGCGCGGTGCCGGCGACCAGGTAGGCCTTCCACTTGCCGTACTTGGTGATGAGCCGGCCGGCCACGGCGGAGGAGACGGCCAGGCCGAGGATCATCGGCAGGGTCATCAGGCCGGCCATGGTCGGGGACTTGGCGCGGGCCAGCTGGAAGTACTGGCTGAGGAAAGTGGTCGCGCCGTACATCCCGACGCCGACCAGCACGCTGGCGATGGCGGCCAGGGTGACGGTGCGGTACCTGAAGAGGTCCGGCGGGATGATCGGCTCGGCGGCGCGGCGCTCGACCACGATGGCCAGCGCGCCCAGCAGCAGGCCGCCGCCGACCATGGCCGCGGTCTGCCAGGACAGCCAGGCGTAGTTCTTGCCGGCCAGCGTGATCCAGATCATCAGGAGGCTGACCGCGGCGGTGATGACCAGCGCGCCGAGGTAGTCGATCTTCGCCTTGCGCTTGACCACCGGCAGCTTGAGGGTGCGCTGGACCACCAGGATCGCGGCCAGCGCGAACGGGATGCCGACGTAGAAGCACCAGCGCCAGCCCAGCCAGGAGGTGTCCACGATGACGCCGCCGATCAGCGGGCCGCCGATGGTGGCGAGCGCGAAGACCGCGCCGAAGTAGCCGCTGTACCGGCCGCGCTCGCGCGGCGGGACCATCGCGGCCAGGCAGATCTGGCCCAGCGCGACGACACCGCCCGCGCCGACGCCCTGCAGCGCGCGGCAGGCGATCAGTTCACCGGTGTTCTGCGAGAGCCCGGCCAGCGCGGAGGTCGCGATGTAGATCAGCAGGGCGATCTGCAGCAGCAGCTTCTTGCTGGCGAGGTCGGAGAGCTTGCCCCAGATCGGGGTGGAGGCGGTGAGGGTGAGCAGGGCCGCGGTGATCACCCAGGTGTAGGCGGACTGGCCGCCGTGCAGGTCGGCCAGGATGTGCGGCAGGGCGTTGGAGACGACGGTCGAGGAGAGCACGGCCACGAAGAGGCCGAGCAGCAGGCCGGAGAGCGCCTCCATCACCTGCCGGTGGGTCATCTGTTGGTTGTCGGCGGCGGCGGCGGTGCCGCTCGCGGCCTCGGTGGTCACGGTCATCTGGGTCCTTCGGCGCAGGCGTGCGGGATACGCGCATCATGAAACTTCGTTGCCTTAAGCAACCATAGGCCTAAATGGTTGAATTAGGCAACTTTCTTCAAGGTCGAGTAAAGGCCCGCACCGCGGGCCCCGGTCACACCCTCGCAGCCGCCCGACTCAGCGGGCACCCGGCTCAGCGGGCACCCGGCTCAATCGGCCGCCGGCTCCCCCAGGACGTCGTTGAAGCGGTGCAGCAGTTCCCCGAAGCGGACCACGTCCTCCGGCGACCAGCCGCCCATCACCTCGCGCACCCGTCGCATCCGGACGTCCCGGGCGGCCAGGAAGCGCCGTCGCCCGTCCTCGGTCAGCGACACCAGCGCGGCCCGGCGGTCCAGCGGGTCCGCCTCCCGGGCCACCAGGCCGAGTTCCTCCAACGCGCGGATCTGCCGGCTCACCGTCGCCTTGCCCACCGCGAAGTGCACGCCGACGTCGGTCACCCGGACCCGGCCGGCCTGCTCGATGTAGCCGAGCATGCTGTACGCCATGCCCTCCAGTCCGGGGTGCACCCGGCGTGAGAGTTCGGCCACTCCGGCCCGGCCCCGCCGGAACATCAGCGCGACCTCGCGCTCCACCGCCACCAGGGCTTCCTCGTCGCTCACCGCGCCAGTATCGCCCAGCGGCACCGGCCGGAATCCGACACGGGAGGTACGACAACCCAACTACTTCATGGTATGAAGTATTGGTTCTGGAAGATCCGTTTTTCCCCGATACGCAAGGAGATGTGGATGGCAGCCCCAGGGCAGGGTTTCGTCGCCGAACTGAAGAGCGCGGTCACCCCGCGCGCGGCACTGCTCGTGATCGGAGTGCTGCTGCTCCAGCTCGGCTTCATCACCTCCTACATCGGGGCGCTGCACAAGCCCGCCCCGCACAACCTCTCCATCGCGGTGGTCGCCCCGCCGCAGGTCGCCCCCAAGCTGATCGGGGCACTGGAGGGGGTCCCGAACGACGCCGTCAAGGCCGTCACCGCGCCGGACGCCGAGACCGCGACCGCGCAGATCAAGGACCAGAAGATCTACGCCGCGTGGGTCGTGAACCCGAACGGCACCGAGGACACCCTGCTGGTCGGCGGCGCCCGCGGTCCGTCCGCGGCCAAGGCCGCCGAGAGCATCACCACCGCGATCGACCAGACCCAGGGCCGTACGGTCAAGGTCCAGGACGTCGTGCCGCTCGCCAAGGGCGACACCAACGGCCTCTCCTCCTTCTACCTGGTGATCGGCTGGTGCGTCGGCGGCTACCTGGTCGCCTCGATCCTCGGCATCAGCGCCGGCTCCAAGCCGGCCAACGCGAACCGCCTGCTGATCCGCCTGGGCGTCCTGGCGCTCTACTCGATCGCGGCCGGCATCGGCGGCACGGTCATCGCCGGACCGGTGCTGGACGCGCTGCCCGGCTCGATCCTCTCCCTGTCCGCCATCGGCGCCCTGGTGGTCTTCTCGGTCGGCGCCTTCACCATGGCGCTGCAGTGCCTGTTCGGGATCATCGGCATCGGCCTCGCGGTGCTGGTCTTCGTCGTCCTGGGCAACCCGAGCGCGGGCGGCGTCTACCCGGCACCGATGATGCCGCCGTTCTGGCGGGCCATCGGCTCGGTGATCCCGAACGGCGCCGGCACCGGCGCCACCAAGTCGATCGCCTACTTCGGCTCGACCAACCTGGGGATGCCGATCCTGGTCCTGGTGCTCTGGGCGCTGGTCGGCATCGGCATCGCCTTCCTGGCCGTCCTGCGCGGCCCCCGCGCCGAGCAGCGCGAGCCCGCCGCCGCGGAGGCCTGACGCCACCGAGGCCCGGTCCTCCCCCACCGCACCGAGCCCCCGGCCCCACCGGCCGGGGGCTCGGCCCGTTCCGGCACCGGGGCTCCGGGCACCGGGCACCGGGGCGCGGCCCGTTCCGGGCGGGGTGGTCCCAGCCGGGGGTCAGCCGCCCGCGAGCAGCCCCGGGTCGGCGACGATGGCGCGGACGACGCGCACCGCCGCGCCCAGCAGCGGGCCGCGGCGGCCCAGCCGGGAGACGGTCAGCCGGTCCTCGGCCCACGGCCGGACGGTGACCCGGGCGGCCAGTTCGGCGCGCATGGCGGGGAGCAGCCAGGGTGCCAGCCGGGCGTAGCCGCCGCCCAGCACGACCTCGGCCGGGTCCAGCAGGTTGACCGCGCCGGCGGCCGCGATGCCGAGCGCCGACCCGGCGCCGGCCAGGGCCGCGCGGGCCGGTTCCTCGCCGGCCTCGGCGCGGTCGGCGAGCAGCGTCACCCAGTCGCCCCGGGCGCCGGTCAGGCCGGCCGCCCGCAGCACCGCCGCCTCGCCCGCGTACTGCTCCAGGCAGCCGTGCGCCCCGCAGGCGCAGCGGCGGCCCGCGGGGTGGACCGGCACATGGCCGAACTCGCCCGCGTGGCCGCGCGCGCCGCGCAGCAGGCGCCCGCCGACGATGATCGCCGCGCCGACCCCGGCCTCGGCGGAGACGTACAGGAAGTCCTCCGCCCCGTCGCCCAGCCAGTGCTCGGCCAGTCCGCCGAGGTTGGCCTCGTTGTCGGCCTCGACCGGCAGCTCGGCCAGGCCGTCGGCGGCCGGTCGCAGCACGGCGCGCAGTTCGGCGGCCAGCGGGACGTCCTGCCAGCCCAGGTTGGCGGCCCGCTGCAGCACCGCGCCGGATTCGCCGACCAGGCCGGGGACGGCCAGGGTGAGTCCGGCCGGGCGCAGGCCCGCCTCGGTGACGGCCGAGCGCAGCAGCCGGGCGAGGTCGGCCATGACGGCGGCGGGTGCCCGGCCGTGGTTGGAGATCTCCTGACGCCGAACGGCGCGGACCTCCCCGCGCAGGTCGACCACGCAGGCGCCCAGGTGCCGGACACCGATCTCGGCGCCGAGGCCGCCGGGCCCGAGCGGGTTGAGTCCGAGCGCGGTGCCGGGGCGGCCGACCTTGCCGCTGGGTGCGGCGGGGCCCTCCTCGACCACCAGGCCGCCGGCGATCAGCTGTTCGGCGAGCGAGGAGACCGCGGCCCTGGTCAGTCCGGTCTCGGCGGCCACTTCGGCGCGCGAGCGCGGGCCGCTCGCGATCACTCCGAGCACCAGGGCCAGGTTGGCCCGGCGCATGCCCTGCTGGCTGGCGGGCCCGGTCCGGACACCGTCCGGTTCGTGCATCAGGCTCACCTCGCCCCTTACGGCACATCCCGTGGCATCTCGGGTGCAGCGTAACCGGCTTCCGGGGGCACCGCCCTCACCAGAGCGGCCTCGGCCCCGGGGTGCTCGGCGGGGTGCTCGGCGAGCCGGGTGAAGACCCACCGCTGCATCGCCCAGAAGCGGAACAGCATCGCGACGAAGGTGCCGACGACCATGCCGCTGAGGAAGTCCGCGACCTCCTGGGCGAAGGAGCTGATGTACGGCTCGCGCAGGTCCAGGACGTAGCGGGAGATCGCCAGCGGTACGTCGTTGACGCCGATCGCCACCACGCTGACCAGGAAGAACAGCAGGGCCTCACGCTGCCGGCCGCCGGCCCGGAAGGCCCAGCTGCGGTTCAGCACGTACGAGACGACGGTGGCGATCACGGTCGCGATGGTCAGCGCGATCACCGGCTTGTGCTGCAGCACGGTGAACTTGAGCTGGAGGTTGATCGCCATGGTGAGCACGAAGCAGGAGCCCCCGACCAGCAGGAACTTCACCAGCCGGCGGTGCCGCACCAGGAAGGGGCGCAGCCGGTCCGGCACCCGGGCCAGCGCGCGCTGCGTGGGGGACGGCATCTCCGCAGTCTCGCACGCGGAGATGCCGTCGGCCCCTCGGACCAGCGGTTCGCCGATCAGACGGCGACCAGCACCTCGGCCGGCTCCAGCGCCAGCTTCAGCACCTCGCGGACGTCCGCCACCGGGTGGACGGTGAGCCGCTCCAGCACCTCGGCCGGGACGTCGTCCAGGTCGGCCTCGTTGCGCTTGGGGATGATCACCGTGGTGACCCCGGCTCGGTCGGCGGCGAGCAGCTTCTGCTTCACCCCGCCGATCGGCAGAACCCGCCCGGTCAGCGACACCTCGCCGGTCATCGCCACGTCGGTGCGCACCTTGCGGCCGGAGAGCAGCGAGGCCAGCGCCGTGGTCATGGTGATGCCGGCGCTCGGCCCGTCCTTGGGGACGGCTCCGGCCGGGACGTGCAGGTGCACGCCGCGGTCGCGCAGCGAGGTGACCGGCAGTTCCAGCTCGGCTCCGCGCGAGCGCAGGAAGGAGAGCGCGATGTGCGCGGACTCCTTCATCACGTCGCCCAGCTGCCCGGTGAGGGTCAGCCCGGTGCCGCCGGTCTCGGCGTCGGCCAGCGAGGCCTCGATATAGAGGACGTCGCCGCCGGCGCCGGTCACCGCGAGGCCGGTGGCCACGCCGGGGACGGCGGTGCGGCGCTCGGCCGGTTCCTGGGCGGACTCCGGCACGTGGTGCGGGCGTCCGATCAGGGCGCGCAGGTCCGCGGCGCCGACCGTGGCGGGCAGCTCGCGCTCGCCCAGCTCGGCCTGTGCGGCGATCTTGCGCAGCACCCGGGCGATCGAGCGCTCCAGGGTCCGGACGCCGGCCTCGCGGGTGTACTCCCCGGCGAGCTTGCGCAGCGCGGTCTCGTCCACGCTGACCTGCTCGCCGCCGAGGCCGGCCTTCTCCAGCTGGCGCGGGAGCAGGTGGTCGCGGGCGATGACGACCTTCTCGTCCTCGGTGTAGCCGTCCAGCCGGACCAGCTCCATCCGGTCGAGCAGCGGCTCGGGGATGGCTTCCAGCACGTTGGCGGTGGCGAGGAAGACGACGTCGGAGAGGTCGAGCTCGACCTCCAGGTAGTGGTCCCGGAAGGTGTGGTTCTGCGCCGGGTCCAGCACCTCCAGCAGGGCGGCGGCCGGGTCGCCGCGGTAGTCGGAGCCGACCTTGTCGATCTCGTCGAGCAGGACGACCGGGTTCATCGAGCCGGCCTCCTTGATCGCCCGCACCAGGCGGCCGGGCAGGGCGCCGACGTAGGTGCGCCGGTGGCCGCGGATCTCGGCCTCGTCCCGGACGCCGCCGAGCGCCACCCGGACGAACTTCCGGCCCATGGCCCGGGCCACGCTCTCACCGAGCGAGGTCTTGCCGACGCCGGGCGGGCCGACCAGGGCCAGCACCGCGCCCCCTCGCCGGCCGCCGATCAGGCCGAGCCCCTGGTCGGACCGCCGCTTGCGGACGGCCAGGTACTCGACGATGCGCTCCTTCACGTCGGCCAGGCCGGCGTGGTCGGCGTCGAGCACGGCGCGGGCGCCGGCGATGTCGTACGCGTCCTCGGTGCGCTCGTTCCAGGGCAGCTCCAGGACGGTGTCCAGCCAGGTGCGGATCCAGGAGCCCTCGGGGGACTGGTCGGACGCGCGCTCCAGCTTGTCGACCTCCTTGAGCGCGGCCTCGCGGACCTTCTCGGGCAGGTCGGCGGCCTCGACCCGGGCGCGGTAGTCGCCCTCCTCGTCGGCCGCTTCGCCGTTCAGCTCGGCCAGCTCCTTGCGGACGGCGTCCAGCTGGCGGCGGAGCAGGAACTCCTTCTGCTGCTTGGCCACGCCCTCCTCGACGTCCTTGCGGATGGTGTCGTTGACCTCCTCCTCGGCGAGGTGGTCGCGCAGCAGGGTCAGCGCGTACTCCAGGCGGGCGACCTGGTCGGCCTCCAGCAGCACCTTGAGCTTCTGCTCGGCGGTGGCGAAGGACGCGTAGCCGATGTTGTCGGCGAGTTCGCCGACGCCCTCGATCTGCGCCACCCGGTCCACGATCTGCCAGGCGCCGCGCTTGCGCAGCCACTGGGTGGACAGCGCCTTGTACTCCTTGACCAGCTCGGCGGCCCGGCCGGCCACCGGGGTGCCCACCGAGGACTCCCGGAACGGCGTGGTCTCCACCCAGAGGGCGGCGCCGGGGCCGGTGGTGCCGACGCCGATCCGGACCCGGCGCACGGCGCGCACCAGCGCGGCAGGCTGCCCGATCGTGCCCGGGCCATCGGCCAGCCGGCCGACCTGTTCCACGGTGGCCAGCGTGCCGACCGCCGCGTACGAGCCGTCCACCCGCGGGACCAGCAGGACCTGTGGCTTGGTGCCGCCGGCGGCCGCGGCCCGGGCGGCCTCGACCGCTGCGCGGACCTCGGTGTCCTTCAGGTCCAGCGGGACGACCATGCCCGGCAGGACGACCTCGTCGTCCAGCGGCAGCACGGGCAGGGTGAGCGGAGTGGACGTCGATGCCATGATCTCTCCCCAGTCAGTGAAGTTGAGTCGACCTGACTAAGGCCTGGCGGGCGCCGGATGTTCCCCGGACTTCGTTCGCCGTGAGCGAACACGATCCGGCCGGGAAGGCCCGCGGACGGGGCCGCGGGCGGGCCGTCAAAAGAACGTGAAAAGAGCGCTGAGTGATTCCTGGGAAACCCTCGGCACGCGAAGGGAGCGTCAAGCACGGAGAGCCCGGAGAAACCCGCGGAGCCCGCGGAGCCCGGAGTGGACTTCGGCGCGCGGACCTCAGCGCACGGCCCGCACGGGGGCCCCGCCGCGCGCGGGCGCGGGCACGGCGCCGCCGACCGTCGCCGCGGCCGGACGGAGCCGGGGCGGGCGCCGCTCGGTGCGGCGCAGCCAGCGCCACAGCGCCACCCCGGTGAGTACCGCCGCCGGGTGCCCCACCGCGGTGACGACGTCCTTGTCGGAGGCGATCTGCTCGGCGATCATCAGCCCGGCGCCGCCCAGCGCGAGCAGCCGCCCGCGCCAGGAGAGCAGCCCGGCCACCGCGCCCAGGCAGGCGAGCACGCCGTAGCTGACCCCGATGTCCAGGTGGTCCATCACCTCGGGCGCCATCCGCCCGGTCTCCACCGCGATGATCACCACGCCCTGGGAGAGCAGGGTGGCCGCGACGTGGCCGACCGCGAAGACCGCCGCCGCCCGGGCGGACCCGACCTTGCGCTCCAGTGGCGCGAGGGTGAACGCGAATCCCCAGAGATAGGGCATCCACACCTCGCCGGCCACCCAGAAACCACTCAGGACCAGGGCACGCAAAGGGTGCTGCAGCAGGTTGTGGCCGTCCGAGCTGGAAGCTTCCTGCAGTCGCTGCACGAGTTCCGGATCGGCGAATTTCGCGAAGGTCGTGGTGGCGCCCACGACCGCGAGGTATCCGAGCGTGAAGGGGTTGCGCCGGGGCGTGGGAACGCGGTCCAGCAGCCATTGGACGGCGCCGGCGCGCAGGCCGTGCCGGAGCATTCCGTACGGCGCTCCCGCGGGCACGCGCCCGTCGGCACCCTGCCGCAGTCCCGCCATGCCGCCTCCGCTCCACACCCGCAGCCACCGGCTCCCGCCCGGTGCCCAACGTACCGGCGCGCACCACGGATTCCGCCCGGTCGGGTGTTGTCGTGCCCACGGTACGTCGAGGTTCTGGGAGGCACCTGGGAAAAGCCGGTGAAGACCGTCGCCGCAGCGGAGTGCCGGATTCCAGGCATTGGTCCAGACCTTCTCCCGATTAACGCGTCAGTAGGGCCTCTGACCGGCGACTTGATGTCAACTCGACTGCATACGTACCGTTACGCAGTGAAAAATCGCCGGGTAAGGTATCGGCCCGTGCCCACTCGTGCAGTGGGTCCGCGGGCGGCCGGAACGGCCGGCCCACGGGCCGGAAACGTCCGGTCCACCTGCCGGAAAGCATCCGCTGTCCGTACGCTGCGAAGTGCGCGGGAGAAGTGGGCGGCCGACAAATCCGTCCTCGCCTCCCGATCACGCAACGGGACGGCGGACCCGGCACAGTCCACGACGGAACAAGACTACGAGCGGAGCCCCGCCATCCCCACAGGTGGCCGGCCCGCAGCCCTGGGGGCGGTGGCGTGACCGTGACAGAAATTCAGCAGGACAACCACACCGGCGGCACGGTGAGCAGCCAACGCAGAGTGCTGGTGGTGGAGGACGAGCCGACGATCGCCGAGTCGATCGCGGCCCGACTGGGTGCGGAGGGCTTCAAGGTCGCCGTGGCCCACGACGGCCCCGGCGCGGTCGACGGCTTCCACACCTGGCAGCCGGACCTTGTCGTCCTCGACATCATGCTGCCCGGCTTCGACGGCCTGGAGGTGTGCCGCCGGATCCAGGCCCAACGCCCGGTCCCGGTACTGATGCTGACCGCGCGCGACGACGAGACGGACCTGCTGGTCGGCCTCGGCGTCGGTGCGGACGACTACATGACCAAGCCGTTCTCGATGCGCGAACTGGCCGCCCGGGTCAACGTGCTGCTGCGCCGCGTCGAGCGCGCCCAGCAGGCCGCCCGGACACCCGCGCTCGGCAGCCTGCGCTTCGGTGAACTGGAGATCGACCACGTGCAGCGCCGGGTCCGGCTGGCCTCGGGCGACGTCCACCTGACGCCGACCGAGTTCGACCTGCTCGCCTGCCTGGCCGCCCAGCCGCGCGCGGTGCTCACCCGCGAGCAGCTGCTGGCCGAGGTCTGGGACTGGACCGACGCGTCCGGCACCCGCACCGTGGACAGCCACGTCAAGGCACTGCGCCGGAAGATCGGCGCCAGCTGGATCCGCACCGTGCACGGTGTCGGGTACGCACTGGAGGCCCCGCTCTCCTGACGGCGAGCCTCGGGCGACGGGCCACCGGGGGGCCCGTGTCCCGATCGACGCCGTGCCACCACGCGGGGGACACACGCGGGACCACAGGGACCAATGACCTTTCCACAGCAACGCAACGGGGAATCCGACGGCGCGCGGCCGCAGCCGCTGGCCGTCCGTGCCGCCCGCCGGGTCTGGGCCGACATCCGGCCGCTCGACCCGGTCCGCTCGATCAAGGGCAAACTCGCCCTGCTCGTGATCGTCTCCGTGTTCCTGGCCACCGGGATGGTGGTCGTGGCGATCAGGTCCGAGACCCAGATCCGGATCATCATGGTCTTCTCCATGATCGCCTCGCTGCTCTTCATGCAGTTCCTCGCGCACGGGCTGACCGCCCCCCTGCGCGAGATGACGGACGCCGCCCGCGCGATGGCCTCCGGCGACTACAGCCGCCGGGTCGAGGTGAGCTCGCGCGACGAGATCGGCGAACTGGCGGCCGCCTTCAACGGGATGGCCGCCGACCTGGAGGCCGCCGACCAGCACCGCCGCGAGCTGGTCGCCAACGTCTCGCACGAGCTGCGCACGCCGATCGCCGCGCTGCGCGCCGTCCTGGAGAACGTGGTCGACGGCGTCGTCCAGCCCAATCCGGCGACCCTGGGGGCCGCGCTGGAGCAGACCGAGCGGCTCGGCCGCCTGGTCACCCACCTGCTCGACCTCTCCAAGATCGACGGCGGCGTGGTCGACCTGGACGCCCGCCCCTTCGAGGTGCGCGAGTTCCTGGACGGCGTGCTGCGCGGGGTCACCGTGGACGGCGCGACGGCGGGCGGGGCCTTCTCCCGGCGCGGGGACGTCCGGCTGGCCCTGGAGGTCAGTCCGGCCGGCCTGACCGGCGTGGCGGACCCGGAACGGCTCCACCAGGTGGTCGCCAACCTGGTCGACAACGCCTGCAAGCACTCGCCGCCCGGCGGCACCGTGACGGTGCGCGCGCGCCCCGGCGGCGAGGACGGCGCCCTGCTGCTGGAGGTCCAGGACGAGGGCCCGGGCATCCCCCTGGCCGACCGCACCCGGGTCTTCGAGCGGTTCAGCCGCAGCGGCACCGCGACCGCGTCCGGAGCGGGCGCGGACGGCGGCACCGGCCTGGGCCTGGCCATCGCCCGCTGGGCGGTGGAGCTGCACGGCGGACGGATCGCGGTGGCCGAGTCGCCGAGCGGCTGCCGGATCGAGGTCCGCCTGCCCGGGCAGCGTCAGGACGACGGCCGGGACATTTGTCACAGATCCGACACAGACGCATACGAAGATCGTTAGAGGATTTCCGCAGGTCTTTGTCCGGTTTCATCCGGATATAGACGCAGTTCGGGGCCGATCGCTTCCCTGCAGATACGGCTTTCTAACGCACTTTTTCAGCCAAAGTGCAGGTCAGGACTGTGATCTGGACGACGCCTGGCCCCCGGGGACTGCGCGATCACCGGTCAGGGGCGTAGCCTTAATCCCCGCTGTCCAAACATCCCAAAAGGAAGCGGAAGAGGGCGGTTGCCGCCGTGTCGCCACAGTCCCCTGAAACCCCCAACAGCTCGGCTAGCTCCACAGGCTTCGGCCCCAATGAGTGGCTCGTCGACGAGATCTACCAGCAGTACCTCCAGGACCCGAACTCGGTCGACCGAGCCTGGTGGGACTTTTTCGCCGACTACAAGCCCGGTACCGAGGTGACCCCAGTGACCCAGGCCGCGACCCAGGCCGGCCCCACGCCGACCCCTGCCGCTGCCCCCGCGCCCGCCGCCGCTGCTCCGGCCGCGACCGCCCCCGCCGCACCGGCCGCCCAGGCCGCTCCGGCGCCGGCTGCCGCCCCGCTCGCCGCCGCGCCCGCCGCGCCCCCGGCTCCGAAGGCCGCCGCCCCGGCCGCGGCCGCGCCCGCCGCCACCGCCGGACCCGAACTGGTCCAGCTGCGCGGCCCGGCGAAGGCCGTCGCCACCAACATGGACGCCTCGCTGGAGGTGCCGACCGCCACCTCGGTCCGCGCCGTGCCGGCGAAGCTGTTGATCGACAACCGCATCGTCATCAACAACCACCTGCAGCGCGCCCGCGGTGGCAAGGTCTCCTTCACCCACCTGATCGGTTACGCCCTGGTCCAGGCCATCAAGGCCGCCCCGGGCATGAACCACAGCTACAAGGTGGAGGACGGCAAGGCCTTCCTGGTCAAGCCGGAGCACGTCAACCTCGGCCTGGCCATCGACCTGGTCAAGCCGAACGGCGACCGCCAGCTCGTCGTCGCGGCCATCAAGAAGGCCGAGACGCTCGACTTCTTCGGCTTCTGGCAGGCCTACGAGGACATCGTCCGCCGGGCCCGCGCCAACAAGCTGACCATGGACGACTTCACCGGCGTCACGGTCTCGCTGACCAACCCCGGCGGCATCGGCACCGTGCACTCCGTGCCGCGCCTGATGCAGAACCAGGGCACCATCGTCGGCGTCGGCGCCATGGAGTACCCGGCCGAGTTCCAGGGCTCCGCCCCGGAGACCCTGTCCCGCCTGGGCGTCTCCAAGATCATGACGCTGACCTCGACCTACGACCACCGCGTCATCCAGGGCGCGGCGTCCGGCGAGTTCCTGCGCGAGATCCACCGTCTGCTGCTCGGCGAGAACGGCTTCTACGACGAGATCTTCGAGTCGCTGCGGATCCCGTACGAGCCGGTCCGCTGGGCCACCGACGTCGCCACCACCCACGACGACGAGGTCAACAAGACCGCGCGCGTCATGGAGCTGATCCACTCCTACCGGGTCCGCGGTCACCTGATGGCCGACACCGACCCGCTGGAGTACAAGCAGCGCAAGCACCCCGACCTGGACGTCACCACGCACGGCCTCACCCTGTGGGACCTGGAGCGCGAGTTCGCGGTCGGCGGCTTCGGCGGCCAGAAGATGATGAAGCTCCGCGACATCCTCGGCCTGCTGCGCAACACGTACTGCCGCACGGTCGGCATCGAGTACATGCACATCCAGGACCCGAAGCAGCGCAAGTGGCTGCAGGACCGCCTGGAGAAGCCGTACTCGAAGCCCGAGCGCGAGGAGCAGCTGCGGATCCTGCGCCGGCTGAACTCGGCCGAGGCGTTCGAGACCTTCCTGCAGACCAAGTACGTCGGGCAGAAGCGCTTCTCGCTGGAGGGCGGTGAGTCGCTGATCGCGCTGCTGGACGCGACCATCGACGCCGCCGCCGAGCACCGCATCGACGAGGCCGTCATCGGGATGGCCCACCGCGGCCGCCTGAACGTGCTGGCCAACATCGTCGGCAAGCCGTACGGCAAGATCTTCGGCGAGTTCGAGGGCAACCTCGACCCGAAGTCGATGCACGGCTCCGGCGACGTCAAGTACCACCTGGGCGCCGAGGGCACCTTCACCGGCCTGGACGGCGAGACCATCAAGGTCTCGCTCGCCGCGAACCCCTCCCACCTGGAGGCCGTGGACCCGGTCGTCGAGGGCATCGCCCGCGCCAAGCAGGACATCCTGGACCAGGGCGGCACCACCTTCCCGGTGCTGCCGATCCAGATCCACGGCGACGCGGCCTTCGCCGGCCAGGGCGTCGTCGCGGAGACCCTGAACATGTCGCAGCTGCGCGGCTACCGCACCGGCGGCACCGTGCACGTCGTGGTGAACAACCAGGTCGGCTTCACCGCCGCCCCGGCGTCCTCGCGCTCCTCGATGTACTGCACCGACGTGGCCCGCATGATCGAGGCCCCGATCTTCCACGTGAACGGCGACGACCCGGAGGCCGTGGTCCGCGTCGCGCGGCTCGCCTTCGAGTTCCGCCAGGAGTTCCACAAGGACGTGGTGATCGACCTCATCTGCTACCGCCGCCGCGGTCACAACGAGGCCGACAACCCGTCGTTCACCCAGCCGCTGATGTACGACCTGATCGACAAGAAGCGCTCGGTGCGCAAGCTGTACACCGAGGGCCTGATCGGTCGCGGCGACATCACCATGGAAGAGGCGGAGCAGGCGCTCCAGGACTTCCAGGGCCAGCTGGAGAAGGTCTTCGCCGAGGTCCGCGACGCGGCCCAGGCGCCGGCCGACGCCACCGCCGGCAAGCCGGTCGCCGACTTCCCGGTCTCCATCCAGACCGGCATCTCCCAGGAGATGGTCAAGCGGATCGCCGCCTCCCAGGTCAACCACCCGGACTGGCTGACGGTCCACCCGCGTCTGCTGCCGCAGCTGCAGCGCCGCGCCGGCTCGGTCGAGGACAACACCATCGACTGGGCGATGGGCGAGACCCTCGCCATCGGCTCGCTGCTCATGGAGGGCCACCCGGTCCGCCTGGCCGGCCAGGACAGCCGCCGTGGCACCTTCGGCCAGCGGCACGCCGTCCTGATCGACCGCAAGACCGGCGAGGACTACACCCCGCTGCAGTACCTCACCGAGGACCAGGCCCGCTACACCGTCTACGACAGCCTGCTGTCGGAGTACGCGGCCATGGGCTTCGAGTACGGCTACTCGCTGACCCGCCCGAACGCGCTGGTCATGTGGGAGGCGCAGTTCGGCGACTTCGTCAACGGCGCGCAGACCATGGTGGACGAGTACATCGCCTCCGCCGAGCAGAAGTGGGGCCAGCACTCCGGCGTCACCCTGCTGCTGCCGCACGGCTACGAGGGCCAGGGCCCGGACCACTCGTCCGCCCGCCCGGAGCGCTTCCTGCAGATGTGCGCGCAGGACAACATGACGGTCGCCATGCCGACCCTGCCGTCGAACTACTTCCACCTGCTGCGCTGGCAGGCGCACAACCCGCACCACAAGCCGCTGGTCGTCTTCACCCCGAAGTCGATGCTGCGTCTGAAGGCCGCGGCGAGTGCGACCGAGGAGTTCCTGTCCGGCTCGTTCCGCCCGGTCATCGGCGACACCACCGTCGACCCGGCGCAGGTCCGCAAGGTGGTCATCACCGCCGGCAAGTTCTACTACGACCTGGAGGCGGCCCGCACCGAGCGCGGCGTCACCGACACCGCGATCGTCCGGGTCGAGCGGCTCTACCCGCTGCCGGTGGCCGAGCTCCAGGAGGAGCTGGCCCGCTACGGCGACAACGTCCAGTTCGTCTGGGCGCAGGAGGAGCCGGACAACCAGGGTGCCTGGCCGTTCATCGCGATGAACCTGGTCGACCACCTGCAGGTCGCCATCGGCCGCAGCGCCGGCGGCTCCCGCCTGCGCCGCGTCGCCCGCACGACGGCCTCGTCCCCGGCGGTCGGCTCGGCCAAGCGGCACATCGCCGAGCAGCAGGCGCTGATCGAAGAGGTCTTCTCGCTCTGACGCCCTGAGGCTCCGGTGCCCTGACGCACCGAAACGACGCGGCCCCCACTCTCCCACCCGGGAGAGCGGGGGCCGCGTCGTTTCGGGGAGAACCGTTTCACCGCCGGGCCATGCCAAGGTCCCAGCTCTGCAACCAAACCAGAGCCCCGGTGCACGGGATCCTGACGGATCGATAGGTTATGCCTCGCCAGTAGGACGCCGGACGCCCGTCATCGCGCCCCGCCGACTCGGCCGTACCGCCTCACCGCTCTCCCAGGGGGATCACCACATGACCGCCGACACGCCTCGGGACGCCGAAAAGCTCCCGCCGGTCTTCCAGCCGCTCCTCCCGGACGACCCCAAGGAGGTCGGCGGCTACCGGCTGTTCGCCCGGCTCGGCGCCGGCGGCATGGGCCGGGTCTACCTGTCGTACACCCCGGGCGGGCGCCCGGTCGCGCTCAAGGTGGTGCGCCCGGAGTTCGCCGAGGACGGCGAGTTCCGCCGCCGCTTCGCCCAGGAGGTCAGCAACGCCCAGCGGATCCACGGGCTCTACACCGCGCAGGTGATCGACTCCGGCGGCCTGGACTCCGACGCCCCCTGGCTGGTCACCGCGTACGTCCCCGGCCCGTCCCTGCAGCAGGTGGTGCGCGAGCACGGCGCGCTGCCGGTACGCACCGTCCTGCTGCTGATGGGCGGCATCGCCGAGGCCCTGCAGGCGATCCACAGCGTCGAGGTGGTCCACCGCGACCTCAAGCCCGCCAACGTGCTGGTCGCCGGCGACGGCCCGCGGGTCATCGACTTCGGCATCGCCCGGGCCGCCGACGCCACCGCGCTGACCGGCACCGGCTACCGGATCGGCTCCCCCGCCTTCATGTCCCCCGAGCAGGCCCAGGGCCGCCCGGTCAGCCCGGCCACCGACGTCTTCGCGCTCGGCGCCCTTGCCGCGTACGTGGCCGGCGGCACCGCGCCGTTCGGCGACGGCCCGGACACCGCGGTGCTCTACCGGGTGGTGCACGAGGAGGCCGACCTGTCGGCCGTCCCCGCGGACCTGCGCGAACTGATCCAGCGCTGCCTGGCGAAGAGCCCGGAGGACCGCCCGAAGCCCGCCGAGATCATCCAGGTCGCCCGCAACCACCCGGAGGTCGGCGGCCAGCTGCGGTTCGGCGACGACTGGCTGCCGCGCCAGGTCAACACCGAGATCACCCGCCGCTCGGACCTGCCCAAGACTCCCCCGACCCCGCTGCCGGCCGCGCCCGCCACCCCGCCGACGCCGGTGCCCGCGATGCCCGCCGCCCCGGCCACTCCCCCGCCGCCGCCCGTCGCGCCGACCCACCCGGCCACCGTCCCGATCCACCCGGCGAACGCCGCGCACCCGCCGCAGCAGCCCGCGACGCCCCCGACGGGCTTCGCGCCGCCGCCGCTCGGCTCGTACGGCGCCCCGCAGCCGCCCACCGAGTCGCCGACCGCCCCGGTGCTGACCTCGCCGCCGACCGTCCACCTGCAGCCGGAGCCGCCGTCCTTCGACACCCCGCCGCCCGGCCCGGTGGTGACCGCCGACCCGGCGCCCGAGCCGGAGCCCAAGCGCAAGGGCGGGGTGTCCTGGAAGGTGCTGCTCACCGTCGCCCTGGTGATGGCGGTCGGCGGCACCGCGGGCGGCGTGGTGCTCATGAAGAAGCTGGACGACGGCAAGAAGAAGGACACCAGCAGCAGCCAGTCCAGCCAGACCAGCCAGTCCGGCCCGAAGCCGGCGCCCAGCCAGAGCGACGGCACCTCCCCCAGCCCGAGCAGCACGTTCACCAACTCGCCGGTGACGGCCGCGCCCTCGAAGTCCGCCCCGGGCACCGTCTCGGCCCCCGCCCGGCCGAACGGCTACTCCCTGATGCTGGACAAGAAGTCGCTGGCGATCCCCGGGGCCGACTACTCCTCCGACTCCTACCGGATCGACCTGGACGCGGGCACCGTGGTGCCGCGCTCCAACGACATCAAGTGGGGCCTGGGCGTGGTCAACGCCGGCGGCGGCAGCGGCAGCAAGGCCAACTCCTTCACCAGCTACGGCGACAACAAGTCGGACTTCGCGGTGATCACCGAGCTGTCCGTCACCGCCGAGCAGTGCGCGGCCGCGATCGACTCCCGGCCGGACACCGACCTCTCGTACAACCGGGTGGCACCCGGCCGCCTGCTCTGCGTCCGCGACCGGGTCACCCACAACATCGCCATCGCGGCGATCGAACAGGCCGACCCGACCACCGGGGCCGCCAAGGTCACCGTCAGCACCTGGCGGGCCAGCTGACCGGTCTATCCTGACCAGGTCAATCCCCATCGGACCGGAGCGAACCGTGTACTTCACCGACCGAGGCATCGAGGAGCTGGCGAACCGGCGCGGCGAGGAGGAGGTCACCTTCGAGTGGCTGGCCGAGCGCCTGCGCGAGTTCGTCGACCTCAACCCGGACTTCGAGATCCCGGTCGAGCGGCTGGCCACCTGGCTGGCCCGGCTCGACGACGAGGACGACGAGTGACCCGGTGACGGCCGTCGAGAGGCCCGGGAGGCAACCGCCTCCCGGGCCTCTCGCGTGTCTCCGGGCGGTCTTCGCGGGTGTCCTCCCCCGGTGTCCCGTAGGGGAAGCCTCGGGGGCGGTTCGGGGTCGGGATCGGGGTCCGGCACACTTGACTCTCCCGGCACGCGATATATCGTCTTTTGCAGGGAACGCGATACATCGCGATCGGCAACGGGAGGCGGCAGAGATGAGCCAGTGGACGATCGAGGGGCCGGGCCGGACCACCTTCGACGAGGAGGTCCGCGCGCTGCACGTACGGATCATCGAGGGCACGGTGAACGTGGTGGCCGCCGAGGGCCCCGCCCGTCTGGAGGTCACCGAGCTGGAGGGTGACCCGCTGCACGTGACCGTGGTGGACGGCGTCCTGACGGTCACCTACAAGGACATCAACAGCTGGGGCGAGTTCGGCGACTGGCTCAAGTCGGTCGGCTCGGTCAAGAGCTTCTTCGGCACCCTCAAGCGCAAGCGGGTCGCCGGCATCACCCTGACCGTCCCGGCCGACGCCGACGTCAAGGTCGGCACCGTCTCCGCCGACGCCACCGTCTCCGGCATCGCCGGGCACGTCTCGGTGCAGAGCGCCAACGGTGACACCACGCTGGTCGGGCTGACCGGCCGCACCGACGCCAACACCGTCACCGGCGACATCGACGCCCAGGCGGTCGGCGGCCGGCTCCGGGTCAACAGCGTCTCCGGGCAGCTCACCGTGGTCGCCGGCACCGCCGACCGGATCCACGCCAACGCCGTCACCGGCGCCGTCACCCTGGACCTCGACGTCGACGGCGAGGCCGACGTCAAGGTCACCACCGTCAGCGGCCCGGTCGTGCTCCGGATCCCCTCCCGCACCGACGCCAGGGTCGAGGCCGGCTCCACCAGCGGCGACATCTCCAGCAGCTTCGAGCAGCTCAAGCTGAGCGGCAGCTGGGGCGCCAAGAAGCTGTCCGGCCAGCTCGGCGAGGGCCGCGGCAGCGTCAACGTCACCACCGTCTCCGGCGCGGTCACCGTGCTGAGCCGCCCCGAGCCCGAGGACGAGGGCCCGGCGAAGGAGCTTCCGGCCGCCCCCGGCAAGCCCGACCTCACCAAGGAGGCATGAGATGACCCCCGTGTTCGGCCACGGCCGGCTCCGGCTCTACCTGCTGAAGCTGCTGGACGAAGCCCCGCGGCACGGCTACGAGGTGATCCGCCTGCTGGAGGAGCGGTTCCAGGGCCTGTACGCCCCCTCGGCCGGGACGGTCTACCCGCGGCTGGCCAAGCTGGAACAGGAGGGCCTGGTCAGCCACAGCACCGAGGGCGGCCGCAAGGTCTACCGGCTCACCGACGCCGGTCGCGCCGAACTCGAAGCCCGGCAGACCGAGTTGGAAGAGCTGGAGCTGGAGATCCGGGACTCCGTGGCGCAGCTCGCCGGGGCGATCCGCGAGGACGTCCGGGACAGCGCCAAGGACCTGCGCGAGGAGCTGTGGAAGGCCGCCAAGCAGGCGCCCCGGCCGGACCGCGCCGAGAGCCCGGGCGACCCGTGGGCCGGCCCCTGGGGCGACAACGAGTCCTGGCAGCGCGCCAAGGAGGAGTTCGCCCAGTTCAAGCGGCACGCCAAGGAGCAGGCCAAGCGCGCCCGGGAGCAGGAGAAGGCCGCCAAGGCCAAGGCGAAGGCCGCCGAGGAGGAGGCCCGCCGGCTGCGCGAGCAGGCCAAGGCCTCACGCACCGCCGCGCAGCAGGAGGCGCTGCGGATCAAGCGCCGGGTCGAGCAGCAGGTGCGCGAGCACGCCGCGAAGGGCGACTGGCCGACCGGGCTGGCCGAGGGCCTGGCCGAGCTGACCAAGGGCCTGTCCGGCCTGGCCGACGCGGCCCGCTGGGGCCACCCGTCGGACGGGCCCGCCCCGTCGGACGAACGGATCTCCGTGACCCGGATCGACCTGGACAAGGACGCCCCGGACACGGACGAGCGCACCGCCCCGGCCGACCTGCCCTCGTGGGCGCGCACCGACCCGGCCGAGGACCCGGCCCGCGAGCTGGAGCGGCTGCTCGACCGCTTCCGCGACCAGGTCCGCGACGCGGCCCGGGACGGCGGGGTGAGCACGGACAAGCTCGCCGAGGCGCGCTCGGTGCTGGGCGCCGCGGGCGAGCGGCTGAAGCGGCTGCTCGGCTGACGGCCGCAACGGCCGGCGTGCGAAGGATCCGGGCCCGGTGCTCCCGCGAGGAGCACCGGGCTCCTCGCGTCAGGGGTTGAGGACGATCTTGCCGAAGACATCGCCCTTGGCAAGCCGGGCGAAGCCGTCCCTGGCCTCGCTCAGCGGCAGCACCGAGTCGATCACCGGGCGGACGCCGGTGGTGGCGCAGAGCGCGAGCAGCCCGGCCAGCTCCTCCTTGGTGCCCATGGTCGAGCCGACCACCTTGAGCTCCAGGAAGAAGATCCGGTTCAGCTCGGTGGCGCTCGGGTTGGGGCCCGAGGTGGCACCCGAGATGACGATGGTGCCACCCGGGCGCAGCGACTTCACCGAGTGCGACCAGGTCGCGGCGCCGACGGTCTCCATCACCGCGTCGACCCGCGCGGGCAGCCGGGCGCCGCTCTCGAAGGCCGCGTCGGCGCCGAGTTCGACCGCCCGGCGGCGCTTGGCCTCGTCCCGGCCGGTGACCCAGACCCGCAGGCCGGCCGCCTTGCCGAGGACGATCAGCGCGGTCGCGACGCCGCCGCCCGCCCCCTGCACCAGGACGGTGTCACCGGGCTTGACCCCGGCGTTGGTGAACAGCATCCGGTAGGCCGTCAGCCAGGCGGTGGGCAGGCAGGCGGCCTCCTCGAAGCTCAGCTCGGCGGGCTTGGGCAGCAGGTTCCAGGTGGGGACGGCCACCTGCTGGGCGAAGGTGCCCTGGTAGCGCTCGGTCAGGATGGAGCGCGGCTCGGCGGGGCCCACCCCGTGGCCGGTCTGGCCGATGACCGAGTGGATGACCACCTCGTCGCCGTTCTCGTCGACGCCGGCCGCGTCGCACCCGAGGATCATCGGCAGCTTCTCGGCGGGCAGGCCGACCCCGCGCAGCGACCACAGGTCGTGGTGGTTGAGGCTGGCGGCCTTGACCGTGACCACGCTCCACCCGGGGCGGGCCTGCGGCTCGGGGCGCTCGCCCAACTCCAGTCCGCTGAGCGGGTCGTCGGCATCGATACGTGCGGCGTAGGCAGCAAACATGATCCGGACGATAGCGGCGACGGCCGGGGCCGGGAACCACGCGTAGGTGTGACGCGTGTCCCTGCTGTCACTCCCCCCGCTCGCCTCCGGGGCGCTCGGATCCGCTGCCGACGCTCGTCGCTCCGGCACTCGTTCCTCGCTTGTCGCTCCTCGCTTTCGGCAGCGGCGCGCCCTTCGGCTCGGGGGGGCCGGCCCGGGGGCGCGGGGGAGCGGCCGTCGTGGCGGGCACGCTCCCCCGGGCACCGGTTCAGATCCGGGCGACGCCCTCCGCCCGGGCGGCCTCGGCGACGGCCTTGGTGACCGCCGGCGCGACCCGCTCGTCGAACGGCGAGGGGATGACCTTCTGCGGCGTCAGCTCGTCGGCGACCACGCCGGCCAGCGCCTTGGCGGCGGCCAGCTTCATGCCCTCGGTGATCCGGCTGGCCCGGACCTGGAGGGCGCCGGCGAAGATGCCGGGGAAGGCCAGCACGTTGTTGATCTGGTTCGGGAAGTCGCTGCGGCCGGTGGCCACGACCGCCGCGTACTTGTGCGCGACCTCGGGGTGGATCTCCGGGTTGGGGTTGGCCATCGCGAAGACGAACGCGCCCTCGGCCATGGTGGCGACGACCTCCTCAGGCACGGTGCCGCCGGAGACGCCGATGAACACGTCGGCGCCGGCCAGCGCGTCGGCCAGCGAGCCCTTGAGGCCGGTGCGGTTGGTCCGCGCGGCGATCTCGGCCTTGACGTCGGTGAGGTCGCCGCGGCCCTCGTACACCACGCCCTTGCGGTCGCAGACCGCCACGTCGCCGATGCCGGCCGCCGCCAGCATCTTGGCGATGGCGATGCCGGCCGCGCCGGCGCCGGAGATGACGGCCCGCAGCGAGCCGATCTCGCGGCCGGTCACCTTGGCCGCGTTCCACAGGGCGGCGGTGGTGACGATCGCGGTGCCGTGCTGGTCGTCGTGGAAGACCGGGATGTCCAGGGCCTCCTGGAGCCGGCGCTCGATCTCGAAGCAGCGGGGGGCGGAGATGTCCTCCAGGTTGACGCCGCCGAAGGAGGGCGCCAGCCGGACCACGGTCTCGACGATCTCGTCGACCCCGGTGCAGGCGAGCGCGATCGGCACCGCGTCCACGCCGCCGAACTGCTTGAACAGGATGGCCTTGCCTTCCATCACGGGCAGCGAGGCCTGCGGGCCGATGTCGCCGAGGCCCAGCACCGCGGTGCCGTCGGTGACCACCGCGACGGTGTTGGCCTTCCAGGTGTAGTCGTTGACCAGCTCCGGCTGCTCGGCGATGGCCGTGCAGACGCGGGCGACACCGGGGGTGTAGGCGAGGGACAGGTCGTCCGCGTCGCGCACCGGGACGGTCGCCCGGATCTCCATCTTGCCGCCGCGGTGGAGCGCGAAAACCGCGTCGACCGGATCGTCGGTGTCCTGGGTGCTGCTGATGATCTCCGCTGCCACGATGACCTCTTCGTCATTGTTCTGGCGAGGACGCGTGACCGACGGGCAGGGCGACCCGGCCGAAAACCGGAAACCGGGTGCGCGAAGGCGGACCCGGGGCGGGGTCGGGGCGCTGCCGTCGGGCGGCGCCCTCGGATGAGGGTTTTTATGGGGTCTTGTGTTTGTCGGCGTCAGTACTACCGGGCCGAGCCTAGGTCGGACGAAGGCATCGCACCTATGCCTTTTCGTCCTCGTCACGTGCGGTTCATCGCCGCGCTGTCGCGTCCCAGGGGCCCGGTTTCGGAAGCGCCGGGCTCCGGCGGCGGCAACGGCATGAGCACACGCGCACCCGCAGGAGTGAACGCAGACGCAAGGGGGAGTCGGCACTCCGGATACGGAGTCACGTGAGGACTTCCGGTCCCGAGCACCCCGGGCCTGTCAGGGCCCGGCGGTCTGGTTCGAGCGTCCGGGGGTCACCCGGTACCGCATTCTGACATACCCGCCGCCGGGCCCGGCAGGCCGGGATGGCAGGATCGCTTGTCCGCCATTTCGCGTACACCACCGCGACACCGTGGCGACCGCACGTCCCTCCCACAGGAGCAGCCCTCATGCCTCACCCCCTTCCCGTCCGTCGTCCGGTCCTGGCCGGCGCCGTCCTGGCCACCGCCGGTGCCCTGCTGCTGACCGGTTGCGGAGGCGGCGGGCAGGCCGCCGCGGACGACCCGGTCAAGGACGTCCGCGACAAGCTGCCGAAGGCGCAGCGCTCGGCCGGGGTGCTGCGCATCGGCATGGACGTCAACTACGCGCCGGTGGAGTTCCGCGGCCAGGACGGCAAGCCGACCGGCCTCGACCCGGACCTCGCCACCGCCCTGGGCAAGATCCTCGACGTGCGGATCGAGTTCGTGGACACCACGTTCGACAAGCTGATACCGAACCTGCAGGGCAAGCAGTACGACGTGGCGATGTCGGCGCTCAGCGACATCCGCCAGCGCCGCGACGGCCTGGACGAGACCGGCAAGCAGGTCAACCCGGGCGTGGACTTCGTGGACTACTTCATCGCCGGCAGCTCGATCGTCGTGCCGAAGGGCAACCCCAAGGGGATCAAGACCCTGGACGACCTGTGCGGCAAGACCATCGCCTTCCAGCAGGGCACCACGCAGGACGAGATCGTCACCCGCCAGGTGGCGGTCTGCGCCCGCACCGGCCGCCTGCTGACCACGCACAGGCTGGAAAGCGACGCCAAGGCGCTGGCCGAGGTCGCCTCCGGTGCCGCCGCGGCCGGGCTGAACGACTTCCCGGTGGCCGCCTACGCGGCGAAGACCACCGACGGCGGCAGCCGCTTCGAGGTGACCGGCGGGCAGTCCACCTCCAACCCGTACGGGATCGCGGTGCGCAAGGGCGACACCGACCTGCGCGACGCGGTGGCCAAGGCGGTCGACCAGCTGATCCGCGGCGGCGAGTACGACAAGATCCTCACCAAGTGGGGCGTCAGCGCCGGCGCGGCGCAGAACGCCGTGGTCAACGGGGGCATCTGAGCGGGAGGGCGGCGGGCCTCCGGGGCTGAGCACAGAGGGATCTGCATACTTATGCGCAGGGTGACAGGGGCTCGGAATAAGTCCGAATAGCGGACAGTGCGACCCCTCGTTATCCGATTTTGATCTGGATGAGGGCCACCTGACCGTCATCAGATGGCAGGATTCCCCCCATCTCGGATCGAGCCGACCACTGGTCGAGGCGGTTCGGTCACGTCCACCTCGGCGGAGGGTGGCGGCAGCAGTACTCGTAGAACCCTGGGCGGTCCCAGCGTCCAGGCACTGCAGAACCCGGCCCGCACGTACGACGACTACGACGCACACCCGTACAGCGCCGTACGGCTCGCACCCCCGGTGCGCCGCTCCCGCGGCGCGTCCGCCCGACCTTCTCTCCCAGGAGGAGATCCCCCTCATGACCGCCCGTACCAAGCGCAACCGGCTCTTCGCGGCCGGTGTGGCTGCCGTCTCCGTCTCCCTCGCGCTGACCGGTTGCAGCAGCAGCAAGAGCGAGGGCAGCGGTGCCCCCAACGCCTCCGCGACCGTCAACGAGGTCAAGGCCGACCCCAACCTCGCCGCGCTCGTCCCGGACGACATCAAGGCGGCCGGCAAGCTCGTGGTGGGCGCGGACGCCTCGTACGCGCCGGACGAGTTCAAGGACGACAGCGGCAAGATCATCGGCATGGACGTCGACCTGGCCAACGCCATCGCCACCAAGCTCGGTCTGAAGGCCGAGGTCCAGGACTCCGGCTTCACCGCGATCATCCCCGGCATCCAGTCGAACAAGTTCCAGCTCGGCATGTCGTCCTTCACGGACAACAAGGAGCGCGAGCAGATCGTCGACATGGTCACCTACTTCAACTCCGGCAGCGCTGTCGCGGTGAAGAAGGGCAACCCGGAGAAGATCGACCCGAAGGACCTCTGCGGCAAGAAGGTCGCCGTCCAGACCGGCACCACCCAGGCCGACGAGATCAAGGACACCCGCAACCCGGACTGCGCCAAGGCCGGCAAGCCGGGCGTCCAGAACGACGGCGACAAGTTCGACCTCCAGACGGACGTCACCAACGCCGTGGTCTCCGGCCGCGACCAGGCGATGATGGCCGACTCCCAGGTCGTCGACTACGCGATCAAGCAGTCCGGCGGGCAGCTGGAGAAGGTCGGCGACACCTACGGCGTGGCCCCCTACGGTGTCGCCCTGGCCAAGGGCTCCAAGCTCAGCCCGGCCATCCAGGGTGCCGTCCAGTCGCTGATCGACGACGGCACCTACAAGCAGATCCTCACCAAGTGGGGCGTCGAGGCCGGTGCGATCGACAAGTCGACCGTCAACGGCGCCGTCAGCTGACCCCTCGTACGCTTCATCTCTCCCCCGAGGCCACACCGTGAACTCTTTGGACAAGGGGACGGAGGGACGGGGACGGCCTGAGACCATCAAGGCCGTCCCGGTCCGTCACCCCGGACGCTGGGCGGGCGCCGTCGTCATCGCCCTGCTCGCGGCGATGCTGCTGAGCGCTCTCTTCACCAACCCCGCTTTCAAGTGGGACATCGTCGGTCAGTACCTGTTCCACGACAGCATCCTGCACGGCATGGTCGTGACGCTGGAGCTGACCGCGCTCTCCATGCTCATGGGTGTGGTCGGCGGCGTCATCCTCGCGGTGATGCGCCTGTCCCCGAACCCGCTGCTTGCCGGCACCGCCTGGGTCTACATCTGGATCTTCCGCGGCACCCCGGTGCTGGTGCAGCTGGTGTTCTGGAACTTCCTCGGCCTGATCTGGGCCAAGCTGTCGATCGGCGTCCCGTGGGGACCGGAGTTCTGGTCCGGGCAGACCAACGTCCTGATCCCGACCTTCGTCGCCGCCCTGCTGGGCCTCGGCCTCAACGAGGCCGCCTACATGGCGGAGATCGTCCGCGGCGGCATCCAGTCGGTGGACGAGGGCCAGAGCGAGGCCGCGCACGCGCTCGGCATGAGCCGGTTCCAGACCATGCGGCGGATCGTCCTGCCGCAGGCCATGCGGGTGATCATCCCGCCGACCGGCAACGAGACCATCTCGATGCTGAAGACCACCTCGCTGGTCTCGGTGATCTCCCTGGAGGAGATCTTCCGGGCCGGCCAGGTCATCTACTCTCGGAACTACCAGAACATCCCGCTGCTGATCGTGGTCAGCCTCTGGTACCTGTTCTTCACCTCGGTGCTGACCATCGGCCAGTACTACATCGAGCGCCACTACGCCCGAGGCTCCAACCGCACCCTCCCGCCCACCCCGCTGCAGCGACTGCGGGGCCTGTTCGCCGGGAAGCCCGCCCCGAAGACGGACGCCGACGTCGTCCCGGGGCTCGAGGGAGGTGGTCACGTATGACCGATCTGACCAAGACCCCCGCCGACGGCGCCGGGTCGGCCGAGCCCATGGTCCGCGCCGAGAACGTGCACAAGTCCTACGGCCTGGTCGAGGTGCTCAAGGGCATCGACCTGGAGGTCAAGCAGGGCGAGGTGTTCTGCCTGATCGGCCCGTCCGGCTCCGGCAAGTCGACCTTCCTGCGGTGCATCAACCACCTGGAGAAGATCAACGGCGGCCGCCTCTGGGTGGACGGCGAGCTGGTCGGCTACCAGCAGCGGGGCGACAAGCTCCACGAGCTCAAGGACCGCGAGGTCGCCCTCAAGCGGCGCGACATCGGCATGGTCTTCCAGCGCTTCAACCTGTTCCCGCACATGACCGCCATGGAGAACGTCGTCGAGGCGCCGGTCCAGGTCAAGGGCGAGAGCAAGGCGGACGCCCGCGAGCGCGGGATGGCCCTGCTGGAGCGGGTCGGCCTCGCCGACAAGGCGAAGAACTACCCCTCCCAGCTCTCCGGCGGCCAGCAGCAGCGCGTCGCGATCGCCCGCGCGCTGGCCATGAAGCCCAAGCTGATGCTCTTCGACGAGCCCACCTCGGCGCTCGACCCGGAGCTGGTGGGCGACGTCCTCGACGTCATGCGCGGCCTCGCCGAGGAGGGCATGACGATGGTGGTCGTCACCCACGAGATGGGCTTCGCCCGCGAGGTCGGCGACGCGCTGGTGTTCATGGACGGCGGTGTGGTGGTCGAGTCCGGCAACCCCCGTGAGGTCCTCACGAACCCGCAGCACGAGCGCACCAGGGCCTTCCTCTCCAAGGTGCTCTGAATCCCTCCCGTCGGCGCCCGGCAGGCAGCTCCTGCCGGGCGCCGACGTTTTCCCCCTTCGGGTAATAGGCTGGAAGCAGCCAGCCCGTTACCGATCTTCTGGAAGGACCGCCGTGGAGCTCGCCTCGTACGCCGACCTCGCCGTTCGGCTGGTGAACACCGAGGAGCCGGAGCGCGGCACCGACACGCTGACCTCCGTGGAGGCGGTGCGCGCCCTGTTCTCCGACTCCTCCCGGGCCGCCGCGCTCGCCGACGAATCCGACCTGCCCCGGCTGCGGGCGGTCCGGACCCGGCTGCGCGGGGTCTTCGAAGCCGCCGCCGAAGGGGACGAGATCCGGGGCGTCGACCTGCTGAACAGCCTGCTGATGGAGTACCCCGTCAGCCCGCTGATCTCCGGGCACGACTACCTGGACGACGCCGGACGGCCGCGCTGGCACCTGCACCTGGCCGACAACTCGCCGACCGCCACCGCGCACTTCAGCGCGGTCGCCTGCATGGGCCTGGCCGTCCACCTGACCGAACTGGGCGCCGACCGGCTGGGCATCTGCCAGGCCGCGCCCTGCCGCAACGCCTACCTGGACACCTCGACCAACCGCTCCCGCCGCTACTGCTCGGACCGCTGCGCGACCCGGGCCAACGTCGCCGCCTACCGGGCCCGCAAGCGTCAGGAGGCGGAGGCCGCACTGGGCACCGGGGCGTAACAGCCGGGGCCCAACGGTGGGGCGCAGCGGTGGGGCGCGCGGCTAGACCTCCTCCACCCAGACGCCGAGGCGGCGGGCCAGGCCCGGCACCCGGGCCAGCCGCGGGGCGAGCAGCAGCCGCTCCAGCCGGCGGCCCGGCGCCAGCCAGACCGGGCGCGGGCGCAACCGCAGCAGCACCCGGCCGAGCACCAGGTCGTCCGGGACCGCGCCGTAGCTGCGGCTGTCGCTGTCCACCGGGCGGTTGTCGGAGAGCAGCCACCAGCCCCCGGACCGGCGCTCGGCGGCCCGCTTCACCACCAGCAGGTCCTGCTGGAAGGGGTGCCGGAAGAGCACCACCGCCCCCGGCCGGATCGGCGCGCCGTAGCGGACCAGCAGCCGGTCGCCCTCGCGCAGGGTCGGGACCATCGACCGGCCCACCACGTCGACCAGTCCGAACGGCAGCGCGCCGCCCCGGGCCCGGCCCTCCGGTTCCGTGCTCCGTGCCACGACTCCTCCTCCGCGCCGACCGTCCCCAGTCTGCCGTACGGACCGTCACCTGTTCGATGTCCGGATTACCCCGGTTCCGGGTCCGCCTTTTGCCCTAGGCCCACCGCCCGATCGCGAAACCGCGAGGGCGGAAGGGTAATCTCGGGCGCGGGAAGACGATCTAAGGAAGGACTCCCATGTTCTCTCGTCTGTTTGCACCGCGTGCCACCGCTCACGCCCACTGTGACCTGCCCTGCGGCGTGTACGACCCGGCGCAGGCCCGGCTCGAGGCCGAGTCGGTGAAGGCCACCCAGGAGAAGTACCAGGCCAACGAGGACCCGCACTTCCGCGCCCGCGCCATCATCATCAAGGAGCAGCGCGCCGAGGCCGTCAAGCACCACATCTCGGTGCTGTGGAGCGACTACTTCAAGGCCCCGCACTTCGAGAAGTACCCGCAGCTGCACAAGCTGATCAACGACACCCTGAAGGCCGCCTCGGCCACCAAGGCGTCCACCGACCCGGCCACCGGCCAGGCCCTGCTGGACCTGATCGCCGAGGTCGACAAGATCTTCTGGGAGACCAAGCAGGCCTGAGCCTGACGCGTCGCCACCTGACCGCCCCCGTCCGCACCGCCGGACGGGGGCGGTCGTGCGTTCACGTCCGACCCGACCTCGGTAAGGGTTGCTGACCATGAGTGCCTGTTATGCTGCCGGGGCGTCCGAGGGGGAAGTCCGGTGTGAATCCGGCGCTGACCCGCAACGGTGAGCGCGGCCCGTACCAGCGGTACGGCCGCGCCAGCCCGATCGCCCCCGGCCGCTGACCTCCCGACAACTCGCCGCGGACTGCGAGGGGAACGGCGCCCGGGCACGCCTCCGGCCGGCGCCCGCCCCGGCGCACCCGCGGCCCGAGGCAAGGCGCACCCGTGAACCGCCCACCCGTGAACCGCGCAACCGGCGGCCCGCCCGTCCGCCGCATACCCGCGCTCCCGCTCGCCGTCGGCCTCGCCGCCGCCCTGCTGCTCTCCGTGGTCTGCGGAGTCGCGTTCGGCTCCTCCGGGATCGGACTCCCCCACGTGCTGCGGCTGCTGGGCGCCGGGCTGACGGGCGGTCGGCTGGACACGGACGAGGCGGCCGCGTACGCCATCGTCTGGGAGATCCGGCTGCCGCGCACCGTCCTGGCCGCCGTGGTCGGCGCCGGGCTGGCCGCCACCGGCGTCACCGTCCAGGCCCTGGTGCGCAACGCGCTCGCCGACCCCTTCGTCCTCGGCATCTCCTCCGGCGCGGCCGTCGGCGCCAACGCCGTCCTTCTGTTCGGCGCCTTCGCCTCGCTCGGGGTGTGGGCGGTCTCCGCCTCCGCCTTCGGCTCCGCGCTGGCCGCGATGACGCTGGTCTACCTCGCCGCCCGTACCGCGTACGGGCTCACCCCGCTGCGACTGGTGCTCACCGGCACCGCCCTGTCCTACGGCTTCTCCGCCGCCACCACCCTGATGGTCTTCGCCGCCGACCGCGGCGAAGCCGCCCGGGACGCCATGATGTGGCTGCTCGGCAGCCTCGGCGGCGCCACCTGGGGCTCGGTGCCGATCGCCGCCTGCACCGTGCTGGCCGGCCTGGCCTACCTCGCCCGCACCGCCGGCCGGCTGGACGCGCTCGCCATGGGCGACGAGACCTCCGCCTCGCTCGGCGTGGACCCGGACCGGCTGCGCCGCGAGCTGTTCGTGGTGACCGCCGCCGTCACCGGCACGGTGGTCGCGGTCAGCGGGGCGATCGGCTTCGTCGGACTGCTGGTGCCGCACCTCGCGCGGATGCTGGTCGGCGCCGGGCACCACCGGGTGCTGCTGGTCGCGCCGCTCGCCGGGGCCCTGCTGCTGGTCTGGGTGGACATCGCCTCCCGCACCCTGCTGGCGCCCGCCGAACTGCCCGTCGGGGTGTTCACCGCCGTGCTCGGCGTGCCCGCCTTCCTGCTGATGATGCGCCGCCGCGGCCAGGCCTTCGGAGGCCGACGGTGACCGACGCGGCCCGCACGACCGACCGGGCCGACGCGGCCGACCTGACGACGGCCCAGGACCTCGACGTCGACACCGTCTCGGTGGAGCTGGCCGGCACCCGGCTGGTCCACGAGGTGAACCTGGCGGCCGCCGCCGGGCAGGTGGTCGGACTGGTCGGACCCAACGGCAGCGGCAAGTCGACCCTGCTGCGCTGCGTCTACCGGGTGCTGAAGCCGGCCGGCGGGGCCGTCCGGCTGGCCGGCGACGACCTGCACGCGCTCTCCGCCCGCGAGACGGCCCGGCGGGTGTCCGCGCTGACCCAGGAGCACTCCGCCGAGTTCGACTTCACGGTGGCCGAGGTGGTCGCCATGGGCCGGCTGCCGCACCGGCGCGGCCTCGGCGGCCCGACCGACGGGGACCGGGAGCGCTGCGCCGGGGCACTGCGCAAGGTCCGGGCCGGACACCTCGCCGACCGGGGCTTCCTGAGCCTGTCCGGGGGCGAGAAGCAGCGGGTGCTGTTCGCCCGCGCGCTGGTCCAGGAGCCGCGGCTGCTGGTGCTCGACGAACCCACCAACCACCTCGACATCGCCCACCAGTTGGAGGTCCTGGCGCTGGCCCGGGAGGCCGGCCCGACGGTGCTCACCGCGCTGCACGACCTCAACCTGGCGGCGAGCCACTGCGACCTGCTGTACGTCCTGCGGGCCGGCCGGATCGTCGCCTCCGGACCGCCCGGCGAGGTGCTCCGGCCCGCCCTGCTGGCCGAGGTGTTCGGCGTCCGGGCCACCCCGGTCCGGCACCCGGAGACCGGCGCCCTCCAGCTGCTGTTCGACCGCCTCGACCGCTCCCCCGACGCCTGAACGACCGAAGCCCGGACCCCCGAAGCCCGAAGCCCTAACCACCGAAGCCTGACCCACCGAAGGAACCACCGTGCGCACCAAGGCCGTTGCCACCGCCGCCCTGCTCGTCCTCGGGCTCACCGCCTGCGGAGCGGAGATCGCCCCGAGGGAGGCCGCCGTCGGCTCCGCCCACTACCCGGTGACCGTGGAGAACTGCGGCGACCGGCTGACCTTCCCGCAGAAGCCCGCCCGGGTGGTCACCAACGACGTCAACATCACCGAGCTGATGCTCTCCCTGGGCCTCGCCGACCGGATGGCCGGCTACGTCATGCCCGACGACAAGGGCAAGATCGACCAGGTGCCCTGGAAGGACGGCTACCAGCAGACCACGTGGCTCTCCAAGCAGCGGCTCACCAAGGAGATCGCGCTGGACGCCAGGGCCGACCTCGTCTTCGCCGGCTGGCACTACGGCTTCGACGAGGGCACCGGCGTCACCCCGCAGGCGTTCAAGGCCCTCGGCATCGACTCGTACGTGCTCAGCGAGTCCTGCCGCAGCGGCAAGGGCGCCGAGCGCGGCGTGATGGACCCGCTGGAGGCGCTCTACACCGACCTGGCCAACCTCGGCGAGATCTTCGACGTCAAGGACCGCGCCGACCGGCTGATCGCCGACTCCAGGGCCCGGATCGCCGCCGTCCCGCAGCCCGGGCACCGCCCGTCCGTCTTCCTGTACGACAGCGGGCAGGACAAGCCGTACACCGCCGGGAAGTTCGCCGCCGCCGACGAGATCATCGCCAAGGCCGGCGGGACCAACATCATGGGCGACCTCGCCGACACCTGGGTCACCGCCGGCTGGGAGAGCGTGGTGCGGCGCGACCCGGAGGTGATCGTGATCAACGACTACGCGACCCCGGGCGCCGAGGAGAAGCGGAAGTTCCTCATGTCCTTCCCGCCGCTGGCCGACGTCTCCGCGATCAGGAACGGCCGGATCTTCGTACTGGACTACGTCGACCTGGTGGAGAGCCCGCGCAACCCCGCCGCGATCGCCACCCTGGCCGACTACCTGCGCACCGTACCGGCCCGCTGACCGGCCGCCGACCGGTTCGCCGACCGGCCCGGATCCGGCCCGCTCCGGTCCGCGGCGCCGGGCGTACGCTCGAGATACGAGCCGACGGACCCCGACCGGAGGAGCGAGATCATGACCACCATGGCGGCCCCCGCCGCCTTCGACACCCGCGCCCTGCGCGAGGGCATCGAGCGCTGCGACGCCGAGGCCCTCCTGGCGCTCTACGCGGAGGACGCCGAACTGCGCATGGTCGACCGCAAGACCCAGCCCAGCCACCCCCTGGTGATGCACGGCCGGGAGGAGATCGGCGCCATGCTGGGCGACATCTACGGCCGCGAGATGACCCACAAGCTGGAGCAGGTGGTCGTCCAGGACGACCACGTCGCCTTCCTGGAGTCCTGCCGCTATCCGGACGGCGTCCGGGTGCTGATGTCCTCGATGGCCGACCTGCGGGACGGGCGGATCGTCGACCAGACCTCGATCCAGGCCTGGGACGAGACGGTGCCCGAGCAGTAGGCTCGCAGGCATGATCCGCACCGCTGTCGCCACCGACGTCCCCGTCATCCACGCCATGATCCGTGAGCTCGCGGAGTACGAGAAGGCCGCGCACGAGGCGGTGGCCACCGAGGAGCAGCTGCGCGAGGCGCTGTTCGGTGCCGACCCGGCGGTGTTCGGCCTGGTCGCGGAGGACGAGGGCACCGGCGAGCCGGTGGGCTTCGCGCTCTGGTTCCGCAACTTCTCGACCTGGCGCGGCACCCACGGGATCTACCTGGAGGACCTGTACGTCCGCCCGGAGGCGCGTGGCGGCGGCCACGGCAAGGCCCTGCTGCTGGAGCTCGCCCGGATCGCCGTGGAGCGCGGCTACTCCCGGGTGGAGTGGTCGGTGCTGGACTGGAACCAGCCGTCGATCGACTTCTACAAGTCGCTCGGCGCGGTACCGATGGACGAGTGGACCGTGTACCGGCTCACCGACGAGGCGCTCGCCTCCGCCGGCCGCCGCTGAACGGACCGGAACAGTCCGGGAAAGGGTCTGCCACCCTGCGTCGCAATGCCTTACCATCAGTAACTCCCGAACCGGGTGCGGTAGGACAGAGCGATGGCGGACCCGCGAACCGGTGCCCCCTGACAAGGGGTGGCAAGGTGCCCCTTTAGGGGGTGGCCGGCAGGGGTAACAAGCGGGTACCAAGCAAGCACAGTGCGTCACCCAGGAGGCAAGGGTGTCCAAGATCGACAGCGATCTCGGTGTTCAGGATTTCGTGGAGGTCCGGCTCCCCGCGGCGGGGGCCTACCTCTCCGTGCTGCGAACAGCGACGGCCGGGTTGGCGGCCCGGCTGGACTTCACCCTCGACGAGATCGAGGATCTGCGGATCGCGGTCGACGAGGCCTGCGCCATCCTGCTCCAGCAGGCGGTGCCCGGCTCCGTACTGTCCTGCGAATTCCGACTGGTCGGCGACTCGCTGAAGGTGACCGTCGCCGCCCCGACCACCGACGGCAAGGCCCCCGAGCGGGACACCTTCGCCTGGACCGTGCTCTCCGCGCTGGCCGGCGAGGTCGACTCCTCGGTCGGCGAGGACAAGACCGTGTCCATCAGCCTGCACAAGAAGCGCGGCGGGTCCACCGCCCACTGACCGGGCGCCGAACCGCACCGCGCAGACCGAGCAGCACCGAGCAGCACCCGCGCAAGGGCCGTCCACCGCACTCCCTCCGGGGCCCGGCGGGCGGCTCCCGGTACCGCCTCCGGGCGGTACGACCAACGAGACGATTCCGGGGCCCTCGGCCCCGGTGCTCCCGGAACGGAACGGGGGAATGGCCGTGAGTGATCTGGACCGTACCGGCCTCGCGACGGCGGGACCTGCCGTACCGACCCAGGCGAGCGTTCCCGGCCTCGCCGCCAACGACGAAGCGCACCCGAAGGACGCCCACCGGATGAGCCACCCGACCGAGCCGACGTCTGAGCCGACGCCCGACTCCGTACCCCCGCCGGATCCGGCGGACCGGGCGGAGGAGACGGCCGAGGCGGAGCCGCACGCCCCTGCGGTGCCCGCCCAGGGCGCGCACCGCAGCGGCGCCCCGGACCGGGAGGCCGCCCGCGCGCTGTTCGTCCGCCTGTCCGGGCTGCCCGAAGGCTCGCCGGAGCGGGTCGAGCTGCGCAACCAGCTGGTGCGGATGCACATCCCGCTGGTCGAGCACCTGGCCCGGCGCTTCCGCAACCGGGGCGAGCCGCTGGACGACCTCACCCAGGTCGCCACCATCGGCCTGATCAAGTCGGTGGACCGCTTCGACCACGAGCGCGGGGTCGAGTTCTCCACCTACGCGACGCCGACCATCGTCGGGGAGATCAAGCGGCACTTCCGCGACAAGGGCTGGGCGGTGCGCGTCCCGCGCCGCCTGCAGGAGCTGCGGCTGTCGCTCACCACGGCGACCAGCGAGCTCTCCCAGCGGCACGGCCGCTCCCCCACGGTGCACGAGCTGGCCGAGCACCTGGGGATCTCCGAGGAGGACGTCCTGGAGGGCCTGGAGTCCGCCAACGCGTACTCCACGCTGTCCCTGGACGTGCCGGACAGCGACGACGAGTCGCCGGCCGTCGCGGACACCCTGGGCGCCACCGACGAGGCGCTGGAGGGCGTCGAGTACCGCGAGTCGCTCAAGCCGCTGCTGGCCCAACTGCCGCCCCGGGAGCAGAAGATCCTGGTGCTGCGGTTCTTCCGGAACATGACCCAGTCGCAGATCGCCGCCGAGGTGGGGATCTCCCAGATGCACGTCTCCCGGCTGCTCGCCCGGACGCTGGCCCAGCTGCGGGAGAAGCTCCTGGTGGAGGAGTAGGACTGACGGCCGCTCAGCTCCGGCTGCGCGGCCGTCCGGTCCCCCGGCGGTCCTGCGTGCTCAGTCCTCGGACGGGGCGTACAGGGCCGCCGTCGACTTCGGGCTCAGCAGCGAGCCGATGCCCACCAGCCCGAGCAGGCCGACCAGCACGCCGACGCCGATCATCGCGCCGCCGCTCTGGATCATGTAGTAGGCGACCGGCAGGCAGATCGAGTTGGTCAGCACCGCCGGGCTGCGGCCCCAGCGGCGCTCCTTCAGCAGCGCGCGGGCGGCCAGCACCGGCAGCACGCCGAGCAGCACGATGACCACGCCGCCGAACTCGTTCAGGGCCAGCTGCTTGGACTGGCCGGACAGTGCGGCCACCATGTCCCAGACGCCGACGACGGCCAGCGCGGCGCCCTCCAGGGCGGTGATGGCGGCGCCCAGGGTCAGGGACGCCGGACGGCCGGAGTCGGCCGCGGGTACGGGTGCGGAGGTTTCTGCGG
Organism: Kitasatospora sp. NPDC034035; assembly: GCF_055575755.1. Taxonomy (NCBI): domain Bacteria; kingdom Bacillati; phylum Actinomycetota; class Actinomycetes; order Kitasatosporales; family Streptomycetaceae; genus Kitasatospora; species Kitasatospora sp. NPDC034035. The sequence goes on along the minus strand of NZ_JBVISA010000006.1, from coordinate 125,409 downwards.
TCACTCCAGCAGGGTAGCCGCCGGTTGGTCCGTACCGACCCGTAGGCTTTCCCCATGCGCGCTCTCCTGGTCGTGAACCACAAGGCCACCACCACCAGTGGCCGGACCAGGGACGTCCTGATCCACGCGCTGCGCAGCGACCTCAAGCTGGAGGTGGCCGAGACGCAGTACCGGGGGCACGCGCGCGACCTGGCCCGCGAGGCGGCGGAGGACGGCACGGTCGACCTGGTGGTGGCACTGGGCGGCGACGGCACCGTCAACGAAGTGGTGAACGGGCTGCTGGCGCACGGCCCGGGCGAGAAGGTCCCGCGACTGGCCGTGGTGCCGGGCGGTTCGACCAATGTGTTCGCCCGCGCGCTGGGCCTGCCCAACGACCCGGTGGAGGCCACCGGCGCCCTGCTGCACGCGCTGGAGGGCAAGCGGGAGCGCCCGATCGGGCTGGGCAAGGCGATGAGCGACGGGCTGCCGGACCGCTGGTTCACCTTCACCGCCGGGCTCGGCTTCGACGCCGGTGTGGTCGGCCGGGTCGAGGAGCAGCGCCGGGCCGGGCACAGGTCCACCCACGCCCTCTACGTCAAGCAGGCGATCCGGCACTACTTCACCCAGCGTGAGCACCGCCGATCCGGCCCGGTTTCCCTTGAGCTGCCGGGCCACGAGGCCGTTCCGGGGCTCGTGCTGTCGATAGTCAGCAACACCTCGCCGTGGACGTTCCTCGGCAACCGTCCGGTCTATCCCTCACCGCTCGCCTCCTTCGACACGGATCTCGACGTCTTCGGGATCACCCGAATGACGGCGTTCGGTACAGCTCGAACGATCCGTCAGATCCTGCGGTCGCACGCCCCTTCGAGCGATGGCGCACCGCCGGCCGGCCCGTCCGGGAAGCACGTCGTCTCCTACCACGACGTCCGACACTTCACCTTGGTTTCAGAGGAACCGACCCCGTTCCAGGTCGACGGCGACCATCTTGGGGACAGGAGTCGCGTCAGTTTCACAGGCGTACGGCGGGCACTGCGTGTGATTGTGTGACCGGAAGTGGGGTTCGCCCTTCTTCTCGAACGCACAAGCCCCCTTCACTCCATAGAAGTACTGGCTGTGAGCTAGGCGACACCGAAGAATCAAAAATTCCTCCCCGAAGGGGGTTGTATCCGAGCCCGAGGTTTGCGAACCTCTACATGGCGATCGGGACACATCGCAGCGACGGCAACTCCGGAACCACGGAGCGCCGACCGCGGGGTGTCCCTCGAATCGCCGAATCCCCCCCAGCACAGACCACCCGGGCCCGGTAGGCCTTTGGTCTCTTTTGCTGTTGCGGGATTCGTGAAAGCGTTCACATTCACAAGCCATCGATTATGTCGTCGGGTGACCCCCGTCGGCAGGAGGAGTTGGACGACCATGGACTGGCGCCACCGCGCTGTCTGCCGCGAAGAGGACCCGGAGCTGTTCTTCCCGATCGGGAACACCGGTCCTGCTCTGCTGCAGATCGAGGAAGCCAAGGCCGTGTGCCGCCGCTGTCCGGTCATGGAGCAGTGTCTCCAGTGGGCCCTCGAGACCGGCCAGGACGCCGGCGTCTGGGGCGGCATGAGCGAGGACGAGCGTCGCGCGATGAAGCGCCGCGCCGCCCGCAACCGCGCCCGCACCGCCTGATCGCGCTGATCACACCGCGTAGCACCAGCAGTGACACAGCAGTGATCGCAGTACCGATCAACACATGATCAAAGGCTTCCCTGCACCTCCTGGTGAAGCCTTCCACACAAAGGACCTTGCTCGACTCGGTCCGGCGACACCAGACCTGTCCAGGCACTTGATACTGTTCACTTAGAGCAATATTGTGGAGCTATGGCGCTCACCGTGTGCAACGCACCGGCGAGGTGTCGCACTACCCAGAGCCCCCGTTCCGGCCGACTCCCCCCGACGGCCGGAACGGGTTGAGAGGCCCTGTCGACCCACCCCCCCCCCGGTCGACAGGGCCTCGTTTCTGTTTCCGCACTCCTTCCGCGCTCCGGCGCCCTGTTGCTGCGCTCCGGCGCCCTGTTGCTGCACACCGGCGCTCTGTTGCTGCACACCGGCGCGCGGAGCACATACCCGGCGTGCCCGCCGGACGCGCGCCCCCGCCACGCACCTTCGCAACGGGATTCTCAGCAGAATCTCAGCGGACCAGAGCCTCGGCAGACCGGGGCCTCAGCGGACCGGGATCTCCAGGATCACCTTCGTACCGCCGTTCGGGCCGGCCACCATGTCGAAGGTGCCGCCCAGCTCGCCGGTGGCCAGCGTCCGGACGATCTGGAGTCCGAGGTTCCCCGCGGTCTGCGGGTCGAACCCCTCCGGCACGCCGCGACCGTCGTCCTGCACGGTGATCAGCAGGTACTCCTCCGGGCGGGCGCCGCCGTTCCAGCTGTCCGACCAGCCCATCCCGGTCGCCGGGGCCCGGCCGCGCAGCGCGCTGATCTCCAGGTTCCCGGAGGCCGTCGGACCGAACGCGTGTTCCAGGGCGTTCTGCAGCAACTCGGTCAGCACCATCGACAGCGGGGTGGCCACCTCGGCGGACAGGATGCCGAAGCTGCCGGTGCGGCGGGTCGCCACCCGGCCGTCCTGGGACAGCTCCATCGCCATCGCCAGCACCCGGTCGGCGATCTCGTCGAAGGCCACCTGCTCGTCCAGCGCCTGGGAGAGCGTCTCGTGCACGATCGCGATCGAACCGACCCGGCGCACCGCCTCGTCCAGCGCGGCCCGCCCGGACTCCGACTCCATCCGGCGGGACTGCAGCCGCAACAGGGCCGCGACGGTCTGCAGGTTGTTCTTCACCCGGTGGTGGATCTCCCGGATGGTGGCGTCCTTGGTCATCAGCTCGCGGTCACGGCGGCGCAGCTCGGTGACGTCGCGGCAGAGCACCAGCGAACCGGTCAGGATGCCCTTGGGCTTGAGCGGGATCGCCCGCACCGTCACCACTCCCCCCTGCGCCTCCACCTCGGTCTGCCGGGGCGCCCAGCCGCTGGCCACCTTCACCAGCGCCTCGTGGACGGCACCCCGGGACGGCGGGGCGAGTTCGGCGGTGGTACGGCCGAGGTGGCTGCCGACCAGGTCGGTGGTGAGGCCGAGGCGGTGGTAGGCGGAGAGCGCGTTGGGGCTGGCGTAGGTGACGATGCCGTCCGCGTCCAGGCGGATCAGGCCGTCGCCGACACGGGGGGCGGCGTCCATGTCGACCTGCTCGATGCCCGGGAAGGGGAAGCTGCCGGCCGCGATCATCTGGGCCAGGTCCGAGGCGCTCTGCAGGTAGGTGAGCTCCAGCCGGCTGGGGGTGCGGACGGTCAGCAGGTTGGTGTTGCGGGCGATCACCCCGAGCACCTTGCCCTCGCGCCGGACCGGGATCGACTCGACCCGGACCGGGACCTCCTCGCGCCATTCCGGGTCGCCCTCGCGCACGATCCGGCCCTCGTCGAAGGCCGCGTCCAGCAGCGGGCGCCGGCCGCGCGGGACGAGGTGGCCGACCATGTCGTCCTGGTAGGAGGTCGGCCCGGTGTTGGGCCGCATCTGCGCCACCGAGACGTAGCGGATGCCGTCCCAGGTGGGGATCCACAGCACCAGGTCGGCGAAGGAGAGGTCAGAGAGCAGCTGCCACTCCGAGACCAGCATGTGGAGCCATTCCACGTCGGCCCCGGTGAGGGTGGTGTGGCGGCGGACGAGTTCGTTCAGCGAGGGCACATGGCGAGGGTAGCGCCGCCGGTCCGGGCGGGGCGCGGCGGACCGGCAGGGCGGACCAGCGGGGCGGACCGGCGGGGGCTCGCCGGAGCCCGGTCGGGGGGCGTGCCGGGTCGGCCTGAGTTGTTTAGACCAATTCACTGAGCGGCCTGGACAACCGAGATTGGTCTAGTCCACAATGAAAGAGCACCAAGGAGAGGCCCCCGCGCAACTGCCCTGACCGCGCGCGGCCTTTCCTCGGTCGGACGCCGCCGAGCGAGGACCCCGCACAGTCCTCGATCGTCCCCGGTGCCCGACGACAGCTCCGGGCTGCGGTGCCGCATGGGTTGAGGGTCCCGTGTCGGCGCCGTGGCCCGTAGTGCTTTCCGGCTGCCGGCCGTCCCCCGAACCATGTTCCGCCGCTCAGCGGACCGGCCCCCGTCCACAGCCTGTGGACGGGGGCCGGTCGCGCTCGGGCCCGCCCCGAGCCCCTCGGCTCGGAGGCGAGCGGCCGAGTAACCCCCTGCTACCGCGTCTCGGTGACCTTGGCCAGGGCGCGTGGGGCGTCCGGGTCCTGGCCGCGGGCGATGGTGACCTCGTAGGCCAGCAGCTGCAGCGGCAGGATCTCCAGGATCGGCTGCACCTCCTCGGGCACGCCGGCCGGCAGCGCGAAGCCCGCCGAGGCGGCGTCGACCTGCGCCTGCTGGCCGACCACCACCAGGTCCGCGCCGCGGCCGCGCAGGCGGTCCAGCACGGGCTGGAGGGCCTCCCCGCCCTTGCCGTCCGGGACGATCGCGATGACCGGCGAGACGTTGTCCACCATGGCCAGCGGGCCGTGCAGCAGGTCCGCGCCGGAGAACGGGCTGGCCGGGATGTAGGTGGTCTCCATCAGCTTCAGCGCGGCCTCGCGGGCGGTCGGGTAGCCGTAGCCGCGCGAGGTGATGACCAGGCGCTGGGCGAAGCGGTAGCGCTCGGCCAGCGCCTTCACCTCGGCCCGCCGGGCCAGCACCCCGGCGGCCAGGCCCGGCAGTTCCTTGGCGGCCGAGTCTCCCCCGGCGTTCGGCCGGGGGTGTCCCCAGGCCTCCGCGAGGCCCTCGACCAGCAGGTAGAGCGACAGCAGCTCGGCGGTGTAGGTCTTGGTGGCGGGCAGTGCCTTCTCCGGGCCGGCCAGCACGTCGATGTGGAACTCGGAGACCTCGGCCAGCGGCGAGGAGGCGTTGTTGGTGACCGCGAGGGTGATGGCGCCGGCCTCGCGGGCGGCCTTGGTGGAGGCCACCAGGTCCGGCGAACCACCGGACTGGCTGACGGTGATCACCAGAACGTCGGTGAGGTCGGGCTTGGCGCCGTACGCGGTCGTGGTGGACATCGAGGTCAGGCCGGCCGGCTTGCCGAGCAGGATCTCGACCAGGTACTTGGCGTACAGCGCGGCGTTGTCGGACGTGCCGCGCGCGGTGAGCAGGACGAAGCGCGGGTTGCGGGTGGCGATCTCGGCCGCGATCTCGCGGATCTTCGGGGCGCCCTCGTCGAGGATGCGCTGGAGGACGGCCGGCTGCTCGGCCATCTCCGCCGCCATGATCCGGCCGGGGACGGAAACAGTCTGCGGGTCGGACATCTGGGTCTGCCTCCGATGAGATGGTTCGACCCCGCCCGGGCGGCTGCCCGACGGGGGACCTCTACGGCGGCGAGTCCGCACACTCGCTGCGGTTCTTCGTGCCCCGCAATCCTACGGGCGCGCCTGTCCCGGGGCACCTCCCGGTGCCCCGGCGCACGCGGGTCAGGACGCCTTGTTGATCAGCTGGTCGATCGCGGCGTCGGCCTCCTTGGTGGCCTGGTCCACCGACTTGCCCTTGAGGATCGCGGTCAGCATGTCGGGGATGATCTTCTGCTTCTCGACCGCGCCCCAGCCGGGGGCCAGCGGGGTGAACCAGGCGTCCGGGACGGCGTTGGCCGCGGCGGCGGTGGACGGCTTGTTCTTCAGCTGGTTCAGCTGGGTGAGGTTGTTCGGCAGGATGTCCTTGTCGGCCAGCGCCTGCTCGGACTTGGTGCTGGTGAACATCCGGACCCAGTCGGTCGCCAGCGCCACCGACGGGGACTTGGCGGTGACGGCGAGGTCGGAGCCGCCGATGAAGGTCGGCAGCGGCTTGCCGTCCGGGCCGGGCATGGTGGCCACCTTGACGGCGTCCTTGAGGCTCGCGTCGCCGGTGACCGGCGCGGTGACGCCGGCCGCCTCGTAGCCGTTGCCGTAGAAGGAGGCGGCGTGTCCGCGGGCCATCGCCTCGTACTGGTTCTGCTCGTTCACCGTCAGGTCGCCCTTGTTGTACCGGCGCACCAGGTCGGCGAAGTGGCCGATGCCCTCCTGGGACTTGGGGTCGTGCAGGGTGCCGTGCCAGTTGCCGGCGCTGTCGAACTTGGCGATGCTGCCGCCGGACGCGGCCACGTAGCTCATCGCCGCGTACCAGTACGGGCCGGGCAGGTAGAGCGGGGAGAAGGTCCTGTCCGCCTTGTTCTTGTCCGCGATCTTGTCCAGGGCGGCCAGCAGTTCGGGCTCGGTCTTCGGGAACTCGGGGTTGCCGGTGGCCTGTTGGAAGGCCGTGGAGTTGTAGATGGCGACCCGGGAGCCGGCGTAGTAGGGCACGCACCAGAGCTTGTCCTGGTAGGTGCAGGTGTTGGCGAGCGCCTTGATCCAGCTGTCGGCGTTCTCGAAGGTGGTCCGGTCCACCGGGGCCAGTGCGCCGGACAGCACGTACTTCATGGTCTCGGTGTTGCCCAGCTCGACGACGTCGGGGGCGCTGCCCTCGGCGATGGCCTTGTCCAGCTTGGTGACCTTGTCCGCCCAGCCCTGGTACGCGAGCTTGAGGGTGACCTTCGGGTACTTCGCGGCGAACTCGTCGTTGACCCGCTGGACGAGGTCGGGCCAGTTCTTCTGGGCGTCGTCCATCAGCCAGACGGTGACGGTGCCGGTGGCCGCCTTCGGGTCGGCGGCGGCGCTCCTGCCGTCGCCCGACGGTGAGCCCGACGAGGAACAGGCCGTCAGGCCCGCCGCCAGTGCCATGGTCCCGAGCGCCGAGACGAGCTGACGCTTCTTCACGCCGTCCTCCGAGGGTGTTCTAGAGCAAGTGATGCCCGCCGGCAGCGTGATGGGCGCCCGCAGCGGAGAGTCCGGGCAGGGGGCGGCGACGTGCTTTGGGGGTGGGCCGATACCACATCCGGCGAGGTTGAAACTCGAACCGGATGCTTGGACTCTGGCCTAGACCACTGGTGGTGTCAACGGCCAAAAGCCTTTGTCACCACGGCCGTTGCAGAGCCGTTGTAGCTTGTGGCACCCAGTCGCAGCACCATCACCCTAGGTGGGACTTAAGGTGGATTTAAGGCCCACTTGAGGGAGCACGGTCACCCCGCGAATCCGCAGGTCGACGCCGGGAAAACGGAACGGGCCCGCCATGCGACATGCGCATGACGGGCCCGTCGGCTGACGCCTTCCCGGACCCGGCCGGTGGCGTCCTGCCGGTCGGTTCAGCCGACCGCTCCCGGCTGCCCGGTGAGGACCTCCACCGCCGCCAGCCCGCAGACCCGGGCGGCGCCGTGGGTGGCGATGTAGAGCGCGCCGACCGGCTCGGACTGCGGCAGCCCCATCTCGACCACGGCGGCGTCCGGGCGGGCCGCCACCAGGCGGCTCAGCACGGCGGACATCCACGGGTAGCGGTGCGCGTCCCGGACCACCAGCACCAGGCGGCGCCCCTCGGCGCCGGCCACCAGCTCGTCGACCAGGGCGTCCAGCAGCTCCGGGGTCGCCTCGGCGGCCGACACCGCGCGGGTGCGGGTGCCGGGGAAGCGGTCGGCGAGCATGCCGGCCACGCCCCACGGGGTGACGTCGCCGACGGCGATGTTCGGCTCGTCCGAGAACGAGGCCACGTACGGGCGCTCGCTCACCGGAGGCGTCACCAGGCCCGGCGCCCGGACCACCTTCAGCGCCCGGCGCGCGGCCCGCAGGCCGACCGCCAGGTCCGGCTCCGGCCGCTCGCCCTGGGCCGAGATCCGGCCCCAGCTGCCCAGCGCCCGGACCCGCGCGGCGGCGTCCGCCAGCCGCTCCTCACCGAGCCTGCCGGCCCGCACGCCCGCCACGATGGCGTCGCGCAGCATCAGCACGGTCTCCTCGTCGGCCAGCCCGCCGCCGACGCAGATCGCGTCCGCACCGGCCGCCAGGGCCAGCACGGTGCCCTCGCCCATCCCGAAGGTGTCGGCGATCGCGCCCATCTCGATCGCGTCGCTGACGATCAGGCCCTGGTAGCCGAGGCCGCCCTCGGCCGGGGCGGCGCGCAGCAGGTCGCGCAGCACGGTCGGGCTCAGGGTGGCCGGCAGCTTCGGGTCCAGCGCCGGGATCATGATGTGGGCGGTCATCACGGCCTTGGTGCCGGCCGCGATCGCCGCCTGGAACGGGATCAGGTCACGGGCCCGCAGCACGTCCAGGTCGACGTCGATGACCGGCAGGCCGTGGTGCGAGTCCACCGCGGTGTCGCCGTGGCCGGGGAAGTGCTTGGAGCAGGCGGCCACGCCGGCCGACTGCAGGCCCTCGACCCAGGCAGCGGTGTGCCGCGCGCACAGCTCGGGGTCGGCGCCGAAGGAGCGGACGCCGATGACCGGGTTGCGCGGGTTGGAGTTGACGTCCGCGGTGGGCGCCCAGTTGTAGTTGACGCCGGCCGCGGCCAGCGCCCGGCCGAGCTCGCGGGCGACGTCCCGGGTCAGCGCCGGGTCGTCGATCGCGCCGAGCGCGAGGTTGCCGGGCCAGGACGAGCCGGAGCCCGCCTCCAGCCGGGTGACGTCGCCGCTCTCCTCGTCGATGGCGATCAGCAGGTCGGGGTTCTCGGCGCGCAGCGTCCGGGTGAGCGCGGACAGCTGGTCGAGGTCGACCACGTTGCGGTCGAACAGCGCGACCGAGCCCAGCCCGGCGGCGAGGTGGCGCAGCAGCCACCGCGGCGGCTCGGCGCCGACGAAGCCGGGCTGCAGGACGGTCAGGGCGTCGCGGTGCAGCTGGTCGCTGTCCGGGGCGGTGGGTACGAGGATGCTCACGGTGGCTCAGCCCTTCACGGCGCCGTCGGTCAGACCGCCGACCGCCTTGCGCTGCAGGAAGACGAACAGGATCAGCACGGGGACGGCGAACATCGTGGAGGCCGCCATGGTGGCGCCCCAGTCGTTGCCGAAGGCGGTCTTGAAGGACGACAGCCACAGCGGGAGGGTCTTGCCCTGCTCCTTGTTCAGCCACAGGACGAGCGGGAACTCGTTCCACGCCGTGATGAAGCCGAACAGCGAGGTGGACATCAGGCCCGGGGCCAGCAGCGGGAAGATCACCTTCGTGAAGGCCTGGGTGCGGGTGCAGCCGTCCACCATCGCCGACTCCTCCAGCTCCTTCGGCACCGCGGCGATGAATCCGCGCAGCGTCCAGATGGTGAAGGGCAGGATCATCATCATGTAGAAGAGCGTCAGCGGCAGCAGGCTGTTCAGCATGTCGTTGTCGCGGGAGATGATGTAGGCGCCGATGGTCATGACCTCCCAGGGGGCCATCTGCGCGAGCATGATGACCAGCACGAAGGTCTTGCGGCCGCGGAACTTCATCCGGGCGATGGCGAAGGACGCCAGGGTCGCGATCACCAGCGAGATCAGCACCGCGCCGACGGTGACGGTGACGCTGTTGGTGACGTACGTCCAGAAGTCCGGCGCGTTCACCGCGGTGGTGAAGTGGTCGAACGTCCCGTCGAAGGGAATGAAGACCGGCGTCTTGCTGATGACGTCGCGGTCCTGCTTGAACGCGGTCGCGATCATCCAGTAGACGGGGAAGATGAAGAAGACGATGAGGACGACCGCGATCACGTTCGGCCAGGTACGTCCGAAGAGAGAGCGCCTCACAGCTCGTCCTCCTGCTTGATCATGATGCGGAAGTAGTAGGCCATCAGGACGCCCAGCATCAGGATGGTGAGCACCGCGATCGCGGCGCCGACGCCGTAGTGCTGGCTGCCCTGGCCCTCCAGGAAGGCGTGCACGGGAAGGGTCCGGGTGAGCTTCTCGGGGCCGCCGCCGTTGATCGCGTAGATCTGGGTGAAGGACTTGAACACCCAGATGACCTCCAGGAAGGTCGTGGCCAGGAAGAACGGCTTCAGGTTGGGGAAGATCACCGAGCTGAAGATCTTGCCGGAGCCGGCGCCGTCCATCCGGGCCGCCTCGTAGAGCTCCTTCGGGATGGTGGTCAGACCGGCGTACATGTTGAACGCCACGAAGGGGATCGACTGCCAGACGATCAGCAGGATGACGACGAAGAAGGTCGAGTACTCGTCGCTCATCCAGTTGTAGTCGGCCATCGAGTGCCAACCCAGCTGGTCCAGGAACCAGTTGACGACACCCCACTGGTCGTCGAACAGCCAGGTGTAGACGGTGGTCGCGGCGACCACCGGCATGGCCCAGGCCATCAGCAGCGCGATCGACAGCGCCAGGCGCATCTTCTTGCCGAGGCTGTTGAGCAGCAGGCCGATCAGGGTGCCGCCGAGCATGATGAGCACCACGTTGACCAGGGTGAAGGCGACGGTGCGCCCGGTGACCGACCAGAACTCCGGGTCGGTCAGCTGCTCCTTGTAGTTGTCGAACCCCGTCCACTCGGTGAGGTGCATCACCAGCTGACGCCGGTTGAGGTTCTGGAACGACAGCAGGACGGTCTTCAGCAGCGGCCAGCCCAGCAGGACGATGGTCGCCACGATGGCCGGCAGCAGCAGCAGGTACGGGGCGAAGCGGGCGCCCAGGCCGGGGCCGCCCGCGGATCTGGTGCGCTTCGGCGCGGCGCCCTTGGCCCCGCCGCCGGCGGCACTGGTGTCAATCTCGGCCACAACAGCCTTCCCTGACTCCGGGGACTGTGTCTGCACCCGCTCCGAATGCACAGCCATCGTTCTCACTTCCTCACAACCCGGCCACGACGGACAGGCGCCGCCCACCGGCCCCCCGCCGGGGACCGGTGAGCGACGCCGCTCAAGTGCTTAGTTCTTCTCGTTGAGCCGCTTGGCGATCTCGTCGTCGTACTTCTTGGCGGTGGCCGCGTAGTCGCCGCCCTGCAGGGCCGCGGTCAGGAAGTCCTTGATCGGGTTCGGCTTGTTCTCGACGCTGGCCCAGTTCGGGGTGTTCGGGGTGATCCCGCCGACCGCGGCGGCCGTCTGGGCGGCCTTCGCGAAGTCACCGGTGAGCTGGCTGTTCAGCGCGGCCTTGTTCGGGATGTTGCCGGACGCGGCGACCAGGCCCTCGTTCTTGTCGTTGAGGGCGATCTTCAGGAAGTCCTTCGCCATGTCGGTGTTCTTGCTCTGCGCGGCGATCGCGAGGTTCGAACCGCCGAGGAAGACGCCGGAGGGCTTGTCGGCGGTCTTGCCGGGGAGCGGGAAGAAGCCGATCTTGTCCTTCGGCAGGTCCTTCTCGGCCGGCAGCTCCCAGCCGAGGGCGATCATGGTGCCGACGTTGCCCTTGGCGAAGACGTCCTTCTGCTGCGGGGTGGCCTCGTCCTTGTCCTTCGGACCGGTGGCCGAGTAGCCCTGCAGCTTCTTGTACGTCTCGAAGGCCTTCTGGGCCTCGGGGGACGACAGGCCGCCGACCCACTTGTCGCCGTCCTTCTTGGCGATCTTGCCGCCCTCACCGGTGAGCAGGCCGAAGTAGGTGTACCACTCCTGGCCCGGCAGGTAGATCGGGTCGACGACGCCGTCGGTGGCCTTCAGCTTGTCCAGGTCGGCGTAGAACTCGTCCAGGGTCGTCGGGGCGGCGGTCAGGCCGGCCTTGGTCCACAGGTCCTTGTTGTAGGCGACCACGCGGTTGGAGACCCACCACGGGGCGGCGTACTGCTTGCCGTCCAGGATCGCGGCCTCGTTCTGGTTGGCGGCCCAACCGTCGCCGCCCAGCCCGGCCTTGTCCTTGGTGATGTCGAGCAGGCCCCCGGTGGAGGCGTAGCCGGCGGTCTGGGTGTTGCCGATCTCCAGAACGTCGACCGAGCCCTCGGACAGCGCCGCGGTGACCTTCGGGCCGATGTCGGTCCACTCCTGGGTCTGGAAGTCGACCTTCGAGCCCGGGTAGGTGGTCTCGAACTCGGTCTTGACCGCGTCGGTCCAGCCCTTGGGGGCCGAGCCGGTCATCGTCCACACCTTGAGCGTCTTGCCCTTGTACTTGTCGGCGGCCGAGGACGACGACGAGCTGCTGTCGTTCTTCTTGCCGTCCGAGCCACAAGCCGCGAGACCGACGACCATTGCTGCGACGCCGACCGCCGCGATGAGCTGACGCTTCACGCCATCCTCCTGAGGGATGCCTGGGTTACCCCCGTCGGGTGGCAGCGGCAGACCCACACAAAGCGGGGGAAATGGCGCCGCGGGCCCCGTCGAACGGGTGGGGGGATTCGTAGTGACCGGCCTAGTGGTGTAGACCAGATGCCTGGAGCTTGGCCTAGACCAATGGGCGTGTCAACGGCTGTTCGACCGATCCCGACCACCCGTTATCAAGCCGACACCGCACATCGTTCATCGCGTGATGAGGTATTCGTTCCGTAGCCATACATGCAACGATGTGACCCGTTAACGATGTGGCAGGGTCTGTGAAGGCCCTGCGAGAAGCGGGAGAACAGGTCCGATGAGCAGCGACGGGGGAACCACCGCCCAGGCCGACGACCCCGAGGTGAAGAACCTCCCGACGCAGACCGGCACCGACCCGACCGCGCGCGTCCCCAAGTACTACGGACTCAAGCGCCACCTCCTCCAGCTCACCGAGACCCAGCCGGCCGGCACCCCGGTCCCGCCCGAGCGCGCGCTGGCCGCCCAGTTCGACACCTCGCGCACCACCGTCCGCCAGGCCCTGCAGGAACTGGTCGTCGAAGGGCGACTGGAGCGCATCCAGGGCAAGGGCACCTTCGTCGCCAAGCCCAAGGTCGCCCAGGCGCTGCAGCTCACCTCCTACACCGAGGACATGCGGGCCCAGGGGCTGGAACCCACCTCCCGGCTGATCGAGATCGGCTACATCACCGCCGACGACCGGCTCGCCCCGCTGCTCGACATCAAGCCCGGCGGCCGCGTCCTGCGGATCGAGCGGCTGCGCCTGGCCAACGGCGACCCGATGGCCATCGAGGTCGCCCACCTGTCCGCCAAGCGCTTCCCCGCCCTGCGGCGCAACCTCGCCAAGCACAACTCGCTGTACGCGGCGCTGCGCGAGGTCTACGGGGTCACCGTGGCCGAGGCCGAGGAGACCATCGAGACCACCCTGGCCGACCCGCGCGAGGCCGGGCTGCTCGGCTCCGACCTCGGCCTGCCGATGCTGCAGCTGTCCCGGCACTCCTTCGACGCCGAGGGCAACCCGGTCGAGTGGGTCCGCTCCATCTACCGGGGCGACCGCTACAAGTTCATCACCCGTCTGAAGCGTCCGGAGTAGGCGTTTCGGAGAGGCGTACGGAGCAGGCGCACTCCCCCCTCGCACCACGGGCACCGGCGCGCGCGACCCGCGCGCCGGTGCCTTCTGCATTCCGTGACAGTGCTTTTCGCGTTCCGTACGGGTGCTTTTCCGGGGCCCCGACGGCCGCATGCGTCCGGATGGCGGGAAGTTGCGCCAATCCCGGTGACATGGATCACCCCATGCTCTAGATTGCGCAGCCAATACTGACTGCCGATCACCGATGGTGCTGCTCGGCGGGCTCGCGGGGGCAGGGACGCCACCCGGGCTGCGGCGCCGACGGGGACAACCCTCCGGAGCGGAGCCGAAGTTGCCGTCTGATCCCGATACCTTCGAAGATGTCATGCCCGAGCCAGCCGGGGCACCCGTCCCGGCGGTGACCCCCGAGCGGGTGCTGGCCGGTCTCGCCCTGCTCGTGCCGATCGTGGCGATGCTGTGGGTGTCCTCCTACAACAAGCCCGACCCCGCGGTGGCCGGGGTGCCGTTCTTCTACTGGTACCAGCTGCTCTGGGTGCCGGCGTCGGCCGTCTTCACCGTCGCCGCCTACCTGCTGATCAACCGGGACGAGAAGGCCCGCAAGGCGGCCCGGAAGGGCGGTGCGCGATGAAGGACGTCAACGTGCCGGCCCTCGTGGTCTTCGTGCTGTTCTTCGCCCTGGTCACCGTGATGGGCTTCCTCGCCTCGCGCTGGCGCCGCGCGGGCGACGCGGCGCACCTGGACGAGTGGGGCCTGGGCGGGCGCAGCTTCGGGACCTGGGTGACCTGGTTCCTGCTCGGCGGCGACCTCTACACCGCGTACACCTTCGTCGCCGTCCCGGCCGCGGTGTACGCGAGCGGCTCGGCCGGCTTCTTCGCGGTGCCGTACACGATCATCGCCTACCCGCTGGTCTTCCTCTTCCTGCCCCGGCTCTGGTCGGTCTCCCGGGTGCACGGCTACGTGACCCCGGCCGACTTCGTGCGCGGCCGCTACGGCTCGCGGCCGCTGTCGCTGGTGGTCGCGCTGACCGGGATCCTGGCCACCATGCCGTACATCGCCCTGCAGCTCGTCGGCATCCAGGCGGTGCTGGACGTGCTGGGGGTCGGCGGCGGGGAGAACGCCAACTGGTTCGTCAAGGACCTGCCGCTGTTCATCGCCTTCGGCGTGCTGGCCGCCTACACCTACTCCTCCGGCCTGCGCGCCCCGGCGCTGATCGCCTTCGTCAAGGACGCCCTGGTCTACATCGTGATCATCGTCGCGGTGATCTACATCCCGATCCGGCTGGGCGGCTACGGGCACATCTTCGACGCGGCCGCGCAGCACTTCAAGGAGGCCAAGGCCGGGTCGATGACCGTCCCGGACAACAAGCAGTGGACGTACGCCACGCTGGGCCTCGGCTCGGCGATGGCGCTGTTCATGTACCCGCACTCGGTGACCGGGGTGCTCGCCTCCAAGTCCCGCAACACCGTGCGCCGCAACATGGCGATCATGCCCGCGTACTCGCTGATGCTGGGCCTGCTCGCGCTGCTCGGCTTCATGGCGATCGCGGCGGGCGTCGGCAAGGGCGTCAAGGGCTACAACGCCCAGCTCTCGGTGCCGCAGCTGTTCGCGAACATGTTCCCGGACTGGTTCACCGGCGTGGCCTTCGCCGCGATCGGCATCGGCGCGCTGGTGCCGGCCGCCATCATGTCCATCGCGGCGGCCAACCTGTTCACCCGCAACGTCTACAAGGACTGGTTGAAGCCCTCCGCCACCCCCTCCGACGAGACCCGGGTCGCCAAGCTGGTCTCGCTGCTGGTGAAGGTCGGCGCGCTGGTCTTCGTGCTCGGCATGGACAAGCAGGCCGCGATCAACCTCCAGCTGCTGGGCGGCCTGTGGATCCTGCAGACCTTCGTCGCCATCGTCGGCGGCCTGTTCACCCGCTGGTTCCACCACTGGGCGCTGTTCGCCGGCTGGGCGGCCGGCATGGTCTACGGCACCTGGAAGGCGTACGGGATCGCCAGCCCGGCGACCAAGCACTTCGGCGGCAACTCGGCGGAGATCCCCGGCATCGGCGAGATCGGCTACATCGGTCTGACCGCCTTCGCGCTGAACCTGGTCGTCGCGGTGGCGCTCACCCTGGTGCTGCGGGCCGTCAAGGCACCCGAGGGCCCGGACGAGACCAGGCCGTCCGACTACAGCGCCGAAGCCGGCGACGACGAGCTGAAGAGCGCGCCGGAGCCCGTAGCGGCGCACTGATTCGCGCGGTACGCGCCCTGTGATCGCGCCGCCTTCTCCGTCAACACTGGAGAAGGCGGCGCGATCATATGTATGAACAGGCGTGCACGCCGGGCACCACCAGACCGGACCGGCAACCGGCCGGAACCTGATCGACCACGGGGAGCTCGCGGCCATGGCAGAACTCGGTACCACCCTCAACGGCCAGCACCAGTCCACCCAGAACCAGTCCGCCCAGCACCAGCCCCAGAACCAGCACCAGCACGCCGGCGCCCAGAGCCACCACGTCACCGCCCACCGCCCGGCGACGGCCACCCGGCTGCCGTCCGTGCTGATCGCCACCCGGCACGGCGAGTCCACCGCCAACGTCGAGTTCCAGCTGGCCGAGGCCGCCGGTGCGCTCAGCGTCCCGATCAGCTGCCGCGACGCCGACATCCCGCTGTCCCTGCACGGGCGGCAGCAGGCCCAGGCGCTCGGCCACTGGTGGGCCGCCCTGCCCAGCGCCGACCGCCCCCGCAGCGTCTGGTGCTCGCCGTACGTGCGCACCGCCGAGACCGCGAGAATCGCGCTCGCCCAGGCCGCCGGACTCGGCGCCGTCCCGGTCACGCCGGCCGTCCGCTACGACGAGCGACTGCGCGACCGCGAACTCGGCATCCTCGAGATGCTGCCGAAGGCCGCCATCGAGGCCAAGCACCCGGAGGAGGCGGCCCGGCGGCGCAAGATGGGCGAGCTGTACTACCGGCCGCCCGGCGGCGAGTCCTGGGCCGACGTCGCGCTGCGGGTGCGCAGCCTGCTGCGGGACGTCTGCGAGGAGGAGGCCGGCCGGCCCGTCCTGCTGGTCGCGCACGACTGCACGGTGCTGATGCTCCGCTACGCGCTGGACCGGCTCACCGAGGAGCAGCTCACCGCGCTCGGGCCGGTGCACAACTGCTCCACCAGCCTCTGGCGGGCCCAGGACGGGCGGCTGCGGCCGGACCGCTGGAACACCGTCGACCACCTGACGGTGGAAGCCGGCTGACGCACGGTCACTTCATGGCCGGGTCGGCGAAGCAGCGGCGGTAGGCCAGCGGCGTGGTGCCCAGCCGGCGGCCGAAGTGGTGCCGCAGGGCGGCCGCGTTGCCGAAGCCGCAGCGGGCGGCGATCGCGTCCACCGGCTCGGTGGTGGACTCCAGCAGCCGCTGGGCGAACAGCACCCGTTGCCCGACCAGCCAGCGGTGCGGGGTGGTTCCGGTCTCCTGCTGGAAGCGGCGGGCGAAGGTGCGCGGCGACATGTGCGCCCGGACGGCCAGCTGTTCGACGGTGGCCTCCGAGTCGAGGTGGTGGCGCATCCAGTCGAGCAGCGGGGCCAGCGAGTCGCCGTCGCATTCCGGCAGCGGGCGGTTCACGAACTGGGCCTGCCCGCCCTCCCGGTGCGGCGCCACCACCATCCGGCGGGCGATCTCCCGGGCCACCTCGGCACCCTGCACCTTGCGTACCAGGTGCAGGCAGGCGTCGATACCGGCCGCCGTCCCGGCGGAGGTGATCACCGGGTCGTCGTCCACGTACAGCACGTCCGGCTCGACGGTGGTCAGCGGGAAGCGCGCCGCCAGGTCCTCGCTGTGCCGCCAGTGGGTGGCGCAGCGGCGGCCGTCCAGCAGCCCGGCGGCGCCCAGCACGAAGGCGCCGCTGCAGATGGAGAGCACCCGGCCACCGTCCGCCACCACCCCGCGCAGCGCCTCCAGCAGCGGCTCGGGGTAGCTGGGGCGGATCCTCGCCGCGGTGACCACCGCGAGGTCGGCCCCGGCCAGCCGCTCGGGGCCGTACGGGACGTCCACGGCGAAGCCGGCATGGGTGGCGTGCGGCCCGGGGCGGGCGCCGGCGAGCGCGAAGTCGTAGCCGGGCAGCCCGTCGTCGGTGCGGTCGAGGCCGAAGACCTCGCAGGCCACCCCGAGTTCGAAGGGGTGGATCTCCTCCAGCACCACCGCGACCACGTTCTTCAGCGTGCCGTCGCTCCTCGGCGCGCCGTCGTTCTTCAGCATGCCGTCCAGGATGCCCGGTCCGTCCGTCGCGGCGGAAGACGCCGACTGGCAGGATTTCGAGGCAATCGGTCATTCCTGCCACTCGTGGGCGCCGTCCCGCCCGACCAGAGTGGAGGCCATGGACAGCGACACCCTTGCCGGCGCACTCGCCCTGGCCGGAATCGTCGGCGGCTTCGGCCTGCTCGGCGTCCTGATCAGCCGCGAAGTCTCCCGCGGCCCGGCGGCCCGCCGCGACAACTACCACCGCCCGGGCGGCTACCCGGCCGACCCCGCCCGCCCCGAGCGGCTGTACGGCACCATGCCCGCCGCCTCCCTGCGCCCCTCCGCCGATCCGGCCACCCTCCCGGTCCGTTCGACCCCGGAGCTTTCCACCCCGCACGGCTCCGGCACACTGGCCGCATGGACTACCTCATCCGCCCGGCCCTCCCGGAGGACCTCGAAGACGCCGGCCGCATCACCGTCGAGGCCTTCGTCGGCGGCGGCTTCACCTCGCCCGGGAGCGGCTACGCCGAGCTGCTGCGCGACGCCGACCGCCGGGCCCGGGAGGCCGAGCTCCTGGTCGCGGTCGACCCGGCCGCAGGGCGGGTCCTCGGCTGCGTGACCTTCGCGGTCGGCGGCACCGAGTGGGCGGACATCGCCACCCCGCGCGAGGGCGAGATCAGGATGCTCGCCACCGACACCGCCGCCCGCGGCCGCGGCGTCGGCGAGGCGCTGGTGCGCGCCTCCCTCGCCCGCAGCCGCGAACTCGGCCTGGCCGGCATGGCGTTCTCCACCCGCCCGGAGATGACCGCCGCCCACCGCGTCTACGAGCGGGTCGGCTTCCGGCGCACCCCCGAGCGGGACTGGGCGCCGTACCCGGGGATGGACCTGATGGTCTACACCTTGGCGTTCTGAGGCGGCGTCGACTGGTACGCCCAGCCCATGACTTGAAATGACCATCCGATCGGCTCGCTGCTAGTATCCGCCGCATGACGACGGGGAGTCCGCCTAGCGGCTGGTACGAGGACCCTTCCGGGCAGCCCAATACGCTGCGCTGGTGGGATGGTTCGACCTGGACCGACAAGGTTCAGGCCAAGCCGGGAGGCGGCGGCATGCCCGCGAGCCCGTTCCCCGGCCATGCCGTCCAGAACGCTGCCGCGCCGACGGCCGTCAGCCCGGCGGTGCAGGTTCCGCCGGCGCCCACGGCGCCGGCCGCTCCGACGCTGGCCACCCTGCCGACCCAGACTTCGGGACCGGGCCAGACGTCCGGACCGGGCCAGGCCCCGGGACCGGCCCAGGCCCCCGGGCCGGCGCCGCAGCAGCCCGGCCCGCCGACCCCCGGCCTGCCGACGCCCAAGCCGATCCCCACCTCGGTGGTGTTCGAGACCGTCGAGCCGAAGAACACCAAGCGCCGGGTACTCGTGGCCGTCGGCGCCGTGGTGCTGTCGGTCGTGATGGCGGGCGGCGGCTACGTCCTGGGCCACAAGACCGCGAAGCCCGGCTCGGCGAAGGCCGATTCGACCACGGCCGCGACCCCCACCGGTGACCCCAAGAGCCCGAACGGCTTCATGGGCACCGCCCTGACCGGCGGTCAGCAGCTCCCCGGCGGGCGGCAGATCACCGGCCAGGACTCGAAGATGAACTTCATGCTGCCGCAGGACTGGCAGGTCCAGGTCGACGCCAAGGCCCCGAACGAGGTCCGCTACGCGGTCAACCCGTACGCCTGCGTGGGCCACGGCAACGGGGCCTGCACCCGCGGCGTGGTCGTCCAGAACCTCCGGGTGTTCAACGGCGGCTGGTCCGACCCGAAGTCCCTGGTGCTCGGCATGGGCCAGCTGCTCTACAACACCCGTTACGGCTCGGACGCGCCGACGCCGCCGGACCCGGTGAAGCAGTCGGCCGTCAAGATCCAGGGCATGGACGGCTACCTCGCGCTGTGGCACGTCCCGATGTCCAGTGCCTCGTCCACGCCGGACAGCTACTGCGGCGTCCTCGAGGTCACGCCGGCGGCCGGGGCGACCACCGTCCCGGTGCTCCAGATCTGCCTGGACCAGGCGGCGGAGGCTCCGCCGCTGGCGCTGATGGACCAGATCGCGAACTCCGTCAAGATCACGCCCTGACGCTCGTCCCTCCCGTAGGCCCCGCCCTTCCGCGGGGCTTGCGGGAGCCTTGGCATTCCCGGCCCCGGCAGAGAGCGCTCGGCCACGGCCCGTATGCTGACCGCTTGAACGACAATCAGCCAAGCCCATGAGTGACGCCGCCACGCCGTACGACCGTCGACCCGACGGCCCGGTGTCGGACGTCGACGGGCGGTGACCGAGCAGGGAACCAGCGGCTCCGGTACGACCGGGCAGCTGTACGGGGGTTGACCGGTGGACTCCACCAACGAACACACGGCGACGCAGGGCAACCGGGCGCGCGGACGCCACGGGCGCGTCCTGCCCCGGGCCCGGAACGAACGCCGCATCGTCCGCAGGGAGCTGCGCAACAGCGCCGCCCAGCGCGCCTACGTGGCGTGCGCCGAGACCGCCGGCCCGCTGACCCCCGGCGAGGACGGCGGCGCCGTCCGTTACCGCTCGGTTTCCTCACGCGGCGTCAAGTTCGTCATGACCGTCCTGGTGGCGGTCAACGCTCTGGCCGGCCTCGTCTTCGTCGGCTGGCTGCTCCTCCCCGAGCACATCCCCAGCTCCCACGTCGGCTGGTCCCCGGACTGGCGGATCAACCTGGCGCGTATCTGCTTCTGTTCCGTTATTACGGTGGAAGTGATCCGGCTGGTTCAGAACCTCGCCGTCTGGGTCTTCGCGTTCCGCGCCAAGGACCCGGTGCCGGTCACTCCGCCGCCCGGGCTGCGGGTCGCGGTGCTGACCACGATCGTGCCTTCCAAGGAGCCGATCGAGATCGTCGAGCGGACCCTCGCCGCCATGCTGCGGATCGAGTACGACGGCCGGGTCGACGTCTGGATCCTCGACGAGGGCAACGACGACCGGGTCAAGGAGATGGCCGCCCGGCTCGGCGTCCACCACTTCAGCCGCAAGGGACGCCCCGAGTACAACCAGGCCGAGGGCGAGTTCCGGGCCAAGACCAAGTCCGGCAACCACAACTCCTGGCGCGCCGAGCACGAGCACGGCTACGACGTGGTGGCCCAGATGGACCCGGACCACGTCCCGCTGCCCTGCTTCCTGGAGCGCACCCTCGGATACTTCCGCGACCCCGACGTCGCCTTCGTGGTCGCCCCCCAGGTGTACGGCAACATGTACGACAACTGGGTCGCCCACGGTGCCTCCGTGCAGCAGTACCTGTTCTCCGGCCTGGTCGAGCGCGGCGGCAACGGCATGGACGCGCCGCTGCTGATCGGCACCAACCACCTGTACCGGCCGGTCGCCTGGCAGCAGATCGGCGGCTACCAGGATTCGATCATCGAGGACCACCTCACCAGCATGCGGGTCCAGGCCTCCGTCAACCCGGAGACCGACCGGCACTGGAAGGGCGTCTACACCCCCGACGTTCTCGCCGTCGGCGAGGGCCCGACCTCCTGGACCGACTACTTCAACCAGCAGAAGCGCTGGGCGTACGGCATCTGGGAGATCCTGCTCAAGAGCCGGCTGCGCTCCGGCATCAAGCTGCGCCTGCGCCAGCGGGTGCTCTACGGCCTGGTCCAGTTCTACTACCCGAGCGTGGCGATCAACACCGTCCTCGGCAGCCTCGCCACCTCCGTCTACCTGGCCCTCGGCGTCACCTCCATCCACCTCAACAGCACCCACTGGATGGCCCTGTGGGGCGCCAGCATGGGCAGCTGGTTCGTGCTGTGGCTGTGGCTGCGCCGCTTCAACCTGGCCGCGCACGAGCGGCGCGAGATCGGCGTGGCCGGCATGGGGCTGGCCATGTTCGCCGGCCCGGTCTACGTCGCCGCCGCGATCGCGGCGCTGCTGCGCCGCCCGCTCGCCTACGCCGTCACCGCCAAGGGCGACCTGCGCAGCGCCGAGTCGCTGTCGACCTTCCGGCTGCACCTGCTGTGGGCGGCGGTCGCGGGCGGGCTGCTCGGCGCGAGCTTCACGCTCCACCACGACATCTGGATCCTGCGGTTCTGGGCCGGCGTCAGCCTGTTCACCGGTCTCGCGCCGCTGGTGATCTCCTTCGTCAGCGGACGCCGCGAGGCCCGGGCCCAGCGGGCCGCCGCGGCCAGGGCCGCCGAGGCGCCCGCCGCCGACCGGCTGCCCGGCCACCTGCCCTCCCAGCGGACCGAACCGCCGCGCACCGGGGCAGCCGTCGGAGGACCCGTCGGAGAAAACGTCGAGGACGCCTTCGGAGAAGCCGTCGAGGAATCCGAGGAACCCGTCGAAGGAGCCCTCGCCGAGGACGAGTTCGAGGAGCTGCTGGAGCCGGCCCGGGCCGGCTCCCGGACCGAGCGGAGGAGCCGCTGATGCTGCGGATCACCGTCCCCCGGATCGCCGCCCTGGTCGCCCTGGCCCTGATGGTCGGGTACACCTTCGTCCTGGCGCCCCGGCTCTCCCGTGCGCACGACCTGGAGCCGTACACCTTCGCCGGCGCCGCCCCGACGGCGATGCCGAGTTGGCTGACCACCGCCCTGGCCGCGTCACCGACCGCCACCCCCGCGACGGCCGGCCAGAGCCCGACGGCGGCAGCGACGCCCACCACACCGCCCCCGCCCCCGCAGTTCCCGCCGGCCGGCGGCGCGTTCACCGGCATCATGACCAAGCCCGGCCCCTACGACCTCGGCCCGCTCGACGAGTTCACCGCGGCCGTCAAGCACCAGCCGAACGTGCTGGAGTTCTCGGTCGGCTGGTGGGACCGGAAGTTCGACCGCCGGGTCTTCGACACCGTCGCCGAACGCGGCATCATGCCGATGGTCGCCTGGGAGCCCTGGGACTACCGCAAGGAAGCCAAGGAGGACAAGCTCCGCGGCGAGCAGCCGGAGTACTCCCTCTCCAACATCATCGACGGCAGGTTCGACGACTACATCAAGACCTGGGCCGACGGCATCAAGGGCCTCGGCTACCCCGTCGCCCTGCGCTTCGCCCACGAGATGAACGGCTACTGGTACCCCTGGGCCGAGCAGTCCAACGGCAACAAGAAGGGCCAGTACGTCCAGGCCTGGCGGCACGTCCACGACATCTTCAAGCAGGCCGGCGCCACCCGGGTCACCTGGGTGTGGAGCCCCAACGTCGACTACGAGAACGCCACCAGCCTGAACACGCTCTACCCCGGCGACGACTACGTCGACTGGGTCGGCCTGTCCGGCTACTACGGCACCACCGGCGTCGAGAAGTACAAGTCGTTCGACCAGATCTTCCAGCCGACCATCGAGCAGATCCGGGCGTTCAGCCACAAGCCCGTGGTGATCACCGAGACCGGGGCCACCGACACCTCGGGGCTGAAGGCACAGTGGATCACCGAGATGTTCTCGCAGCTCGCCCAGCACCCCGACATCATCGGCGTGATCTGGTACGAGGCGAGGAAGGAGGTCGACTGGCGGGTAGCCGCGTCCCCCGCCGCCGCCCAGGCGTTCGCCGCCGGGGTCTCCGCGCCGCGCTACAACACGCCCTGGACCGTCCACTCCGAGCCGGCCCTGACCGTCACGGCGCCGGCCCCGGCACCCGCCCCTTCCCCCGACGCGCCGGCCTCCCCCAGCCCGTCGGCCACCACCCAGAAGCCTCCGGTCAAGAAGCCGACCTCGCCCGCGACCAAGCCCCGGTCGAGTTCCACGCCCGCCGGGTGAGCACGACCCCGCCCCGGCCCGCGTACCGGCCTACGACACCACCGCCCCGGCCCGCGCACCGGCCGCAGACACCGCAGCAGGGAGGCGAGAGCCCCATGACCCACCCCGTCGTGCCCGGAACCGGGCGCCGCGGCCTGCGCCCGTGGTGGTGGCTCGCGCCGACCATCGCGATCGTGCTGGCCCTGTGCGCGGTGCTGATCCCGCACGACTCGCGGGACCCGCAGGCGCCCGTCCGGGCGACCACGGCCGTCACCCCGCTGCCGGCCGCGACCGCCGGCGAGATCTGCTCCACCGGGCAGAACCGCTACCCGTCCCAGGCCGTCGACTCCGGCCGCTACCTGATCAACCCGAACGAGTGGAACGCCACCGGCGGCCTCTGCATCAGCAGCAGCGGCGCCGGCACCGACTTCCGGGTGACCCGCAGCGGGATCAGCCCCGCCAGCCTCACGGACCCGGACCGCGGCCCCGGCGCCTACCCGCACATCAGCACCCAGCTCCAGCCCGGCACCGGCCCGCTGCCCATCCCGGTGGACAACCTGCGGTACGCGACCAGCAGTTGGCAGACCACCCAGGTCGACGGCGGCGTCTACAACGTCTCGTACGACGTCTGGTACAGCAACAGCCGGACCAGCTGCTCCTTCACCGAGAGCGCCGAGCTGATGATCTGGCTGCGCGGCAACGGCAAGACCCCGTTCGGCCAGCGGACCGGCGACCTACAGGTCGGCGGCACCTCCTACCGCGTGTACGAGGCCCCGAAGAAGAGCAGCCACACCCTGATCACCTACGAGATGGCCACCGGCACGACCTCCGTCACCGACCTGGACCTGCGGGCCTTCACCCGCGACGCCATCCAGCGCGGCTACGTCCCGGCCGGCTCCTACCTGTGCGCCGTCCAGGCCGGGTTCGAGATCTGGGACGGCGGCGCCGGCCTCGGCAGCGACTCCTTCTCGTTCCAGGCCGCCGCCGGACAGCCGAGCGGCGCGATCACCTCGGCCCTGCCCGGTCTCTGTCTGGACAGCCGGGTGGCGGGCGATCCGGCCGCGGTCGGCGCCGGCACCTGCGACGGCTCGCCGGCCCAGACCTGGACGATGGGGGACAACGGCTCGATCGGGCAGAACGGGCGCTGCGTCGAGGACCCGGGCCTCGGTTTCCCCGTCCTCACCGGCTGCACCTCGCGGCCCGACCAGCGCTGGCGGGTGACCCCCACGGGACAGCTCGCCAACCAGGACACGGGGCGCTGCGTCGAGAATCCGGGTGCTGCCGGGAGTGCGGGTCCGAGCGCTGCCGCCAGTGCCGGTCCGAGCGCCTCCTCGAGCGGGACTGCGAGCGCCTCCGCGGGCGCCTCTGCGAGCGCCTCCGCGGGCGGGACCACCCAGGTGCGGATGCGCCCGTGCGATGCCCGTACGGGCCAGGGATGGCACCCTCCAGCCTGAGCAGATTATCGCACGATGAGTCGAACAGTCGTGCCCCGCGACACTACATGTGGGGCTGCATCGGACTCGCGCCACTAGATGTATGCTCATCCCTGCTGTCGATGCAGGGGAACCCGGTGGGAATCCGGGACTGCCCCGCAGCGGTGAGCGAGCGGCTCCAAGAGCCCTGCCCGCGAGTCCGATGACCTGCCGACAGCGTGCGCCACGGCCCTCCCGCAGAGGCCGCGCCAGCACCAGCAGTACCTTCCGGGCCTCGCGGGCGGGCCGGGGATGCCACCGTCGCACGGACGCCGCTTGCGCCCGCGCGCGTGCTCCCCTGCCCCGATCGCCCGGTACTCCGATCACCGCCGACGATCGCCGCCAGGAGAGAGCGCCTTGACCACCGCTGCCTCAGCCACCCTGCCCGCCCAGGGCTCCGGTACCGCCTTCACCGACCCGAAGGTCTCCGACCCCGGCGGCGCCCTGCTGCGGCTGCTCACCGACCGCAGCGTCGACCTCACCGAGGTCGACCCCGGCCATGTCGCCGCCGCCGCGCTGCGCGGCCGCCACGCCGGCTCGGACTTCGCCGAGCTGCGCGGGCTGGCCGTGGACGCCGCCGCGTCGATGATCGCCGAGGACCCCCAGTACTCGAAGCTCGCCGCCCGCCTGCTCGCCCTGGAGATCGTCGACGAGGCGAACAGCCAGGGCTCCACGTCCTTCTCCGCCTCGATCACCGTCGGCCACGCCGAGGGCCTGATCGGCGACACCACCGCGGAGTTCGTCGCCAAGCACGCCGCCGCCCTGGACGCGCTGATCGACACCAAGGGCGACGACCGCTTCGAGTACTTCGGCCTGCGCACCGTGCAGTCCCGCTACCTGCTGCGCCACCCGATCACCCGCAAGGTGATCGAGACCCCGCAGCACTTCCTGCTCCGCGTCGCCTGTGGCCTGGCGGTCGGCGACAACGAGCAGTCCGTGCGCGAAGTCGCCGAGCTGTACGGCCTGATGAGCCGCCTGGAGTACCTGACCTCCTCGCCGACGCTCTTCAACTCCGGCACCCGCCACCCGCAGATGTCGAGCTGCTACCTGCTCGACTCCCCGCTGGACAACCTGGACTCGATCTACAACCGCTACGCGCAGATCGCCCGCCTGTCCAAGCACGCCGGCGGCATCGGCCTGTCCTACTCGCGCATCCGCTCGCGCGGCAGCCTGATCCGCGGCACCAACGGCAAGTCCAACGGCATCGTGCCGTTCCTGCGCACCCTCGACTCCTCCGTCGCCGCCGTCAACCAGGGCGGCCGTCGCAAGGGCGCCGCCTGCGTCTACCTGGAGACCTGGCACGCCGACATCGAGGAGTTCCTCGAGCTGCGCGACAACACCGGCGAAGAGGCCCGCCGCACCCACAACCTCAACCTGGCGCACTGGATCCCGGACGAGTTCATGCGCCGGGTCAACGCCAACGCGGACTGGTCGCTGTTCTCCCCGGCCGACGTGCCCGAGCTGGTCGACCTGTGGGGCGCCGACTTCGACGAGGCCTACCGCAAGGCCGAGCTGGCCGGCAAGGCCGTGCGCACCATCCCCGCGCAGACCCTGTACGCCCGCATGATGCGCACCCTCGCGCAGACCGGCAACGGCTGGATGACCTTCAAGGACGCCTCCAACCGCGCCGCCAACCAGACCGCGCTGCCGGGCCGCACGGTGCACTCCTCCAACCTGTGCACCGAGATCCTGGAGGTCACGGACGACTCCGAGACCGCCGTCTGCAACCTCGGCTCGGTCAACCTCGGCGCCCACGTGGCCCCCGGGGCGTCCGCCGACGACCTGCTGGGCGCCATGGACTGGGAGCGGCTCGACGCCACCGTGCGCACCGCCGTCACCTTCCTCGACCGCGTCGTGGACATCAACTTCTACCCGACCACCGAGGCCGGCACCTCCAACTCCCGCTGGCGGCCCGTGGGCCTCGGCGTGATGGGCCTCCAGGACGTCTTCTTCAAGCTGCGGCTCGACTTCGACTCCGCCGAGGCCGCCCGGCTGTCCACGCTGATCGCCGAGCGCATCATGCTCACCGCCTACGAGCGCTCCGCCGACCTGGCCGAGCGGCTCGGCCGCCACGAGGCGTACGGCGAGACCCGCGCCGCCCGCGGCGAACTGCACATCGACCACTTCCCGACGGCCGCCCCGCAGTGGGCCGACCGCTGGACCGCGCTGCGCGCCCGCATCGCCGAGACCGGCCTGCGCAACTCGCTGCTGCTGGCCATCGCGCCGACCGCGACCATCGCGTCCATCGCCGGCGTGTACGAGTGCATCGAGCCGCAGGTGTCCAACCTGTTCAAGCGCGAGACGCTCAGCGGCGAGTTCCTCCAGGTCAACCCGTACCTGGTGCGCGAGCTCAAGGAGCTCGGCGTCTGGGACCAGCAGACCCGCGACGCGCTGCGCGACGCCAACGGATCGGTGCAGGAGCTGAACTGGCTGCCCGCCGAGGTGCGGTCGCTGTACCGCACCGCGTGGGAGCTGCCGCAGCGCGCGCTGATCGACCTGGCCGCGGCCCGCATGCCGTACCTGGACCAGAGCCAGTCGCTGAACCTGTTCATGGCGGCGCCGACCATCGGCAAGCTCAGCTCGATGTACGCCTACGCGTGGAAGGTCGGTCTCAAGACCACCTACTACCTGCGTTCGCGCCCGGCCACCCGCATCGCCCAGGCCGCGTCGGGTACCGCCCGCGCCGCCGCGCCGGTGCCGGCCAACACGATCCCGGTGGGCACCCCGACCCTCACCCCGGAGGAGGAGGCCGCGCTGGCCTGCTCCCTGGAGAACCCCGAGTCCTGCGAGGCCTGCCAGTGAGCACCCCCGAAGACCGCAAGATGCTGCTCGACCCCGGCTTCGAGCTGACCCTGCGCCCGATGCGCTACCCGTCGTTCTACGACCGGTACCGGGACGCCATCAAGAACACCTGGACGGTCGAGGAGGTCGACCTTCACTCGGACGTCGCCGACCTGGCGAAGCTGAGCGAGGGCGAGCGCCACCTCATCGGGCGCCTCGTCGCGTTCTTCGCGACGGGCGACTCGATCGTCGCGAACAACGTGGTGCTGAGCCTCTACAAGCACATCAACTCCCCGGAGGCGCGGCTCTACCTGAGCCGGCAGCTGTTCGAGGAGGCCGTGCACGTCCAGTTCTACCTGACGCTGCTCGACACCTACCTTCCGGACCCGGAGGACCGCAACGCGGCCTTCGCCGCGGTGGAGAACATCCCCTCCATCCACCAGAAGGCCCAGTTCTGCTTCAAGTACATGAACGCGGTCGACCACATCGACTCGCTGCAGACGAAGGAGGACAGGCGGGCGTTCCTGCTCAACCTGATCTGCTTCGCGGCGTGTGTGGAAGGCCTGTTCTTCTACGGCGCGTTCGCCTACGTGTACTGGTTCCGGAGCCGGGGCCTGCTGCACGGTCTCGCGACCGGTACCAACTGGGTGTTCCGCGACGAGTCCATGCACATGGACTTCGCGATGTCGGTCGTCGACACCGTGCGCGAGGAGGAGCCCGACCTCTTCGACGAGGAGATGGCCAAGCAGGTCACGGAGATGCTGGAGGAGGCTGTCGAGGCCGAGCTCCAGTTCGCCCAGGACCTGTGCGGCGACGGTCTGGCCGGCATGAACACCGACTCGATGCGCCAGTACCTGGAGGCCGTGGCCGACCAGCGCCTGGCCCGCCTGGGCATGCCCATCCGGTACGGGTCCACCAACCCGTTCGGCTTCATGGAGCTCCAGAACGTCCAGGAGCTGACCAACTTCTTCGAGCGCCGGGTGTCGGCGTACCAGGTGGCTGTCGAGGGCTCGGTCTCCTTCGACGACGACTTCTAGAAGAGCCGGATACGACAGAGGTGCCCCGCACGGCCACAGCCCGTGCGGGGCACCTCTGTCGTATCAGTCGGTAGAAAACTCGCCGGACTTGACCCCGGCGAGGAAGGAGGACCACGCGTCAGCCGGAAAGAGCAGAGCCGGCCCGTCAGGGTCCTTCGAGTCACGTACCGGTACGACACTGCTGAAGGAGTGGGCTTCCCGCCATCGGGAAGCGGCTCAGGGTCTGGGCCGATAGCCGTCGCTCGACGAGCACCCCGGCCGGCCGGGCCTTGGTGGCGCAGGAAGTCGGCCGGTTCGACTTCCTGCGCCACAACGAAGATGCGCGCACCGGTCGACGCACCACGGCAGTGCTATCGGCGTGCTCCACCCGTCCGGCTGAACTCCCGGGGCCACACCGGCACCGCACGCACACGTACCGCCCACCTCCGGTTACGGTCCGGCGCACAGCCGTACGACGAGACGAGAGGGGCCCACGGTGACGACGACCGGAATCCTGGACTACGAGAGCGACGCGATCGTCCAGCTGATGAACATCGCGGAGAAGGACTGGACGGAGCAGGAGCTCAAGGACGCGCTGCAGCGGGCGATCATGCTGGAGCTGTCCACCATCCCGCCCTACGCCACCGCGCTCTGGTCGATCACCAGCCAGGACAGCACCCAACCCGTCCGCAACACCATCCGGGAGATCATCTTCGATGAGATGTCGCACTTCGGCCTGGTCTGCAACATGCTCACCAGCATCGGCGGCACCGTCGTCCTCACCGACCCCGCCACCGTCCCGAAGTACCCGGGCGAGCTGCCCGGCGGGGTCAACCCGGGGCTGGTCGTCTCCCTCAGCGGGCTGACGCGGGAGTCGGCGGGCCTCTTCTCCGACATCGAGAAGCCCGAGAACCCCCTCGCCTTCGCCGCCGACGGCAACACCATCGGCGCCTTCTACCAGCGGATCGCCGACGTCTTCCCCAACTTCGCCCACCTGCTCACCGGTCAGAACCAGGTGACCTTCCCGCTCTCGAGCCACGGCGCCGGCAACGACATCGTCCCGATGAACACCATCGACGACGTCCTGAAGGCGATCCACATCATCCAGACCCAGGGCGAGGGCACCACGGCATCCCCGGACAACCCCTTCCCGGGCGCCCCGGGCGAACTCGCCCACTACTACGCGTTCAAGGAGATCGCCGTCGGCAAGAAGCTGGTCAAGAACCCCACCACGGGGAGGTTCGAGTTCACCGGCCCCGACGTCCCGCTCCCGGACACCGCCCCCGTCGCCCGTGTCCCCGAGGGCGGCTGGGCCAACGACCCCGCCAACACGCCCGACCAGGCCACCGCCACCGCGCTGCACGACTTCAACAAGACCTACAGCGACATGCTCCGCGCCCTCTGCTCGGCCTGGAGCGGCAACCCGAACTCGCTCTTCGACGCGATCGGGCACATGGGCGATCTGGGCGACGCCGCACGGACGATCAACGCCATCAAGCTCCCATCGGACCCCCACCTCGTCTACGGCCCGGAGTGGCTCTTCGTCGCCAACTGACCGGACGCGTGCCCCCGCCCGCCCGGCACGGAACGCCGGGCGGGCGGGGGCAGGGCAAGCGGGGGCAGGGCAAGCGGACAGGTCACGCCTCCGCGACGGCCTCCAGCGGGCTCAGGGCCGCCGCCCGCCGGGCCGGGACGGCCGCCGCGACCGCGCCGAGCGCGAGCGATCCCAGGCAGACGAGGGTCAGCGTCCCCCAGGGCAGCGCCAGCGCGTACTGCTCCATCGCACCGCCCGCCAGCGCCCCGACCGCCCAGGCGCCGAACAGCCCGCCGGCCAGGCCGAGCAGGGTGCCGAACGCGGCGACCGTCACGGCCTCCAGGCGGATCATCCGACGGACGCCGGCCCGATCCATGCCGATGGCCCGCAGGACACCGATCTCCCGCGTCCGTTCGGTGACGGACATCGCCAGCGTGTTGACGATCCCGAGCGCGGCGATCACGACGCCGATCGCGAGCAGCCCGTACATCAGCGTCAGCAGGTCGCTCATCGTCCCCGCCGCCTCGCGCACCAGCGCGGCCCGGTCCTGCACCTTGAGCAGCGGGTTGTTGCCCACCGCCGTCCGCAGCCCGTTCTCCGTCGCGCCTTCGCCGCGCACCAGGACCCGCTGGACGGTGCCGGGCCTGTAGCTGTCGCGCTGCACCTCGTCGCGGGTGCCCAGCACATCGTGGGCGGTGGGGTTGTCCCGGTAGACGCCCACCACGGTGTAGTGCGCGAACTCCTCGCTCCGCCCGATGCGCGCGTCGACCTGCCCGCCCGTGCTCACCCCGGTCTCCCGGGCGACGCTGCTGGAGACGGCGATCCGGCCGGGCCCGAGGTCCTTCGCCGAGCCGCTCACGAAGTCGAGGTTCATCACCTGGTCGAGGGCCGCCGGGTCGACGCCGGAGATCTCCCGGACGCGACCGCCCACGACCGCCGTGGAGTCCGCGACCGCGCTGACGCTCCGCACTCCCGGGGCGCCGGCCACCCGCTGCACGGCGGCCGGGTCGATGCCGGTCATGGTGTTGCCGGTGCTGATCACGTAGTCGGCGCCGAGCCCGTCCGCGACCTGCCGGTCCAGGGCCTGCCCGGTCGAGTTGCCGATGGTGGCGAGCCCGCTGACCAGCGCGGTGCTGATGAGCAGTGTGGCGGCGGTCGCCGCCGTGCGCCTCGGGTCGCGCAGCGCGTTCTGCTGGGCCAGGAGGCCGGGGGTGCCGAATCGCCGGATCACACGCCCGGTCACCCGGATCACGGGGGCGGCGAGGGCCGGCGCCAGCACGATCAGGGCGACGACGAGGACGCCGCAGCCGAGCATCGCACGGCGCAGGTTCTCCTCCGAGGCGTCCTTCGCCGAGCCCGCGAGCGAGACCAGCAGACCGACGCCGAGCAGCAGCAGGACCGCCCCGGCGATCGGACGCAGCCACGAGCGCCCACCGGGCTGCGCGGCGGAGCGCAGCGCCTCGATCGGTGCGATCCGCGCCGCCCGGCGCGACGGCAGCCAGGCGGCCAGCACGGTCACCCCGACGCCGACGAACAGCGCCGCCGCCACCGGTCGGGGCCCGATCACCAGTGGGCCCTCCGGCAGCCGGTTCCCGTCGCCGCTCAGCAGCCGGGGCAGCACGGACGCGATGCCGAGTCCGCCGATGAATCCGATCACCGACGCGGCGAGCCCGACCAGCACGGCCTCGGCCAGCAGGGAACGGACCACCTGGCGGCGGGTGGCGCCGACCGCCCGCAGCAGCGCGAGCTCCCGGGTGCGCCGGGCGACGAGCATGGTGAAGGTGTTGACCACGAGGAACGAGCCGATGAACAGGGACACGCCCGCGAAGACCATCGGCATCTTCTGGTAGCCCCGGGTCAACACCCCGACGTAGATGGCCTGTTGGTCGGCCTGCGCCTGTCCGGTGGTGGTCTCGGCACGGTCCGCCGGGAGCATCCCGGCGATCCGCTGCGCCAGCTCGTACGGCCCGGTGCCCGGGGCCGCCGAGACGTCGATGCCGGTGTAGTGGCCGGGGGTCGCGAACAACCGCTGTGCGGTGGCCCGGTCGAAGAGGGTGAGCGTACCGCCGGCCGTGACCCGGGTGTCCCGGGTCGTGACGATGCCGACCAGGCGCGCCGTGAGGGCGGGGCCGTCCGTCGCGAGCGTGACCGTGTCCCCCAGGTGGAGGCGGCCCGCGGCGGCGGTGCCCCGGTCCACGGCGATCTCCTCGGCGGCGGCGGGGGCGCGCCCCTCGACCAGGGGGTACCGCCCCTGGTCGTACGCGGCCGCGAGGTTCGTCCCCGGCTTGACCCGCAGCGGTGTGCCGTCGGCCGCGTTCAGGACGGCGCTCCCGTCGGCGGACGGCCGGACCGCGGCGACCCCGGGCACGTCGGCGAGGCGGCGCGCGAGCGCGTCCGTCAGCACGCTCGGCTGGTCGGGCGCGGCGGGGGACTCCTTCGCGGTGACGGTGACCGCGATGTCGGCGAAGTTCCTGGTGGCGGCGGCCCGGTGGGCGGCGGCGGTGGAGTCCGCGAAGACCAGGGTGCCGGAGACGAAGGCGACGCCGAGGCAGACCGCGAGGACGGTCATCAGCAGACGGGCCTTGTGCGCCAGCACGTTGCGCAGGGCTGTGGTCAGCATGAGCAGCTTTCGGAGGTGTCGGGAGGAGAAGGGGCGCGGACTCGGCGCCGGCTCAGCCGGCGAAGGACTTCATGACGTCGAGCACCCGGTCCGGCGTCGGGTGCGCCATCTCGTCGACCAGCCGCCCGTCGGCCAGGAACACCACCCGGTCCGCGTAGCCGGCGGCCACCGGGTCGTGCGTCACCATGACCACCGTCTGGCCCAACTCCCGTACGGAGTCCCGCAGGAAGCCGAGGACCTCGGCCCCGGCCCGGGAGTCGAGGTTGCCGGTCGGCTCGTCGCCGAACACGATCGCGGGCCGCGCGACCAGCGCCCGGGCGACCGCGACGCGCTGCTGCTGCCCACCGGACAGTTCGGCCGGGCGGTGGCCGAGGCGCTGGGACAGCCCGACCATCGACACCACGCGCTCCAGCCACTCCCGGTCCACCCGCCGCCCGGCGAGCGACAGCGGGAGCGTGATGTTCTCCAGCGCGGTCAGGGTGGGCAGCAGGTTGAACGCCTGGAAGATGAAGCCGACCCGGTCCCGCCGCAGCTGGGTGAGCTGCCGGTCGCCCAGGCCGCCCAGTTCCGTCGTACCGATCCGGACGGAGCCCGACGTGGGGGTGTCGAGACCGGCGGCGCAGTGCATCAGGGTGGACTTGCCGCAGCCGGACGGGCCCATGATCGCGGTGAACTCGCCCTCCCGGAAGGCGATGCTCACCCGGTCCAGCGCCGTGACCCGGGTGTCGCCGTTGCCGTAGACCTTCGTCAGGTCGGCGGTGGCGGCCGCGATCCCGGGTGTGGTGTGCAGGGTGAGGGAGTTGGCGGTCACGAGGGGACTCCGTCTTCGAGGTGCGGATCGGTGCACGTCGAAGGGTGTCCGGTGCACGTATCAGGCCCCTGGGCCGCCGTGTATCAGCGCCCGCGCCAGTCGGCAGCAGTTCGGTAGCAAGCGGCTGTCCAGCACGCGTTGTGCAGCAAGCAGTTCCGTAGCAAGCGGTCGTGCGGCAGCGCGTCAGTCCGGCAGTCGCAGGGTGGCCACCGCGCCGCCGTCCGCGGCGTTGGCGAAGCTCAGCTCCGCGCCGAGCAGTCGGGCCTGTCCTGCCGCGATGGTCAGGCCGAGCCCGTGGCCCGTGCCGCGCTCGGCGGCGCCGGTCCGGAACCGGCGTGGGCCGTGCCGCAGCAGGTCGGCGGGGAAGCCGGGGCCGTGGTCGCGCACGACGACGGTGCGTCCCTCGACCGTGACCAGCACCGGGGCGGCCCCGTGCCGGTGCGCGTTGACGACGAGGTTGCCGACGATCCGTTCCAGCCGCCGGGGGTCGGTCTCCACCGACGCCGACGGCGAGGATGCCGCCGACGCGGTGTCAGCCTCGGCAACCGCTGCCACGCAGACCTCGGCCTCGAACCCGGTGCGCGCCACGGCCTCCCGGACGACGGCGCCCAGCGGCACCCGGGCCCGTACGGGCTGTTCCGCCCCGGCGTCCAGCCGCGAGATCTCCAGCAGGTCCTCGACCAGTCCGCGCAGGTCGCGCACCCGCGCCCGGATGAGGTTCTCCGTCTCGCCGGCCGGCAGCAGGTCGGCGGCGGCGAGCAGCCCGCCGATCGGGGTGCGCAGCTCGTGTGCCACGTCGGCCGTGAACTGCCGTTCCGTCCGGAGCAGTCGGCCGAGGCTGTCGGCCATCGCGTCCACCGTCGCCGCGATGTCCGCCACTTCGTCGTCGCCCTTGGTGGGCCCGGTGCGGGCGTCGAGGTCCCCGGCGGAGATGCGGTCCGCGGTCTCGGCGACCCGCCGCAGTCTGCGGGCGAGCAGCCCGGCCCCGTACACCGCGGCCGGCGTGGCCACGGCGAGGGCGAGCAGCGAGGCCACCGCCATCGCCACGTCCAGCCGGGGCAGATCGGACAGCTCCGGGCCCATGTTGATCCGTACGGCCAGCACCGGGCTGCCCGGGCCGCCGGTGCGCTGGGCGGCCCAGGCGCTCGGGCCCGCGTTGCCCTCGACGCGTCCGTCGTACGCGGTGTGCCGGTTCCCGTCGGCCGGGTGCCGCAAGCCGGCGGGCAGGTCGGCCGGGTCGAGTTCGGCGCCGTCGGCCAGTGCTCCGGTGCGCCGGTAGACGTCCACGGCCGAGTACACGGCGTTGAAGGCCCGCGCCTCGGCGCGGCTGCGGATGTCCTGGGCGGTCCACAGGTGCACCAGCACGCCGACCGCCGCCGCGACCAGGCAGGCGGTGGCGGCGGCGAGGGCGGCGATCTTCCAGCGCAGCGAGGCCCGACGCCGACGGAGCGTACGCATCGCGTTCAGCGCTTGAGCTTGTAGCCGAAGCCGCGGACCGTCTCGATCCGCTCCCGGCCGAGCTTGCGGCGCAGCCGCTGCACGCACAGGTCCACCACCCGGCTGTCGCCGTCCCAGCCGTACTCCCAGACGTTGCGCAGCAGGGTGTGCCGCTCCAGCACCACGCCGGGGTGGGCCGCGAACTCCAGCAGCAGCTTGAGTTCGGTCGGGGTCAGCGCGACCGGGAGTCCGCCGACGGACACCTCCATGCCGGCGGTGTCGACGGTCAGGTCCCCGAACACCAGGACCTTGCCCTCGCCCTCGGCAGCGGCAGCGGCCTCGGGCGAGGGGACGGGTGTGTACGTCGCCCGCCGCAGCAGCGAGCGGATGCGCGCCACCAGCACGAAGGTGTCCACGGGCTTGACCACGTAGTCGTCCGCCCCGGCCTCCAGTCCGGCGACGACGTCGAGCCCGTCGCCGCGCGCGGACATCATCAGCACCGGCACCAGGCTGGTCTCCCGGATCCGGCGGCACAGGCCGATCCCGTCGAGTCCGGGCAGCATCACGTCGAGGACGAGCAGGTCGAACTGCTCGGCCCGGAACAGCTCCAGCCCCGTGAGGCCGTCGGCCGCGGCCGTCATCTCGTAGCCGTAGCGTTCCAGCGCGACGGTGAAGGAGCGGCGCATCAGGTCGTCGTCCTCCACCAGCAGCACGCGGACCGGGCGCGGGGACGGTGCGGGCGAGGACACGGGCGGCGGGCTCCAGTTCCCTCGGCGGCGGACAAGGGAACGATACGGCAGATACCGGACGCGCCCGCCGTGTGGAACCGGTCGACGGCAGACCGAGCGCTCGCTGATACCCACCCGATACGGAACCCCGCCCGAGGAGCCCGGCTCACCCAGCGCTGCCGCCGGGGCCGTCCGCCCGCAGCCCCTCGGCGAACGCGCGCGCCGCCGCCAGGTCGTCGCCGTCCGGCCGCGCCTTGTTGATGCCGCCTACCAGCTTGAAGGGGAGCCAGGTGTCGAAGGCCCGGCAGGAGAAGGCGCCGGCCACCTCGAAGCCCTTCCGTTCGAGCTGCCGCACCAGGGGGCGGGTGAAGGGCCGGACCGGCAGCTCCGGCAGCCCGCTGGTGGCGAACACGAACGCCCGCTGCCGCTGCCCCTGCCGTTGCCCCTGGGGAGCCCGCTCGGGAACCGACCGGACGAAGTGGCGCAGCCGTGGGTGGAACTGCCCCGTGAAGATCCCCGAGCCGAAGCCCACCAGGTCGTAGCCGGAGAGCCCGGCCGCGTCGACCTGTTCGGGCTCGACCACCGGGGCCGACAGCACCCGGCCCATGGCCTCGGCGATCCTCCTCGTGTTTCCGTGGGACACGGACGCGCACACGATGACGGCCTTCATGACGGTTCCCCTTCCGTTCGGTCACTTCCGAGGAATGGACCGGACGGGGCGGGAGAACGTGACATCGTCGGCCGGGAACGCCGAAGGCCGGCGCGGACGGGTCCGCGCCGGCCTTCGTCGAAGCCCGACAGCCGCTCCGCCGTCAGGCGTTCGGCACGGTCGCGTACTTCGCCGTGCCCTCGGCCATCTGCTTCAGGGCGTCCTTGCGGTCGCGCTTGGACAGCTTGTCGATGTAGAGGGTGCCGTACAGGTGGTCGGTCTCGTGCTGCAGGCAGCGGGCGAAGAAGCCGGTGCCCTCGACGCGGATCGGCTTGCCGTCCTTGTCGACGCCGGTCACGGCCGCGTAGTCCGGGCGCGGCAGCTCGGCGTAGGCGGTGGGGACGGACAGGCAGCCCTCGTTGCCGTCGTCGAGGAGGCGCCGGCGGTCGGCCGGGTACTCCTCGAGCGTCGGGTTGATCACGTGGCCGATGTGGCGCACGCCCTCGTCGTCCGGGCAGTCGTAGACGAAGACCTTGAGGTCCACGCCGATCTGGTTGGCGGCGAGGCCGACGCCCTCGGCGGCGTACATGGACTGGAACATGTCGTCGATGAGCGCGGAGAGCTCGTCGTCGAAAGCGGTGACGTCCTTGACCTCGCGGTGCAGGACGGGGTTGCCGACGACGGTGATCGGACGGGCGGTGCCCCTGCCGAGGTCGGGCTCCTCGCCGACCACCTTCACGGGAGCCTCGGGCGCCGCCCCCTCCACGTCGTGCTCGTGCTCGTGCGAGTGGTCGTGCTGCTCGGCCTGGTCCGCCATGTCTTCCGCTTCCATAGGTCTACACGTACCTCACCAGGGTACTCAGCAGACTTCTTCGAGATCCCGGTAAGCCCGGGTTCCCGGGGAGCCGGTGACCCAGCGGTCCAGCAGCACCCGCACCAGGTGGGCGGGGGCGGCGATCCCGCACTCGCGCTCGACCAGCCAGGACATCCCGGCCGCGCCGCCCTGGCTGAGGTGGCTGAGGTGGCCGGGGTGGGCGGCGTCGCCGTCATCGTGCGGGTCGTGGTGGGCGGCGACCCCGTCGTCGGAGGCCATCCGGCTCTCCGAGCAGGCGCGGCAGAGCAGCCGTACCGAGGAGGTCCAGTCCTCGGCGGCGTAGCCGGCGTCGGCGACGAGCCGCTCCAGGGCGTCACGGTCCCCGGCCGTGGCGGCCTGCAGCAGCACCACGTAGGTCGGCACCGGGGAGGGCGCCCACAGCTCGATCTCGTCGAACACGGGGTAGGCGACGCCGTCGGTGACCC
Source organism: Kitasatospora sp. NPDC034035 (assembly GCF_055575755.1). NCBI lineage: Bacteria > Bacillati > Actinomycetota > Actinomycetes > Kitasatosporales > Streptomycetaceae > Kitasatospora > Kitasatospora sp. NPDC034035. The sequence goes on along the minus strand of NZ_JBVISA010000006.1, from coordinate 88,034 downwards.
GCTCGCCGTGCGGGGCGCCGTCGTGCAGCACCACCTCGCCCCAGCGGCGGCCGGAGGAGGGCAGCGGGATGGAGAGGACCTCGATCCGGGCCGGGTCCAGGCGCCGGCCCCAGACCACCTCGGACTCGCCGTCCGGGGAGAGCCGCACCGGGGTGGTGCCGAGGTCCAGGCTGACCGGACCGTCGGGCTGCCCGCCGGGGCCGCCCGGCAGCTTGAGCCCGTACGCCTGCCAGGCGCGGCGTGCCAGCGGCCAGTCCTGCAGGGCGGTGGCGGTGATGCCGAGGTTCCACCAGTCGGGGGCGCCGTGTTCGCGGTCCAGCAGGGCTACGGCACGCAGGCCGGCCGAGCGGGCCTGCTCCCAGTCGCGGCGGAACTTGTGCAGGAGGGCGAGGTTGAACCAGGAGTCGGAGAGCCAGGGCTCCAGGTCGGCGGCCATCACCAGCAGCGCGCCGGCGTCCTCGTAGCGGCCGTCGCCGATCAGCGTGAAGGCCCGGTCGGTCGTCTGCCGCCAGGTGGCGGACGGCCGGTGCCGTGCCCGGTGGAAGATCCTCACGTTCGTCCCTGCCGTCGTCGTCCGCTCAAGTCCCGTGCCACCCGTGCCCGTACCGTCTTGGACGGCGTACGGGGCTCGGTGCCCCGGGTCGGTGTTCCACGCTACGACCGCATCCAACCACGCTCGCCCCCGCCCGCGCTCCCCACCGCCGAGGTTGGGGCCGCCCCTCCCCAGCCTGCCCGCCCGATCGCGCCCTCTCAACCCCTGGCGGGGCGGACCCCGTTCGGCGGACCGAAAACCCCGGGCCGACGGCCCCGCTCCCCCGCCCGCCCCGGCCACGGGCCCCGGCCCCGACGTCCGGCCCGCGGCCCCGAGCCGAAGCCCCGAACTGCAGCCCCGAACCCCGGCCCTGACCTGCAGCTCCGAACCTCAGCCGCGGGCCTGTCCGCCGACCCGGGCCAGGGCGTCCACCACCCGGGCGTCGTAGACCCGGCCGCGGCCCAGCCGGATCACCTCCAGCGCCTCCAGCCGCCCGACCGCCTCGCCGACGCCCCGGCCGCGGGCCGCGGTGAGCAGGTCGTCGTGGGCGTTGGCGACCCGGATGATCCGGGCCGCGAGCGGCACCGGGCCCTCGCCGCCGGCCGGCCCGGCGCAGGGGTCGGCCAGCCGGGCGACCTGCTCGGCGACCTGCCGGGGCACCCCGGTGCGGCTGATCACCTCGCTGCCCAGCCGGGCGATCCGCTGCTGCTCGGCGCAGGGCAGCACCGCGGTGGCACCGTCCGGCACCGGTTCGACCAGGGAGAGCTGGCCGACGTCGTGCATCAGCGCGGCGTACTCCAACAGGGCGAGCTCGCGGGTGCCCAGGCCCAGCTCGCGCCCGAGGGCGCACGCCGTGTCCGCGACCCGGCGCGCGTGCCCGTGCGGGGTGTAGCCGGCCACCTCGGTGGCCCGGGCGAGGCTGGCGATGGTCTGCCCGGTGGTGGCCCGCACCGCCGCGGCGCGCCGGAAGGACACCTGGGCGAGCAGCAGCGGGGTGCAGAACAGCGGCAGCGCCCAGAGTCCGACCTCACCGGCCGCGAGGCTGACCAGCATGCCGGTGGCGACGATCGCCGAGCCGATGCCGAACAGCGAGCGCAGCTCGTCCTCCAGGGCCGCCGGGAACCGCAGTCCGCCCCCCGAACGGCGCAGCAGGGCCGCCAGGGTCGCGTCGCACAGCGCGGCCAGCGCGGCGACGGCCGTCAGGAACGCCCCGTACGCCGGGCCCTCGGGCGAGAAGCGGTCGACCAGGCCGCCGTTGTACAGCGGCTGGAAGACGGCGGCCGCGAAGCCGACGGCGAGCAGCCGACGGGCGGCGCTGTCGCGACGGGCCGGGTCGGCCCAGGGCGGGCGGCGGTGCGGGCGGTCGGGGTGGTGCGACAGGGCGAGCCCGGGCAGCCAGGCCAGCAGCAGGCCGACGCCGGTCGCCGCGACCACCTGGAGCGTCCCGTGCGCGGTCGGCACTCCGCGCAGCGGCCCGAGCAGCGCGTAGGCCAGCGCGCCGGCCGCGCCGATGGGCGCCTGTTCGCGATCCCCCGGAAGGGTGATGCGGACGCATTCGCCGAGCGCGATCAGCACGATGAACGCCAGCGCGACCCTGGGCTCCGCGACCCCGCGCACCGCGACCGCGCCCAGCGCGAGCGCCAGCAGCGCGGCGGCGGCCACGTGCACGGCACGGGCGGTGGGCCCGCACGCCGTCCGGCCGGGGAGCGTCCGGCCGCGGGCCCTGCGGCCGAGGACCGCGCGCCCGGGCGCCGTCACGACTGCCCGGCCGCGGGGACGCCGCCCTGGGACGGCACCCGGGAGGGAGCCGCCCGAACGGGTTCGGGCACCCCGAGCGGGATGTCCGGGACGGCCCGCACGCAGTCCTCGGAGTGCACCACGGGCTGCCAGTCGTGCACGGCCAGCGCGTCGATCAGCGCCCGCACCATCACCGGGTCGAACTGGCTGCCCGAGCAGCGTTCCAGCTCGGCCACCGCCTCGGCGACCGGGCGGCCGCGCCGGTAGGAGCGGGTGGAGGTCATCGAGTCGAAGGCGTCGGCGACCGAGATGATCCGGGCGAACTCGGGGATCTGCTCGCCGGCCAGCCCGCTCGGGTAGCCGCGGCCGTCCATCCGCTCGTGGTGGTGCAGGATCCCGGCGTGCGCCTCGCCGAGGAAGTCGATCCCGCGCACCAGCTCGTACCCGTACACCGGGTGGATCTCCACGGCCCGGCGCTCCGCCTCGCTGAGGGGACCGTTTCTGCGCAGCAGCTCGGTGGCCACCCCGAGCTTGCCGACGTCGTGCAGGATCCCCGAGAAGCGCAGGGTGCGCAGCCGCTCGGCCTCCATGCCGAGCTGAGTGGCGATCAGCACCGAGGCCCGGCCGACCCGTTCGCTGTGCCCGCGGGTGTACGCGTCCTTGATCTCCACGGCCTGCACCAGCGACTGCACGGTGGCCTGGTGGGCGTCCTGCTCACGCTGGCCCTGGGCGAACACCCAGGCGGAGATGGACAGCGGCAGCAGCGCCAGCAGCGCCGCGAACGCGCCGTACGGGCCCTGCCACAGCACCGCGACCATCAGCCCGCCGGCCGCGTGCACCAGCACCGGCAGTCCGCACACCGAGCAGGCCCCGCGCAGCAGCACCCCGGCCCCGCGGCCCTCGCTGAGCATCACCATCACGCCCACCACCACGCCGTTGACCAGGCAGAACGCGGCGACGGCGGCGAAGCCGGGCAGCAGCGCGGCCGGGAAGCGGGAGCCCAGCAGCAGCTGCGGGCCGCACAGCAGGTGGAACACGACCGAGGAGGTGAAGGCGCACAGCGCGAGCTGGGAGCCGTTGAACAGCTGCCGCCCTCGGCAGCCGGGCCCGCTCGAACCGCCGAGCAGCGCGGCCGGGGCGGCGACCAGGGCGGCGGCGGCCGGAGGGAGCATCAGGACCCCGGCGAACAGCACCGGGAAGAAGGCGTTCGCCCCCGGTCGGGCGGGCACCCGCCCGGGCAGTGCCGGGCGGCGCAGCAGTCGGCGCACCAGCACCAGGCAGGGCGTCGGCAGGCCCTGGGCCAGTGACTCCCAGCAGCCGTGCAGGAAGGCCAGCAGGCCGACCTTGGGCCAGTCCACCGGTTCGCCGAGCCAGCGCGGCACCCCCGGGGTGGCCCCGGCGGGCAGCAGCGGCACCAGGCAGCACAGTGCCGCCACCGGGACGGCCACCAGGTAGCGCGCCGCACCCGGCGGCAGGGTCGCGCCTCCACTGTCGGTAGCGATCTCGGCCTCCCCGCCGTCCGGGCCCGTGTTGCCTCAGCGCGCCGGGCGAACCGACGGTGAGCGTCCGTCAGGAGGATAGGCCGCCGTCCGGGCGCGGGGACGCATGGTCGCGCAATGGCGCAGTTGGCGCACCGCCAACTCACCCGTACGAGTGACGGCGCATGCGAGCAGAACGGGAGCGGCCCCGGGAGCGCACGCTCCCGGGGCCGCTGAACTCCCTGATGACCGAACTCGCTGACTACCGCGCTCGGCCGGTGACCGCCCGGACGGCGTGACGGCCGGTCACTCCGCCGGGGCGCCCGCCTCGACGGGCGCGCCGGGGCGCCCGGCCGGCTCCTCGCCGGCCCCGCCCTGCGCCGCCTTCGGCGTCGGCCTGGGCGCCGGCCGGGCGGACTCGACGTGCACCTCGACGGCGCTCTCCGCCGCGACCACCACCGGCTCGCCCGAGCGCTGCCCGGCCCGGATCGAGTCGATCCTGGCGAGCACCTTGCTGCGCAGGTCGGCCGGGGTGTCGTCGCACCCGCAGGAACGCTTGATCAGCGCCTTGATCGCCTGTTCCAGCCCGTACTGCTTCAGGCAGGGCGAGCACTCCTCGAAGTGCACGCGCAACTTGGCGCAGTCGCCCTCGGCCATCTCGTTGTCGAGGAATTCATAGAGGTGGTCGAGGACCTCGCCACACTCGGTGTCGTGCGGATCGCCGCAGCTCATGAGCCCGAGCCCTTCGCTTCCTGCCCTGCCCCGCTGCCGGCCGGGACCAGCCCGCGCTCACGGGCGTAATCCTCCAGCATGCCGCGCAGCTGACGGCGGCCGCGGTGCAGTCGGGACATCACCGTACCGATGGGAGTACCCATGATGTCCGCGATCTCCTTGTACGCAAAGCCTTCTACGTCCGCGAGATAGACGGCGATCCGGAATTCCTCCGGGATGGCCTGGAGCGCGTCCTTCACATCGCTGTCGGGGAGGTGGTCGAGCGCCTGGGTCTCCGCCGAGCGCAGACCGGTCGACATGTGCGACTCGGCCCTGGCCAGCTGCCAGTCCTCGATCTCCTCCGCCGCGGTGCGCTGGGGCTCCCGCTGCTTCTTGCGGTACGAGTTGATGAACGTGTTGGTGAGGATGCGGTACAGCCAGGCCTTGAGGTTCGTGCCCTCGCGGAACTGGTGGAAGGACGCGTACGCCTTGGCGAACGCCTCCTGGAGCAGGTCCTCCGCGTCGGCCGGGTTGCGCGTCATGCGCAGCGCCGCCGAGTACATCGGATCCAGGTAGCCCAGGGCGTCGCGCTCGAAGCGCTCCCGCCGGGCCTGCTCGCTCTCCTCCGCCGACACCCGGTAGGTGTCCTCACCGATCGCCTCGGCCAGCTCCTCACCGGTGAGCGCCTCGCCCGCAGGCCGGACCTCCTCCGGGCCACCGCCCGGCTCGGCCTCGTGCTCGGTCCCGACGACCGGACCCACCTCCTCGGCATGACGGCCACGGCCCACAGCGGGCCGCCCAGAAATGGAGGATATCGGGCTGACGGGCTTCTCGCCCGCGTCAATCCACTCCGACCAGGAGGGGACGAACGCCGTGGTGGCCTCGCGCTCCTCAGGCCGTTCGGGGCACGCGATCGAACCCATCTGCCCTGCCTCTCACCGGTGATCGTGCTGACGACGGTGTCAACCACACCGGCCCCGCCCGCATTCCCGCCTCACCCGCGGACCTCACTCCCAGGGGTGAGCGACCGGAAACTCCCTGCTCACAGCGGTCGCGGCGGCCACGGCCTCACCCGCGGGCCACCAGGGCCAGCACCCAGTCCCCCACCGCCGCGCAGATCAGGTCCAGCACCTCGTCCTGGCCCACCGGCGCCCGCTTGGGCACCTCGAAGCCGTGGCTGCCGTACGGCACCGCCACCAGCTCGTGCCCGGCCGGCAGCCCCGGGAACTCCTCCGGCCCGCCGAACGGATCCGCCACGCTCTGCACCACCAGCGTCGGCAGCCCCGACTCCAGCAGTTCCTCCGCCCGGCTCTTCTCCGGCTTGCCCGGCGGGTGCAGCGGGAACGCCAGCGCCACCACCCCAACCGCCCCGGTGGCCACCCCCGTCCGGCAAGCCACCCGCGCCCCGGCGCTGCGCCCGCCCACCACCAGCGGCAGCCCCTGCCCGGCCAGCCGCTCGGCGACCGGCCGCCAGCCGAGGTCCAGCGTCTTCGGCGCCGGGCCCAGCTTCTTGCCCGCCACCCGCCAGGGCTGCTCGACCAGCGCCACGGTGATCCCGCGCTCCGGCAGGTTCCCGGCCAGCGCCACCAGGTCCCGGGCCCCGATCCCGCCGCCCGCGCCGTGGCCCAATGCCAGGACGGCCTTCGGCGCGGCCGCCCGGTGGTAGGTGATCCGGGCCTCCCCGGCCTCGGTGGGGACGGGTTCGGTGGGGACGGGTTCGGTGGTCATCTCCGCTTGCTCCCAACGCGCTTCAGCACAGGTCAGAACAGGTTGCAGGACAGGTTGCAGGACAGGTTCAGGACTGCCAGGAACAGCTCAGAACAGGGTGGTCTCGTACTCGACCTCGGTCCACGGCTCCTTGAGCTCCGGGCCGTTGTTGCGGATGCTGCCGACCGCCGGCGACACCGGGGTGGCCAGCAGCGCGCCGGGCGGCGGGGGTATCAGCAGCCGGCGCAGCCCGTCCGGGTCGGTCAGCCGCGGATCCAGCCACTCGTCCCAGTCCTGCGGGTCGAGGAACAGCGGCATCCGCTCGTGGATCGGCGCGAGCGTCTCCTCGGCGTCCGTGGTGACGATCGTGAACGTGACCAGCCAGGCCTCCGGGTGCCCGGGCGGCACGGCCCGGTCGCGCCAGAACTCGTACAGCCCGGCCAGCGCCAGCGGGGTGCCGTCCGCCCGGGAGACGAAGTACGGCTTCTTGCGCGCCTTGCCCCGCTCGCCCGGCACCGTCTGCCACTCGTAGTAGCCGTCCACCGGCAGGATGCACCGGCGCGCGGCGAAGGCCTGCCGGTAGGAGGGCTTCTCGTGCACCGTGTCCGACCGGGCGTTGATCATCTTCACCGCCGTCTCCGCGGTGCTCGACCACTGCGGCACCAGCCCCCAGCGCAGCACCCGCAGCTGCCGCACCGCCCGCGGCCGCTCCCGGCCCGTCCGCTCCAGGACCACGAACGCGCTGTCGGTCGGCGCGACGTTCCAGTTCGGGTCCAGGGTCTCCTCGGGGTCCCACTGCTCGACGTCGAACAGCTCGACGATGGCCTCGGGCTTGCTGCTGGCTGCGAACCGACCGCACATGCGGGCCAGCTTGCCATGCCGCCCGTTCTCACCACCTCTTCATCCCCGGACCAGAACCGCCCGCTCCCGCCCGCCCGTCCCCGCATGGGAGGCTGCCCCGAACGGCCCAACGCAGCGAACGGAGGCGGGGAAGATCACATGAGCACCGACGACCAGACCCTGAGCGCCCTGTGGGACCACGTCACCGGCAGCCAGCCCGCCCCGCCCGGCTGGCTGGTCCTGGCCACCGGCGCCGCCGCCCTGCTCGCCGTCCTCGCCCGCCCGCTCTGGCACGTCACCCGCAACGCCGTCACCATCGCCCACGAGGGCGGCCACGGCCTGATCGCGCTCGCCACCCGACGCAAGCTCGCCGGCATCCGGCTGCACTCCGACACCTCCGGCCTCACCCTCTCCTACGGCCGCCCCACCGGCCCGGGGATGATCCTCACCGCCGCCGCCGGCTACACCGCCCCCGCCCTGCTCGGGCTCGGCTGCGCCGCCCTGCTCGCCGCCGACCGGATCACCCTGCTGCTCTGGCTGGCGATCGCCCTGCTGCTCGCCCTGCTCCTGCGCATCCGCAACGCCTTCGGCCTCTTCACCGTCCTGGTCGCCGGCGGCGCCTTCTTCCTGGTCTCCTGGTTCGGCAGCGCCGAGGTCCAGGCCGGCTTCGCCTACCTCGGCTGCTGGTTCCTGCTCTTCGGCGCCGTCCGTCCCGTCCTGGAGCTCCAGCACCAGCGCCGCATCGGCTGGGCCCGCGACTCCGACGCCGACCAGCTCGCCCGGCTCACCCACGTCCCGGCCCTCGCCTGGGTCACCGTCTTCCTGCTCACCGCCCTCGCCTGCCTCGCCCTCGGCGCGAGCTGGCTGCTCCAGCCGCTGCATTAGAGGGCGCTCGGGCGGCCCCTAGACTTGCCACATGACCGAGACCCTGTGGCCCGCCCCCGTCGCCACCAGCCCCGTCGACGCCACCGTCACCATCCCCGGCTCCAAGTCGGTCACCAACCGGGCCCTGGTGCTGGCGGCTCTCGCCGAGAAGCCCGGCTGGGTGCGCCGTCCGCTGCGCAGCCGCGACTCCCAGCTGATGGCCGACGGCCTGCGCGCCCTCGGGGTCACCATCGAGGAGACGGTCAACAACGACGCGGGCGGCACCGGCGGCGGCGAGGCCTGGCGGGTCATCCCCGCGCCCGCGCTGCTCGGCCCCGCCTCGGTCGACGTCGGCAACGCCGGCACGGTCATGCGCTTCCTGCCCCCGCTCGCCGTCCTCGCCGACGGCCCGGTGCACTTCGACGGCGACCCGCGCTGCTACGAGCGCCCCCAGCACGGTGTGATCAACGCCCTGCGCGCGCTCGGTGCCCGGATCGACGACGGCGGCCGGGGCGCGTTCCCGCTCACCGTCCACGGCACCGGTTCCCTGGACGGCGGCCCGGTCGAGCTGGACGCCTCCTCCTCGTCCCAGTTCGTCTCCGCGCTGCTGCTCTCGGGCGCCCGCTACAACCACGGCATCGAGGTCCGGCACGTCGGCGGCCCGGTGCCGTCGCTGCCGCACATCCGGATGACCGTGGAGATGCTGCGCCTGGCCGGGGCCCAGGTCGACGCCCCGGAGGACGGCGGCGAGAAGGACGTCTGGCGGGTCACCCCCGGCGCCCTGATCGGCCGCGACCTGGTGGTGGAGCCGGACCTGTCCAACGCCGCGCCGTTCTTCGCCGCCGCCCTGGTCACCGGCGGCCGCGTCACCGTGCGGGACTGGCCCAAGCACACCTCCCAGCCCGGCGACCAGCTGCGCGAGATCTACACCCGGATGGGTGGCGCCTGCGAGTTCACCGACGAGGGCCTGCAGTTCACCGGCACCGGCCGGATCCACGGCATCGAGGCCGACCTGCACGACGTCGGCGAGCTCACCCCGGTGATCGCCGCGGTCGCCGCGCTCGCCGACTCCGACTCTCACCTGTACGGCATCGCCCACCTGCGGCTGCACGAGACCGACCGGCTCGCCGCGCTCGCCAAGGAGATCAACGACCTCGGCGGCGACGTCACCGAGACCGAGGACGGCCTGCGGATCCGCCCGCGCCCGCTGCACGGCGGCATCTTCCACACCTACGAGGACCACCGGCTGGCCACCGCCGCCGCCGTGCTCGGCCTGGCCGTGCCCGGTGTCGAGGTCGAGAACGTCGCCACCACCGCCAAGACGCTGCCCGACTTCCCCGGGATGTGGGCCGAGTTGCTCGGCGAAGCGGCGGCGGGCGCCTGAGCGGAGACTTGAGCCATGCGCCGCTACGGCAAGGACGCCGACGAAGACGACATCCGCAACCGCCCCGCCCGCCGGGGCTCCCGGCCGCGGACCCGCATCCGGCCCAAGCACGACGACGCCGCCGAGGCGATGGTGCTGACGGTCGACCGCGGCCGGGTCACCTGTCTGGTCGACCCGGGCACCAAGCAGGAGCGCGAGGTCGTCGCCATGAAGGCCCGCGAGCTGGGCCGTAAGGGCGTCGTCGTCGGCGACGTCGTCAACATCGTCGGCGACCTCTCCGGGGACGCCGACACGCTCGCCCGGATCGTCCGGGTCGAGGAGCGCAGCTCGGTGCTGCGGCGCACCGCGGACGACGACGACCCGTACGAGCGGATCGTCGTCGCCAACGCCCAGCAGCTGGCGATCGTCACCGCGCTGGCCGACCCGGAGCCGCGCCCCCGGCTGATCGACCGCTGCCTGGTGGCCGCCTACGACGCGGGCATGGAGCCGCTGCTGGTGCTCACCAAGTCCGACCTGGCCCCGGCCGCGACACTGCTGGACTCCTACGCCTCGCTCGGCATCCAGTACGTGGTCACCCGCCGCGACGAGCTGGAGACCACCGGCGCCGAGGCGGTCCGCGCGTACCTGCGCGGGCGTTCCACGGTGTTCATCGGCCACTCCGGCGTCGGCAAGACCACCCTGGTCAACGCCCTCGTCCCGGACCGCCAGCGGCAGACCGGCCACGTCAACGCGGTCACCGGCCGCGGCCGGCACACCACCGTCTCCGCTCTCGCGCTGCGGCTGCCGCCGCCGCTCGGTGCCAAGCCGGGTTCCAAGAAGGCGCTGAACCCGGGCTGGGTGATCGACACCCCGGGCTTCCGCTCCTTCGGCCTCTCGCACATCGACCCGTCCCGGGTCATCCTCGCCTTCCCCGACCTGGAGCCCGGCACGGCCGAGTGCCCGCGCGCGTGCAGCCACGACGAGCCGGACTGCGCGCTGGACGCCTGGGTCGCCGACGGCCACGCCGAGGCCGCCCGGCTCTACTCGCTGCGCCGTCTGCTGGCCAGCAAGGAGACCCGCGAGGACGACTGAGCCTTCGCTCACTCCCGGGATCCGTGGCCCCTTCGAGGTGTCGGACCGCGCCCGCCTGGCGATCATAGGAAAGTCGGGCCGGGCACGGTCCGACCCGTCGATCGACTGGGAGGGCACGCGATGGCATGGGCCCTGGTGGTCCTGGCCGGCCTGCTCGAGACCGGCTTCGCGATCAACCTCAAGCTCAGCGAGGGCTTCACCAAGCTCTGGCCCACCGTCAGCTTCTGCGTGTTCGCCCTCGGCAGCTTCGGCCTGCTCACCCTCTCCCTGAAGAGCCTGCCGATCGGCCCCGCCTACGCGGTGTGGACGGGCATCGGCGCGGCCGGCACCGCCATCTACGGCATGGTCTTCCTGAACGAGGCCACCTCGGTGCTCAAACTGGTCTCGATCTCCCTGGTGATCACCGGTGTCATCGGCCTCCAGCTCAGCGGCACCGCGCACTGATACTCGCCCGCTCGCCTCCGGGGCGCTCTGACCCGGTGCCGACGGTCGGCGCTCCGGCGCTCGTGCCTGGCTTGTCGCTTCTCCCTTTCGGCACCGGCCCGCGCCCCTTCGGCTCGGAGCGGTTGCTCGCCCACTCGCCGACACGGCGCGCCCCCGGACGGCCCCGTCCCGCTCCGCGAGCCCCGCTGTGCCGATCGGGGCGGGCTCGCTAGGGTTTCGGACATGGCCGACTACCACGACGATCTCCGACTCGCCCACGTCCTCGCCGACTCGGCCGACTCGGTCACCCTGGAGCGCTTCCGCGCCCTCGACCTGAAGGTCGAGACCAAGCCCGACCTCACCCCGGTGAGCGACGCCGACAAGGCCGCCGAGGAACTCGTGCGTAGCGTGCTGCAGCGCGCCCGCCCGCGTGACGCGATCCTGGGCGAGGAGTTCGGCCTGCAGGGTTCCGGCCCGCGCCGCTGGGTGATCGACCCGATCGACGGCACCAAGAACTACATCCGCGGCGTCCCGGTCTGGGCCACCCTGATCGCCCTGCTGGAGGACGGCCCGGACGGCGTCGAGCGCCCGGTGGTCGGCATCGTCTCCGCCCCCGCGCTGCAGCGCCGCTGGTGGGCGGCCAAGGACCTCGGCGCCTTCGCCGGCCGCAGCCTGACCAAGGCCTCCCGGATCCACGTCTCCGGCGTCTCCCGGATCGAGGACGCGTCCTTCTCCTACTCCTCGCTCACCGGCTGGGAGGAGCGCGGCCGCCTCGACCCGTTCCTGGACCTCACCCGCGCCTGCTGGCGCACCCGCGCCTACGGCGACTTCTGGTCCTACATGATGGTCGCCGAGGGCGCCGTGGACATCGCCGCCGAGCCCGAGCTGTCGCTGTGGGACATGGCGGCCAACTGCGTCATCGTGGAGGAGGCCGGCGGCCGCTTCACCGGCCTGGACGGCATCCCCGGCCCCGGCGGCGCCGACGCCGTCGCCTCCAACGGCGTGCTGCACGAGGAAGCGCTGCGCCGCCTGAGCGTCTGAACGCTTGAACGCCTGAACCGCCCTGACATGGTTGCAGGCCCTGTGACCAGTGGGAGCTGGTCACAGGGCCTGCCGCTTTCTCGGCCCGGCTGCTGCTACTGCTTGCGCAGCTCCCGGACCGCCGTCTCCAGCCGCTGCCCGTAGTCGGCGTCGGCCTGGCGGAAGTTGTCGATCGCCCGCTCCACGATGTCCTCGCGGTCGGCCGAGACCTTGGCGATGAAGCCGGCCAGGTTGGCGATCAGCCGCTGCTTCTCGTCCTCCGAGTACAGCCGGTACAGGTTGCCCGCCTGCACGAAGTCGTCGTCCTCGGCGTGCGCGGGCGCCACGTGGGTGCCGGTGAGGCCGTCGACGGCGGTGGCGGCCCACAGCGGGCGGCCGGTCTGGACCGGGCCGCCGAAGCTGTTCGGCTCGTAGTTCTTCTGCCGCCCGTGGCGTCCGTCGTACAGGTGGCCGTCGCGGCCGTTGGTGCGGGCCTCGGTGGCGTGCGGACGGTTCACCGGCAGGTGGTCGGCGTTGATGCCGACCCGGTAGCGGTGGGCGTCGGCGTACGCGAACAGGCGGCCCTGGAGCATCTTGTCCGGGGACGGGCCGATGCCGGGCACGAAGTGCGCCGGGGAGAAGACCGACTGCTCGACCTCGGCGAAGACGTTGTCGGGGTTGCGGTTGAGCTCCAGCCGGCCGATCTCGATCGGCGGGTAGTCGGCGTGCGGCCAGACCTTGGTCAGGTCGAAGGGGTTGAAGCGGTAGGCCGCCGCGTCGGCCGCCGGCATGATCTGGACCTGCACCGTCCAGCTGGGGAAGTCGCCGCGCTCGATGGACTCGCGCAGGTCGCGCTGGTGGCTGTCCGGGTCCTCGCCGGCGAGCGCGTTGGCCTCGGCCTGGGTGAGGTTGCGGATGCCCTGGTCGGTCTTGAAGTGGTACTTGACCCAGAAGTGCTCGCCGGCCTCGTTCTGCCACTGGAAGGTGTGCGAGCCGTAGCCGTTCAGGTGCCGGTAGGAGGCCGGGATGCCGCGGTCGCCGAACAGCCAGGTGACCTGGTGGGTGGCCTCGGGCGACAGGCCCCAGAAGTCCCAGACGTTGTCGGCCTCCTGCGAGCCGCTGTACGGGTCGCGCTTCTGGGTGTGGATGAAGTCGGGGAACTTGATGGCGTCCTTGATGAAGAACACCGGGGTGTTGTTGCCGACGAGGTCGTAGTTGCCCTCCTCGGTGTAGAACTTCAGCGCGAAGCCGCGCGGGTCGCGCACCGCGTCGGCCGCGCCGAGGTTGCCGGCCACGGTGGAGAAGCGCAGGAAGACCTCGGTCTGCTTGCCGATCCCGGAGAGGAAGGCCGCCCGGGTCCAGGGCGTCACGTCGGCGGTGACCGTGAAGGTGCCGTAGGCCCCGGCGCCGCGGGCGTGCACGACGCGCTCCGGGATCCGCTCGCGGTTGAAGTGCGCGAGCTTCTCGAACAGCAGCTGGTCCTGGATCAGGGCCGGGCCGCCGATGCCCGCGGTCTCGGTGTTCTGGTTGTCGGCGACGGGGGCACCCGCCTCCGTGGTGAGGGTCGGGCGCAGCTCGTCCTGCGTGGTCATAACGGGTGCCTCCACGGGGTCGGTCGTGATGACACGATCCTAACTTGGACTTTGTCCAAGTCAATACTGGAATCAATCCCGGACTGTGACTTACTCTGGTGGCCATGAACGACCTGCTGGAGAGACTGCGCGAACGCGGCTGGCGGCTGACCTCGCAGCGCCGGGTCGTGGCCGAGGTCCTCGACGGCGAGCACGTCCACCTCACCGCCGACGAGGTGCACGCCCGCGCGACGGACCGACTGCCCGAGATCAGCCGCGCCACCGTCTACAACACGCTCGGTGAACTGGTCGCCCTCGGCGAGGTCCTGGAAGTCGCCACCGACGGCCGCGCCCGGCGCTACGACCCCAACGCGCACCGCGCCCACCAGCACCTGGTCTGTTCCGGCTGCGGCGCGATCCGCGACGTCCACCCGCACGGCGACCCGCTCGCCGCACTGCCCGCCGCCGAGCGCTTCGGCTTCACCGTCACCGCCGCCGAGGTCACCTACCGCGGCCTGTGCCCCGACTGCCGCCCGTAGCGCGACAGTTGAGCGCACCCTTACGCGCCCAGCCCGAACGTCCGGCCCCCGAACGGGCAGCTCCCGAACGCCCAGCCCCCCGAACGGGCGGCCCGCTACGCGCTCAGCTCGGCGTGCAGCGCGCCCAGCAGGCGCCCGGCCCGCTCCGCCACCTCGGCCGGGCCGTAGTCGATCGCCCGCCGGCACCAGTTCTCCGCCTGCACCGGCTCGCCCCGGCGCAGCGCCAGCAGCGCGAGGCGCAGCGCCGCCCGCCCGTGCCCGGCGTCGGCGGCCCGGGTGTACCAGAGCATCGCCTCGGCCTCGCTGTCCTGCCGGGCCAGCAGCAGCCCCAGGTTGAACGCGGCGCTGCGGCTGCCGGCCTCGGCGGCCCGCCGGTACCAGCTCTCGGCGATCTCCAGCGCACCGCGCTCGGCCGCCCGCACGCCCATCCGCACCTGCGCCCGCCGGTGCCCGGCGTCGGCCGCCAGCGCGTACCAGTGCTCGGCCTCGGCGTCCGCGTCACCGCGCCGGTCCAGCAGCGAGGCCAGCCGGAACGCGCCCTCGGCCGAGCCGCCCGCCGCCGCCTGCCGGTAGCGGTCCAGCGCCCCGGTCAGGTTGCCGCGCTGCTCCTGGACGACGGCGAGCTGCAGCGCCGCCTCGCCGTGCCCCTCGGCGGCGGCCCGCGCGTACCACTCCTGGGCCTGCCGCTGCTCGCCGCGCCCGGCGTGCAGCACACCGAGGTTGAAGGCGCCGTCGACGCTGCCGGCCTCGGCGGCCTTGGAGAACCACGGCTGGGCCCCGGACTCGTCGCCGCGCTGCAGCAGCAGCACGGCCAGCGCGTTGCAGGCCTCCCGGTGCCCGGCGTACGCGGCCCGGCGGTACCACTGCTCGGCCTGCTGCTCGCGACCGGTGCCGGCGCAGAGCAGGCCGAGGTTGAAGGCGCCGTTCTGGTCGCCCGCGTCCAGCGAGACGCGGTACCAGCGCTCGGCCTCCTTGGCCTCGCCGCGGCTCGCGTACAGCGCGCCCAGCGCGTTGGCCGCGTTGCCGTCCCCGGCCTCGGCGGCCTCCTGCCACCACTCGGCGGCGGCCTCGATGTCCCCGGAGTCGCGCAGCAGGAAGCCCAGCGCGCAGGCCGCGCGCGGCTCCCCGTTCTGCGCGGCCTGCCGGTACCAGCGGGCCGCCTCCTCCGCCGGGGACCGGTCGGCACGGGCGCGCTCCTCCAGCAGCACGCCCAGGCGCAGCGCGGCGCGGGCGTGGCTGCGGGCGGCGGCGGTGCGGTACCAGGCCTCGGCGGTCTCCTTGTCCCCGGCAGCCTCGCGCATCCGGCCCAGCCGGTAGGCGCCCTCCCGGTGCCCGGCGTCGGCGGAGACCTTGAACCAGCGCTCGGCCCGGACGTCCCGCCGGTGCTCCATCAGGTCGCCCAGGGCGTAGGCACCGAGCGGGTGGCCGTGGTCGGCGGCGAAGTGCAGCCAGTACTCGGCGGCCTCCTCCTCGCCCTGGTCGCGCAGTTGCAGGCCGAGCGCGTGCGCGGCCGGGGCGCTGCCCGCGACGGCGGCCTGGCGCCACCACTGGCCGGCCTCGGCCCGGTGGCCCTGCTGGTGCAGCAGCACGCCGAGGTTGTTGGCGGCGGCGCGCACCCCGGCCGCCGCGGCGGCGCGCAGGTACGGTTCGGCGTCCTCCAGGTCGCCGCGGCGCAGCAGCAGGGTGCCCAGCCGGCCGGCGGCCTCCGGGTCCCCGCCGTCGGCGGCCTGCCGGTGCCGGGCCTCCAGCGCGGCGGACTCGCGGGCGGCGAGCGCGGTTTCGAAGCTGGTGGGGTCCAGGCCCGCCGGGTCGAGGGCGGCGCCGGCGGCCGGCTCCTCGTCGGTCCGCTCCCCGTACGCGCCGACGGCGGCGGCGAAGTGACGGGTGGGCACGTGGACCAGGCTGTCGGGGCCGTAGCCGGGGGTGGGGCGTTCGGACAGTCCGCTGGTGCGCTGGGCCGGCAGGGCTCCGGGACGGCTGTCGGGGGCCTCTGCGCTCTCCGCCCAGGCGTCGGTGTCCGCCTCGGCTGCCGCCGCTGACTTGGCGCCTGACTTGCCGATCAGCCTCATGCCGACTCCCGCTCCCCCAGAGTGTCGCGGCATCGTGCCCCGGCGTGCGGCCGGGGGGACTCCCAGGGGAGGCGCCGGACCCGACGGCCGATCAGCAGCCGTGCACCGTCCCCCACGTGTCCCATCGTCGCATCACCCGCTACCCGCGTACACCTGCCCCGCCCGAATTCCGGTGGGGCCGACCCGAAGCCGACGGAATTGCTTCGACGCTTTGTCGATTTCCCGACACTTCGACCTCACAAACCCCACTGCCGTCTTCCTTGGCGACGGTCGATAGTACCGGAGCGGTTCCCACCGCTTCTGCGCGAAAACACCCGGGGAAACACCAGAGGCCCGGAGGAAGGATCCTCCGGGCCTCTGGCCTTTGTAGCGGGGACAGGATTTGAACCTGCGACCTCTGGGTTATGAGCCCAGCGAGCTACCGAGCTGCTCCACCCCGCGTCGGTAGTTGAACCATAGCACGGGCGCGGGGTGGAACGGAAAACGGTTACCGCAGCTCAGCGGGCCACCGCTGAGGGCTACTGCCGCGGCCTTACGGCTGGGGACTCGGTGATCCCCCGCCGGTGGCTCCCGGGGCGGGGGTACCGGTCGGGGTGGGCGCCGGGCCGCCGCGGGCCGCCTCGGCCGCCTTCAGGGCGTCGCCGAGCGCCTTCTGGGCGTTGCCGTAGGCCACCCAGTCGCCGTTCTTGAACGCGGTCTGACTGTCGTTGTACGCCTTCGCCGCGTCGGACAGCGCCTTCTGCAGCTCCGGCGAGATCGTCCCGCCCGGGGCCGGCGTGGCCGGCGCGGTGGGCGTGGGCGTCGCCGGGGACGTCGGGGAGGTCGGCGTCGTCGGCGAGGTCGGGGTCGTCCCGCCGCCCGGGCTGGACGGCGCGACCGGCGTGGCCGGCGGGGCCTGCCCGGCGAACAGCTTCGTCAGCGCGGCCTCCAGGGTGTTCTCGAACGCCACGTTGTCGTCCCCGTACACCGCCAGGACCTTCTGCAGCGTCGGGTACTTGGCGCCGCGTCCGCGCACGTACACCGGCTCGACGTTGAGCAGGCCGCCGCCGACCGGCAGGGTCAGCAGGTTGCCGTACTCGAGCTCGGTGTCACCGCCGGTCTTCAGGGCGTAGATCTGCGAGGCCACCTCCTGGCGGGAGTTGAACTTCGACTGCACCAGTCCCGGGCCGGGGGCGCCGGACTCGCCGGTCATCTTCAGGACGCGGATCTTCCCGTAGTCGTCGCCCGGGTCCGCGTTGACGGCCATGAACGCCGCCAGGTTGGGACGGCCGTTGGGCACGAAGGTACTGGTCAGCGAGAAGCTCGCGTTGGCGGCGTCCGGCGTGCGCACCGTCACGTAGTACGGCGGCTGGACCTGCTTGGTGTCGCTGGTCGGGTCCACCGGGACCTGCCAGATGTCGCTGCCGTTGAAGAAGGAGTTGGAGTCGGTCACGTGGTACTGGCCGAGCAGGTCGCGCTGCACCTTGAACATGTCCTGCGGGTAGCGCAGGTGCGGCAGCAGCGACTGCGGGATGTCCGCCTTGGGCTCGACGGTGCCGGGGAAGGCCTTCATCCAGGTCTTCAGGACCGGGTCCTTCTCGTCCCACTGGTAGAGCTTCACCTCGCCGGTGTAGGCGTCCACCGTGGCCTTGACCGAGTTGCGGATGTAGTTGACCTGGTTGGCGACGGTCAGCAGCTCACCGCGCTGGTTGGTCAGCGAGTCCTTGGTCGCGGCGCCCAGCGTCGTCTTCGAGGAGAACGGGAAGCCGTCCGAGGTGGTGTAGCCGTCCACCACCCACACCACGTGGCCGTTCTGCACCACCGGGTACGGGTCGGCGTCGATCGACAGCCACGGCGCGACCTTCTCCACCCGCTCCTTCGGCGTGCGGTTGTAGATCACCTTGGCGCCGTCGGTGATCGCCCCCGCGTACAGGATCTGCGGCTCGGCGAAGCGCACCGCGTACGCGGCCCGGGTGACCGGGTTGTCCAGCGAGACACCGCTGTCGCCGCCGTACGTGTACTCCACGTTCTGGCCGGTCTTGGTGTCGGTGTAGTCGATCTCCTTGTTCGCGCCGCCGACGATCGAGTACGTCGTCGTCTTCTCGCCGTAGTAGATCCGCTGCTGGTAGTCGCCGAGCGCGCCGGTGGCCGGCAGACCGGACTCGGTGAACACCGGCCCGCCCTTGTCGTCGACCTGGTTGCCCTTGGCGACCGCCGCGCCGTAGCCGTGGGTGTACTTGAAGTGGTCGTTGATCCAGTTGCGCTGCACGCCGTTGAGGTCCAGCTCGCGCAGGCCGATCACGGTGTCCTGCTTGTCCGCGCCGCTGCCGTACCGGTCCACGTCCAGCGTGCTCGGGAAGGCGTAGTAGTTGCGCTGCTGCTCCAGCGACTGGAACGTCTGCGACACGATGTTCGGGTCCAGCAGCCGCACGTCCGCGATGGTCTGCGCGTCCGGCTTGAGCGCGTCACCGTTGGTCGACCCCTGCGGGCTGTACGGCGTGGTCTGCGCGGCCGCGATCCCGTACGCCTGCCGCGTCGCGTCGATGTTCTTCTGGATGTACGGCGTCTCCTTGGCCTGCTCGTTCGGCTTGACCTGGAACTGCTGCACGATCGCCGGGTACAGGCCGCCGATCAGCACCGCCGACAGCACCATCAGCCCCAGCCCGATCAGGGCCGGCGCCCAGGTGCGGCGGATCGGGGTCAGGAAGAACAGCACCGCGCAGATGATCGCGACGAAGAACAGGATGGTCTTGGCCGGCAGGAACGCGTTGGCGTCCACGTAGCGCAGGCCCGTCCAGCCCGAGACGCCCTTGTACGCGCCGGTCTTGACCGCCAGCGCGTACCGGTCCAGCCAGTAGGCGACGGCCTTCAGCAGCACGAACACGCCCAGCAGCACCGCCAGGTGCCCCTGCGCGCCCGCGCTCGCCCGCCGGCCCGGGCCCTGCAGCCGCAGCCCGCCGTACAGGTAGTGCACCAGCGCCGAGGTCAGCAGCGAGACGATCACCGCGCTGAACGCGAAGCCCAGCACGAACTCGTAGAAGGGCAGGTCGAAGGCGTAGAAGGAGACGTCCATGCCGAACTGGGCGTCCTTCTCCCCGAAGGACGTCGCGTTGGTCCACATCAGCCAGGTCCGCCACTGGCCGGACGCCGCGGCACCCGCCACCAGGCCGATCACCAGCGAGATGCCGATCAGCGCCCAGCGCTTGAACGGCGCCAGGCCCGTCCGGTAGCGGTCCAGGCTCTGCTGCTCCACCGACATCGCCGACAGCGGCGGCCGAAGCCGGTGCGCCAGCCAGATGTTGAAGCCGACGATCGCCGCCATCAGCAGGCCGAACACCGCGAACAGCCCGATCTTCGTCCACAGCTGGGTGGTGAAGACCGAGGAGTAGTGGACCGACCTGAACCACAGCCAGTCCGTCCAGAACCCCGCGAACATGACGAACAGCAGGAACAGCACCGCGAGTACGCCCAGGGTCAGCAGGGCGACCCGCGCCCGCCGGGAGGGCGGGCCCACCCTTCGCCGGAAACCCGGCCCTGAGCGTTCCGGCATCTGGAATACCACGGTGGCACCTCAGCTGTGTCGTCTGGATATCGATCGGTCGTCAGAGCAACTTAACCAGGCTTTGGCCGAGTTCCCACCGTTAGCAGACGGTTACGACGGCGCCCCGCCCCCGGCCGTCTCCGCCCACCGTGTCCCGGGGCCGGTCCGCACCACCCGGCCCCCGCCGGACCGCCCGGGCGAGCGCGTCCCGCCCGGCGTGTGAGGATTGAGGCATGTCCGACGCGTCTGATCTCAACAACTCCCCCGACGACGTCTCCAAGCTCCCGGCCGCCTCCCCGCTCACCCGGGCCGCGCTGGAGATCGACGAGTACGCCTCCACCCTCGGCTGGGACCTCCCGGCCCGGCTGTTCGCCCTGGTGGACAGCGCCGCCCTGCGCAAGGCCGACCCCCGGATCGCCAAGCAGCTCGGCCTCGCCGACAGCGACGAGCCCGGCCTGACCCCGGTCGAGCAGGACGAGCTGCCGGCCGGCATGGAGCTCGACAAGTTCCTCGGCACCATCGCCTGGCCCGACGCCGTGGCCGGCTGCGCCCTGGTCGTCGAGCGCCTGATGCTGCCCCCGGGCGCCGAGCAGTCCCGCCCGCGGGGTGCCAGCGACGCCCAGCTCGCCGACTGGGTGGCCAACCACCCCAAGCGCGAGGAGGTGCGGATCACCGCCGCCGTCCTGCGCGACGGCAAGAAGGAGATCGCCCTGCGGCTGCGTTCCAAGGACGTCGCCCGCGAGGTGCTGACCGGCCCGGACCTGGTGCCCGGCCTGACCGACGCGCTGCTGGCGACCTTCTCGTAGGACGGTCGCCGGGGGCCTTCCCCCGAGCGCTACTTGGCGCAGGACGGCAGCGCGGAGGTCTGCCCGGAGCGGACCTGCTCCAGCGACTTCAGCGCGCCGTCCAGCGTGTCCGTCTTGATCAGGGTCAGCCCGGACGGGACGTTCTTGGTCGCCTCGGCGCAGTTCGAGGACGGGGTGAAGAAGTACTGGGCCCCCGCGTCCCGGGCGGCGATCAGCTTCATCGATATCCCGCCGATCGGGCCGACCTTGCCGTCGTCGTCGATGGTGCCGGTGCCCGCGACGAACCGGCCGCCGGTGAGGTCGCCGCCCGGGGTCAGCTTGTCGATGATGCCGAGCGAGAACATCAGGCCGGCGCTCGGGCCACCGACGTCCTGCAGGCCGATGTCGATCTGGAACGGGTAGGTGTGCCGGATCCCGGTGCCGATGCCGACCACCGCGAGCTCGGCCCGCTCGGCCGGCGCCTTCGGGTCGAGGTCCCTGGCCCGGACGGTCGGGACGGTCACGTCCGTCCGGTTCCCCGGGGCGGCGCCGTTGCCGGCGGCGTCCTTGACCCGCGGCACGACGGTGAAGACCACCGACTCGCCCGGCTTGTGCTTGGTGACGACGGCGACCACCTGCTCGACCGAGCCGACCGGCGTCCCGTCGACGGCGACGATCTGGTCGCCCGCGTGCAGCTTGCCCTCGGCCGGCGCTCCGGCGGTGACCGACTTGACGATCAGCTCGCTGCCGACCGGGATGCCCAGCTGCTTGAGCGCCGCGGTGCGGGCACTGTCCTCGGAGGAGGCGAACTCCTCGGCGTTCTGCTGCTTCGCGTCCGCGTCCGTCTGACCCTTCGGGTAGACGTTGTCGTGCGGCACCACCAGCACGTCGTCGCGCAGCCAGCCGACCACCGCGTTGACCAGGCTGGGCTCGTACTTGGCCCCGGTGACCTGGACGGTCGTCATGTTGAGGTGCCCGGTGGTCGGGTAGGAGTCGTGGCCGGCGACGCTGATCACCGGCTTGCCGCCCTGGTTGCCGAGCGTGTTGTACGTCGGCCCCGGGCTCATCTCCGTGTACGGCACCTTCATCAGCACCGAGACGCAGAGCAGTGCTATGAGCAGCAGGGTGGCAGCGAGCATCGTCGCGGAGCGGCGTGGCATGCCTCGACAGTACGGGACGCGGGTGACGCGACGCCCGGCGGGCTACCGGCCGGAACGCTCACCGGGGGCGGCGGCCCCCGCTGTGGTGCGCTCCATGGCGGCCATGAACCGCCGGTGCTCGGCGAGCGAGGCAGGGTCCCCCGTGGCTCTCGGGGCCCGCTGGGCCCAGCCCGCCCAGAGGGCCGCGGCCAGGACGGCGACTACCGGAATGATCAACCAGGCGAGCGCACCCATGTCAGTACTCCCAGCTCGTCGTGTCTATGAGCAGATTAACCACTCCGGCGGACAACGCGGCCGGCGCCGTCCGGGTTACGGGACGGCCGATCGGCTCACTTCCAGGGAGTTATTCGGGGCGCCGCCGCGAACCCGTTCGAGTGAGGCCCCGGCGCGCCTGACCCGACAGACGCGCGGGACATGCGGGCGGTTCCGCGGCGCAAGCCGCTTCGTGGCAGGTGCGAGCGGCTCCACGGCGGGTGCGGCTTCACGGCGAGTGCGACGCCGCGGTGCGGGCGGTCGGCGTCAGCAGCTGCCGGCGCCGACCCACTCCTCCTCGCCGTCGGCGAAGACCTGGTGCTTCCAGATCGGCACCTCGTGCTTGAGGTCGTCGATCAGCCGGCGGGCGGCCGCGAAGGCCTCGCCGCGGTGGGCGCAGGAGACGGCGACGATCACGGCCTTGTCGGTGATCTCCAGCCGGCCGACCCGGTGGACCGCAGCGAGCGCCCGGACCGGGAAGTCGGCGACGACCTTCTCGGCGATCCGGCGCATCTCCTGCTCGGCGTTGGGGTGGCAGCTGTACTCCAGCGCGGCGACCGACTTGCCGCCGTCGTGGTCACGGACCGTCCCGACGAAGACGGTGGTGCCGCCGGCCGCGTCGTCGCCGACCGCCTCGTACACCTCGTCCAGCGAGAGCGGGGTGTCGCGGATGGCGAGCAGGCGGATGGGGTCGTGGTTCTCGGACATGACCCCATGATTCCTCATCCGGACCGGTCGGAGGCAAGTGTCTTCCGCATCACGATGTGGAAATTTCGCATCGTGAGAAAACCGCGCCGATCCGTCGATCGGCACGCCTCAGAAGCGGCGCGCCTCGGACCCGGCACCGCCTCGGACCGGGCACCGCCTCAGAACCGGCGCCGCCTCAGAACCGGCGCCGCTTGCGGGCCCGGCGCACCAGCGCCGCCGTACCGACCAGCGCCACCGTCGCCCCGGCCGCCCCCAGGCTGGTCGCGGCCTCCTTGCCGCCCAACCGGCGCCCCGCCACCGCGTGCTTGCCGGACACCTGGGCCAGCAGCTCGGCCAGCACCTGCTCGTTGGTGTGCGCCGGGCGCCACCCCGCCTCGTGCAGCCGGCTGCCGGACACCACCCACGGGTACATCGTGTACGCCAGGTCCCCGGCCGGCGCCGGGGTCAGGCCCAGCCGGTGCAGCCGCGCGGCCGTCCCGAGCGCCAGCGCGGCCGGCAGCTCCATCCGCCGGATCCCCGACAGCCGCTCCACGTCCTCCTGCTCCAGCCAGCCGTCGCAGCCGACCGTCACCTCGCCCTCGACCAGGCCCAGCGCCGCGTACTCCAGCGCCGCCGCCAGGTCGTCCGCGTGGCAGAACTGCCAGCACGGGCGGGAGCCGGCCACCACCAGCAGCCGGGGCGCCTCGAAGTGCCGGGTCAGCACGGTGTCCACACCGGGGCCCACCACCACGGCCGGGCGCAGCACCGTCACCTGCAGCCCGGGGTGGGCGCGCGGCGCGCGGCGGGCCAGCCGCTCGATCTCCAGCAGGTCCCCGACCAGCGAGGCCTCCTCGGTCGCCCGCAGCTCGGAGTCCTCGGCCAGCGGCACCTCGTTGTCGGCCAGCGCGCCGTAGACCATCGCCGAGGTGCACAGCACCACCCGCTGCACCCCGGCGGCCGCGGCCGCGGTCAGCACCGTCTGGGCGCCGCGCACGTTGTAGGCGCTGCGGGCCCGCGGGTCGGACTCCATGCCGAAGTCCATCGCGAGGTGCACCACCACGTCGACCCCGACCAGCCGCTCGGCCACCGCCGGGTCCCGTACGTCCAGCACCCGCCACTGCACGCCCGGGACCTCGCCGCGCCGGTCGTCGACCGCCAGGACCTTCTTCACGTGCGGGGAGGCCACCAGTCGCGCCGCGACCCGCTCCCCCAGCACACCCGCGGCGCCCGTCACCGCCACGGTCAGCGGCCGTCCGCCGTAGGCTGGAGGCGGCGACGCCGTGGTGTCCGACGCCTCCTCTCCTCCGGTCAGCCCAGAGCGAACGTCCGAGGGCGGGGAACTCACCGGCCATCCTCCACGGTTAGCTTATGTGCGTACGGACGTGTGTCACGTACGTCCATCCTGCCCGAGGCGAAGGCCCGGCGGTGCACCCGGCGCGGACCTGCCGCGCGGGAGCCGCCCCCGAGTCCCCCACTCCGCCACCGCCCCGGGCGCAGACTTTTCCGCCACACCCGCATGACGGCCGACCGGATCGAGGACCCCGTGAGCGACCTTCCCTTCGGATTCGGCGTTCCGCCCGAGGAGCCCGAGGACGGCAAGGCCAAGCCCGACGACGCGCAGAAGAAGGACCAGGACCAGTCCGCCTCCGGCCCGCAGCAGTTCGGCTTCGGGGGCGGCAACCCCTTCGGCGCGATGTTCGGGATGCCCGGTGCCCCGGGCGGCCCCGGCGGCGCCGACAACCCCTTCGCCGCGATGTTCGGCGGCATGAACCCCGGCGACCTCGGCGCCGCGTTCCAGCAGCTCGGGCAGATGCTCTCGTTCGAGGGCGGCCCGGTGAACTGGGACCTCGCCAAGAACATCGCCCGCCAGAGCGTCGTCGCCGAGCCCGCCGAGGGCAAGAGCAAGGACCGCTCGGTCAGCGCCGCCGAGCGCTCCGCCGTCGCCGAGGCCGTCCGCCTGGCCGACCTGTGGCTCGACGGCGCCACCGAGTTCCCCTCCGGCGCCGGCACCGCCGTCGCCTGGAGCCGCGCCGAGTGGATCGAGGCCACTCTCCCGGTCTGGAAGGACCTGGTCGACCCGGTCGCCGAGCGCGTCGGCAACGCCATGGGCGGCATCCTGCCCGAGGAGATGCAGGCCATGGCCGGCCCGCTGATGGGCATGATGCGCTCCATGGGCGGCGCCATGTTCGGCACCCAGATCGGCCAGGCCCTCGGCGCGCTCGCCGCCGAGGTGGTCGGCTCCGCCGACGTCGGCCTGCCGCTCGCCCCGGCCGGCCAGGCCGCGCTGCTGCCGCAGAACGTCGCCGAGTTCGGCGAGGGCCTGAGCGTGCCCGCCGACGAGGTCCGCCTCTACCTCGCCCTGCGCGAGGCCGCCCACCAGCGACTCTTCGCCCATGTGCCGTGGCTGCGCGCCCACCTGCTGGGCGCCGTCGAGGCCTACGCGCGCGGCATCAAGGTCGACACCTCCCGCATGGAGGAGCTCGTCGGCCAGCTCGACCCGAGCAACCCCGAGGCGCTCCAGGACGCGCTCGCCGGCGGCCTGCTCCAGCCCGAGGACACCCCCGAGCAGAAGGCCGCGCTCGCCCGCCTGGAGACCGCGCTCGCGCTGGTCGAGGGCTGGGTCGACGCCGTCGTGCACGCCGCCGCCGAACCGCACCTGCCGCAGGCCGGCGCGCTGCGCGAGACCGTCCGCCGGCGCCGCGCGGCCGGCGGGCCCGCCGAGCAGACCTTCGCCACCCTGGTCGGCCTGGAGCTGCGCCCGCGCCGCCTGCGGGACGCCTCCCGGCTGTGGGCGCTGCTCGCCGACGCCCGCGGCGTCGAGGGCCGCGACGCGCTCTGGGAGCACCCGGACATGCTGCCCACCGCCGCCGACCTCGACGACCCGGACGCCTTCGTGCACCGGGGCACCGCGGACGGCCTGGAGGGCGGGCTCGACTTCGACGCGATCGACAGGCTGCTCGGCGAGGCCGCGGCCGGCAAGCCCGACCTCACCAAGGGCCCCGACCTCGGCAAGGACGACGACCTCTCCGAGGACGACGGCAAGCCGAAGACCGACGGCACCGACACCGACGGGAAGGGCGAGCCCACCGCATGACGGACCCCGGAACGTCCGCGTCCCCCTTGCACGCGGACGCCGTCCGCACGCTGTCCGCGTGGCGCCCCGCCGAGGAGGACCAGGAGCGGCTGCGGCTCGACTACCTGGCGCACCTGGCCGCGCAGCCCGAGGGCATGTACCGGTCCTGCCTGCCCGCGCACATCACCGCGAGCGCGGCCGTCGTCGACCCGGCCGCCGGGCGGGTGCTGCTCACCCTGCACCCCAAGGTCGGCATGTGGCTGCAGATGGGCGGGCACTGCGAGCCCGCCGACCGCGACCTCGCCTCGGCCGCGCTGCGCGAGGCCGTCGAGGAGTCCGGCATCCCCGACCTGGTCCTGCTGGAGGCGGACGGCGCCCCGGTCCCGGCCAAGCTGGACCGGCACGTGGTCCGCTGCACCGGCAAGGACCGGCCGGAGAACACCCACCTCGACGTCCAGTTCATCGCGGTGGCCCCGGCCGGCGCGCAGGCGCTGATCAGCGAGGAGTCGCTGGACCTGCGCTGGTTCGACTACGACGGGCTGCCGGAGCTCACCGACCACTCGGTGCGCGATCTGGTGGCCCGGGCGCGGCAGCTGACCGGCTGAGGTGCGACAGCGGAAGGGGGCGCGGGCCGATACGGCCCGCGCCCCCTTCTTGTCGTCCTCCGGTCGGCTTCCGCCGCCCCCCGGGGCGCGTCAGCCGCAGGAGGTGGCCGGGTCGGACCCCTGGTCGGCGTGCCGGGCACCGGGGATGTGCGGCAGCCGGGCCGCCGAGACCACGCCCTCCAGGTAGCCGCGGGCCCGCTCGGTCCGGGGGTAGGCCTCCAGCAGGGCCCAGAACGCCGGACCGTGGTCCGGCACCAGCAGGTGCGCCAGCTCGTGCAGCAGCACGTAGTCCAGCACGTACTCCGGCATGCCCTGGAGACGGTGGGAGAGGCGGATCGTGCCCTCGCTCGGGGTGCAGGAGCCCCAGCGCGAGTTCTGGTTGGTGACCCAGCGGACCTGGCGGGGATGGGCGCGGGCCTCCAGGTAGGCGGCCGACAGCTCACGGGCCCGGGTCATCAGGGCCTCGTCCCCGGGGATCCGCCGGGACTCCTGGGCGGCGAGCTTCTCCAGCATCTGCGCGACCCAGCGCTGCTCCTCGGCGTGCGACATCCGGGCCGGGATCAGCACCACGGTGCGGTCGCCCTCGCGGTAGGCGGAGACCGTACGACTGCGGCGGGCGCTGCGCCGCACCTCGACCCGGCTGCGGTCGAGCGCCTCCGGGGAGACCGCCCCGACGGGCGGATGCGGCGGCGCCGACCTCGGCTGCTGCTCCGGGTGCAGCTGGTCCGGGTGCAGCTGGTCCGGGCGGCCGCGCGTGTTCGGCGTCGCGATCTGCGACCCGGACGCTGCACGGGCACGCCGACGCGACGCCGGTGGATGGGAGTCCCGCTCGGCTGCCATGGCACACGACGTTACCCGGTGGCACGGACAGAAGTCCGCTGCCATGGCCGGAATCTTTCATGGAGTGATCGGGAACGAAATGTCGACGGCGGGTGTCCGGAAACCGACGCCGGGGAGGATGGCCGGTTATCCACAGGGCGTGCGAACCGCTGGTCCGATCATGTGCACGGACCTGTGGAAAACCTTCGACGCCCCGTCGGCCCGATGGGGCATGCTGCGGTCAGCCGTCCGGAAACGATCGGGAGGAAGATCGCCGTGCGCCTCGCACTGAAGCCCGCCCTGTCCCGCAGTTGGCGGGACTCCGAGACCCTGCAGTTCGGCACCGTCACCCGCCACGCGGGGGTGCTCGGCAATGCCGACCCGACCCTGTGCGAGTTCCTCGGGCTGCTCGACGGCACGCGCGACCGGCCCGAACTCCTGGCGGCCGGCGAGCGGATCGGCCTCGGCCGCGAGCCGACCGACACCCTGCTGACCGAGCTGGCGGAGACCGGGCTGCTGGACGACGCGGAGGCCGCCGACCGGACACTGGCCCGCTTCCCCCAGCCGCACCGGGAGCTGCTCGGGCCCGACCTCGCCTCGCTCTCCCTGGTCCACTCCGGCCCGGGCGCCGCACCGGCGATCCTGGCCCGACGGGCCGACGCGCGGATCGAGGTACGCGGCGCGGGCCGGGTCGGTGCCGCCGTGGCGGCGGTGCTCGCCGCCGGCGGCACGGGCACGGTCACCGTCGTGGACGGCGGCCGGGTCACGCCGGGCGACTGCTCCCCGGCGGGGCTGCCGCCCGGGGACGTCGGGCGGCTGCGCTCGACGGCGGCCCGGGAGGCGGTGCAGCGCGCCGCGGGCCGTCCGCCGGCTCCGGCACCGCGCCGCGGGCCCGGCGACCCGCCACCGGACTTCGTGGTCCTCGCGCCCCGGGACGGCAGCGCCGCCTTCGCGGGCGGGACGTACGAGGCCCGGCTGCTGCTCCGGGCCGGGGTGCCGCACCTGTACGTGGGCGTGGTCGAGGAGTTCGGCGTCGTCGGGCCGCTGGTGATCCCCGGGATGTCGGCGTGCGGGCACTGCCTGGTGCTGCGCAGGGAGGACGAGGACGCGGCCTGGCCTCGGGTCCTGGCCCAGCTGGCCCACGAGGGCCCGGGCCGCGCCCGTACGCCGGCCTGCGACACGGCCCTGGCCACGGCGGTCGCCGGACTGGCCGCGCTGCAGGTGCAGGTGTACCTGGACGGTGGCCGGCCGCCGAGTGTGGACGGGTGGTGCGAGGTGTCGGCGGGTGACGGGATGGCCCGGCGGCTGCGGCTGCGGGGGCACCCGGACTGCGGGTGCCTGTGGCAACCGCTGCCACCGGGCTGAGGGGCCGCCGGGCTGAGGGGTCGAGGGGCCGAGTCACAGCGCCGAAGAACGCCGAAGAGCGCCGGAGGCCGGCACCCCGCAGGTGCCGGCCTTCCCGGTGCACGCGCCGACCGGACTCCGTCCGACCGGGACTCAGGCGGCGACCACCGCCTCCTCGGTGTTCTCCTCGGCCCCGGCCTCCGCCTTCCGGTCCCGCATCACCAGCGTGGCCACCAGCGCCGCCGCCAGCACACCGATCGCGCTGACCGTGAAGGTGGTCGTCATCGCCCCGGTGAAGGCCTCCCGGGCGGTCCGGACGAGCCCGGAGTCCCCGTTGGCGATCGCCAGCGCCCCGGCGATGGAGTGCTTCGCCTGCTCCGGCGTCCCGGCCGGCATCCCGTTCGCGAAGCCGCTCGACAGCAGCGAGCCCAGGATCGCGATGCCGAGCGCGGTGCCCGCCTGCTGGATGGTGTCGTTCAGCGCCGAGCCGACGCCGGCCTGCTCCGCCGGGATCGTCCCCATCAGCGCGCCCACCGCGGCCGGCATCGCCAGGCCCGCCCCGAGGCCGAGCAGACCGAGCGCCACCGACGGGACGGCGAAGCCGGTGTCGGCCGAGACGGTGGTCAGCAGCGCGAACGAGGAGGCCATGACGAGCATCCCGGCGAGGATCAGCAGCCGGTTGCCGAACTTCGCCGCGAACTTGGCGCCGAACCCGTTGCCGAGCAGTGCCGCGACGGCCAGCGGCAGGAACGCGAGGCCCGCCTTGACCGGCGAGTACCCGAGCACGAACTGGAGGTACTGGGTGAGCACCAGCAGCAGCCCGCCGTTGCCGATCTGGACCAGGGTCAGCGACAGCGAACCCCCGCTGAAGTTGCGGGCCTTGAAGAGCGCCAGCGGCACCATCGGCGCGGCGGTGACGTTCTCCCACACCACGAACCCGACGAGCGCGGCCACCGCGACGACCAGGGTGACCAGCGCCCGGCCTGCGAACGCGCCGTGCTGCGGGATCTCGATGATCCACCAGATCAGGGCGGTCATGCCGACGGCCGACAGCACCGCGCCCAGCGGGTCGGGCTTCTGCCACGGCCCCTTGGACTCCGGCATCAGCAGCAGGCCCGCCAGGATCGCCAGCGCCACCACCGGGACGTTGATGAAGAAGATCGAGTGCCACGAGAAGTGGGCGATCAGCACGCCGCCGAGCACCGGGCTGCCGACCAGCCCCAGCATCGAGACCGAACCCCAGGCGGCCATCGCCTTGTTGCGCTCGTCCCCGTCGAAGACGGTGATGAGGATCGACAGCGTCGAGGGCATGATCAGCGCGCCGCCGACGCCCATCGCGATCCGGGCGACGATGACCTCGGCAGGGCTGGCGCAGAAGGTCGCGGCGAGCGAGGCCGCTCCGAAGAGCAGCAATCCGATGATCATGACCTTCCGGCGGCCGAAGCGGTCGCCGAGGCTGCCGGAGGTGAGCAGCAGGCCGGCGAAGACCAGGACGTAGGAGTCGAGGATCCACTGGGTGTCCTGGGCACTCGCGCCGAGGTCGGTGGTCATCGAGGGGACCGCGACGGTCAGGGCCATGCTGTCGATCACCAGCACGAGCGAGCTCAGGCAGAGCACGATCAGGATCCACCAGCGGTGCGGGTTGCGGCCCCCGGCCTCGGTCACGTTGTCGGCTGACATCAGCTTCCCCTCCCCAATCGCGCACACCGTTCCTTCGGTGCGCACTGCGTTCCGTCGATGCGAACACTGTACGCATGGCGGAACAGTGTGCGCAACCACTGACTCCTGTACGCTCGATGCGAACGGTGTACGCAGCACGTAGGAGGAGGAGCAGCCCATGGCCGCCCGAACGAACCCGATCCCGTCCGTGTGGGCCCGCCAACAGCGCGAGCCCGACCAGCCCGCCCTCAGCCGGGCCTCGATCGTGCGCGAGGCGATCACCATGCTGGACGCCGACGGCACCGAGGCCCTGAGCATGCGCAAGCTCGCCACCCGCCTCAACGCGGGCGCCACCTCCCTCTACCGGCACGTCGCGACCAAGGACGAGCTGATGGAACTCGCGGTGGACGAGGTCTTCGGCGAGATGGCCCTGCCGCCCGCCGACAGCCCCGACTGGCGGGCCGCCGCCACCGAGGCCGCCGAGGCCTTCCGGACGACGGCCCTGCGCCACCCCTGGCTGTCCTCCGTGCTGGGCCAGGCCGGCCTCGCCTACCTCGGCCCCAACCTGGCGTCCTACGGCGAGCGGCTGACCGCCTTCTTCGCCGCCGTCGGTTTCCCCGAGCCGGTCCGGGCGATCGACACGCTCATCTCCTACGTCGTCGGGATGAGCACGACCGAGGCGGCCTGGCTCACCACCGTCGCCCGCTCCGGGGAGAGCGAGGCCGACTTCATCGCCCGCCTGATGCCCGCCGCCCAGCAGGCCAGCGCCGACTACGCCCATCTCGCCGACGCCTACGCGGCCGCCGCCGCGCTCACCGACCCGGCCGAGGTCCGCAACGCCAAGTTCGCCTACGGCCTGGAGGTCGTCCTGGACGGCCTCGCCCTGCGCCTGCCCCGCTGACCCCGGCCGCCCCTCGGCCTGCCCGGCCCACCCCGGCCGACCCCGGCCGACCGGACCAAGCCGCCCAACTCCCCGCAAAGGGATGGCGCTCCCCGCCCCACCTCGCGGAATTCCGGCGGGCGCGGCGCGGGGAGCGGGCACAATGGCGTAGTGATGGTCGGCCGTCCGGTGTCGGGGGGCCAGGGATTGGAGGCCAGGGGTGAGCGATCTTCCGCGCAAGGCAGTGACCCGCACGGCACGGCTCGCCGCCCTGCCGCTGGGGATAGCCGGTCGCGCCACGCTCGGCCTGGGCAGGCGGATCGGCGGCCGCTCCGCCGAGGTGGTCACCGCCGAGCTGCAACAGGCCACCGCCGACCAGCTGTTCAAGGTCCTCGGCGAGCTCAAGGGCGGGGCGATGAAGTTCGGGCAGGTGCTGTCCGTCTTCGAGGCCGCACTGCCGGAGGAGGTCGCCGGTCCGTACCGGGCGGCGCTCACCAAGCTGCAGGACGCCGCTCCCCCGATGCCCGCCGCCAAGGTGCACACCGCGCTCGCCCAGCGGCTCGGGGACGACTGGCGCGAGCTGTTCCGGGAGTTCGACGACCGGCCCGCGGCCGCGGCCTCGATCGGCCAGGTGCACCGGGCGGTCTGGCACGACGGCCGCCGGGTCGCGGTCAAGGTGCAGTACCCGGGCGCGGGCGACGCGCTGCTCGCGGACCTGTCGCAGCTGAGCCGGGTGGCCTGGCTGCTGGGCCCGCTGATCCCGGGGCTGGACATCAAGCCGCTGATCGCCGAACTGCGCGAGCGGGTCTCGGAGGAGCTGGACTACGAGCTGGAGTCGCAGGCCCAGCGCCGGCACGCCGAGGAGTTCGCCGGCGACCCGGACATCGTGGTGCCGGGCGTGGTGGCGCAGGCCGACCAGGTGCTGGTCACCGAGTGGATGGACGGCACCCCGCTGGCCGAGGTGATCGCGCGCGGCACCCAGGAGGAGCGCGACCGCGCCGGGCAGCTGCTGGCCCGGTTCCTGTTCGCCGGCCCGTCCCGGACCGGCCTGCTGCACGCGGACCCGCACCCGGGCAACTTCCGGCTGCTGAAGGACGACGGCCCGGTGTCCGGCTGGCGGCTGGGCGTGCTGGACTTCGGCACGGTGGACCGGCTGCCGGGCGGCCTGCCCGCGCCGATCGGGGCCTCGCTGCGGATGGCGCTGGACGGGGACGCGGCGGGCGTCCTGAAGATGCTGCGCGAGGAGGGCTTCGTGAAGCCCTCGATCCGGCTGGACGCGGACGCGGTGCTGGACTACCTGCTGCCGATCATCGAGCCGGCCGCGGTGGAGAACTTCCACTTCACCCGGGCGTGGATGCGTGCCCAGGCGGCCCGGATCGCCGATCCGCGCTCGCCCGCCTACAACCTGGGCAAGCAGCTCAACCTGCCGCCCGCCTACCTGCTGATCCACCGGGTGACGCTGAGCACCATCGGTGTGCTTTGCCAGCTGGGCGCCAAGGCGCCGTTCCGCGCGGAGATGCTGGAGTGGCTGCCCGAGTTCGCCGACCGGGCGGTCCGGCCGCGACGGCCGCAGCGACCGGAGAAGACGGAAAAGCCGGAAAAGCCGCTGGTTCCGGAGAAGCCGAAGGCCCGCAAGAGCACCGGCTCCCCCCGCGTCCCGAAGAGCTGACGGAACGCGCCGGCCCCGCCGCCGGCCCCAACGGCCGCAGGCCGCTCCCCACTTCGGGGAGCGGCCTGCGGCACGACGGGGGTCAAGCGAAAGGGCCCGAGGGCCCGCTGGCACTACATCAGCGCCACGGCGAGGGCCTTGCGGGCCCGCAGCGAGGCCCGCTCGGCCCGCTGCCTGAGCTTGTGGGCCCGGACGACCCGGCTGACGAGCCGTTGGTTCTCGGCCTCGTGGAGCCTGTCTTGCATATGGGCTCGGGCCAGGGATTCGTGGAGGAGTTGCATTTCGAGGATCCTGTTCTGGGTCTGACGTTCGGTGGCCTGCTCGGCGCGGGCGGTGGGATCGACGGCGGCGGGGTTCATGTCGTGGTCCTGCTCGGGGTGCGTGCTCGGGAACGGGGTACGGGCTGCGGCGTCGGCCTTGGCGGCGGCGATCCGCACGGATCGGCGGAGGGCGCTGTCCAGCGGGGGCTGCTCTCCCCGGCGGACGACCCTGGCCTGGTCGGCGGGGTTCACGCCATGACCTCGGTCTTGCGCGGGCGGCCACGCGGCCGCTTGCGGGCCACGACGACACCCTGGACGAACAGCTCGCCGCCCCAGACGCCCCACGGCTCACGCCGCTCGAGGGCGCCGGTCAGGCAGGAGTCCTTCACCGGGCAGGTACCACAGAGGGACTTCGCGTACTCGACGTCGGCGGGCGTCTCGGCGAAGAAGACCTCGGGGTCGAAGGCGCGGCACGGGATGGGGAGACCGAGCGCTTCGGCCTGCTCGATCGAGGTGATCTGCATGGAAAGAACCTCCGGGGGGTCGGCCTGGTCGGCCTTGGTGATCTGGCTTGTCGGCGGTACGGACGGGGTGGGCGGTGTGATGACCGTGGACACTGTGGCGTCTTCCTCGTCTTCTCAGTGGTTCCGGCCCAGTCGACTGGTGGTGCTGGGCCGGAGGCCCCGGAGGGCCTGGGTGGTCTTGCGTACCGGACAAAACAGAAGGGCCGCGGATCCCGGTGGTGACGGGTTCCGCGGCCCTGGAGGTGCCGACCTGAGGCTGACTCAGGTTCGTTCTCTCCAGGGTTCAGGCCCGCGGAAGGCCCGCATCCGGATGGCCTTGGCGCCGTTGAAGGCGGCCATGGCCTGGTTGATCTGCTGCTCGTTCTGCTTCTGGGGGTTTCCGGCACCGATGACCTGCGCATAGCCGCCATGCAGGGCGGCGGCTACGGCTGCCTTCGGTGCCTGGGTCGGTCGCTCATCGCGCGGGGAGCGCGACGTGCCGACCGGCGCCCAGTCACGGGACAGACCGGTCTCGACGACGGCGCCTTCGATGCTCCTGCTGCCCGTGAGGCACAGATCAGTGTGTCCGAGACCACTGACAGCGGAGATGACGGAGACACCGGTGGTGTCGAGACCCAGACCGGTTCCACCGAGCTCGGCGAGCGCCCGCAGACGGGCGGCACGCAGGGAGGCAGCGACAACGGTCTGGCCAGTCATTTTGGTGATCATGATGTTTCCCACTGTGCTCGCCTCCTCTCGGCGTCTCGCGGAGCCAGGTTTCCCCGGCTCCGAATGTTCGGATGTCTGTCTCGGTAAAGCAGTGAAGCAGTGAAGCTGTGGGTGCAGGGGAACCGGCACAGGTGTCACCCCGTGCGATCGCGTCCCCTTGACCGCCCCGGCAGGCTATTGCGCTCCCGGTACGCCGCGCAAACTATTTTTCGCGGTGAGTTCCACGGCGCGCTCCGCAGCCGGTTTCGAAGTCCCCCGAGCAGTCCCCTGGACCGCGCCCGTGCCGGCTCACGCCGGATCGACCGAACCGTCGTCCTCGACGCCGTCCGGATCCTCCTCGGGCTCCTCCCCCGCACACAACGAGAGCACGGCGGCCCCGTACTTGTCCAGCTTCATCGCGCCGACCCCCGAGATCGAGGCCAGTTCCCCGCGGCTGGCGGGCACGTCCTCGGCGATCGCCATCAGCGTCGCGTCGGTGAACACCACGTAGGCCGGGGCGCCCTGCTCCTTGGCCTGCCGGGCCCGCCACTCGCGCAGCCGCTCGTAGAGCCCCTCGTCCATCGTGGACGGGCAGCTCTCGCAGCGGCGCAGCTTGCGTTCGACGGCCTCGGTGAGCACCCGGTCGCAGACCCGGCACGTGACCGGTCCGCGGACCCGCCGGGCGGCGGAGCGCTCGCCGGGCTCGACGCCCCCGCGACCGCCACGCGCGCCGGTCCGCGCGCCGGGTGCGGAGGAGCCCGGCCGCAACCCGTCGAGGAAGCGGCTGGGCTTGCGGCTGGCCCGGCCGCCCGGGGAGCGGGAGAGGGCCCAGGAGAGGCTGAGGTGCTTGCGGGCGCGGGTGACGCCGACGTAGAGCAGACGGCGTTCCTCCTCGACCTGCTCGTCGGTCTTGGCATAGATGATCGGCAGGGTGCCCTCGGTGAGGCCGACGAGGAAGACGGCGTCCCACTCGAGGCCCTTGGCGGCGTGCAGGGAGGCGAGGGTGACGCCCTCGACGGCGGGGGCGTGCTGGGCGGCGGCGCGGGCGTCGAGTTCGGTGACGTAGGCGGCGAGGTCGGTGCCCTGGCCGGCGGCGGTGCGGGTGCGCTCGAACTCCTCGGCGAGGCGGACGAGGGCGGCGAGGGACTCCCAGCGGTCGCGGACGGCGCCGGAGCCGGCCGGGGGCTCGGGGGTGAAGCCGCGGGTCGCGAGGACGGCGCGGACCTGTCCGGCGAGGTCGGGGGCGCCGTCGGTGAGCGGGTCGGAGGCGGCGCGGGCGGCGCCGCGCAGCAGGACTCCGGCGTCGCGGACCTCGGGGCGCTCGAAGAACCGTTCGGCGCCCTTGAGCTGGTAGGGGACGCCGAGGTCGGCGAGGGCCTGCTCGTAGACCTCGGACTGGCCGTTGGTGCGGAAGAGGACGGCGATCTCGCTGGCGCGCACGCCGGTGGCCAGGAGGTCCTTGATCCGGCGGGCGGTGGTCTCGGCCTCGGTGGGTTCGTCCTCGTACTCGGTGTAGACGGGTTCGGGGCCGGCTTCGCGCTGGGAGACGAGTTCGAGGCGGTGGCGGGCGGCTTCGCCGCGGGCCTGGGCGAGCAGTCCGTTGGCGAGGTGGACCACCTGCGGGGTGGAGCGGTAGTCGCGGACGAGTTTGACGACCGTGGCCTCGGGGTGACGGCCGCGGAAGTTCAGCAGGTAGTCGGGGGTGGCGCCGGTGAAGGAGTAGATGGTCTGGCTGGCGTCACCGACGACGCAGAGGCTGGCGCCGCCGTCGGGGCCGGTCCACTGGTCGAGCAGGCGCTGCTGGAGCGGGGAGACGTCCTGGTACTCGTCGACGGTGAAGTGCCGGTACTGGGAGCGGACCTGGTCGGCGATGTCCGGGCGGTCCTCCAGGATGGCGGCGGTGAGGAGCAGGACGTCCTCGAAGTCGATGTTGCCGCGGCGGCTCTTGGTCTCCTCGTAGACGCGGTAGACCTGGGCGGTCTCGGCCGGGTCGCGGGGGGCTTCGCGGCCGGACTTGGCGACGGCGACGGGGTAGTCCTCGGGGCTGATCTGGGTGACCTTGGCCCATTCGATCTCGGCAGTGAGGTCGCGCAGTTCGGTGCGCTGGACGCGCAGGCCGCAGCGGCCGGCGGCCTCGGCGACGAGCTGGACCTTGCGCTCGAGGAGCTGGGGGACCGGGCCGCCGACGGCGCGGGGCCAGAAGTACTGGAGCTGGCGCAGGGCGGCGGCGTGGAAGGTGCGGGCCTGGACGCCCTCGGCGCCGAGCTGGCGCAGGCGGCCGCGCATCTCGCCGGCGGCGCGGGCGGTGAAGGTGACGGCGAGGACCTGCTGGGGGTGGTAGACGCCGCTGCGCACGCCGTACGCGATGCGGTGCGTGATGGCGCGGGTCTTGCCCGTGCCGGCGCCGGCGAGGACGCAGACCGGGCCCTGCAGGGCGGTGGCGACGGCGCGCTGCTCGGGGTCGAGCCCGGCGAGCACGGCGTCGGGGCCCGTCGCGGCGCCGGGGTCGGCCCAGGGGGAGCCGTGGGGGGCGTCGTACGGGCTGCCGCTCAAGAGGTCTTCCTGCATGCGTTCCATCTTCTCAGCCCGGTGGGACAACGGGGGCGGGGTTGTCCACAGGCCCGGTGTGATCGCAGGATGATCACTCCGCAGTGCGGTCGATGGCGGTCCGGAATGCCCGTCGTCCGGTGAACGTTCCCTCCGGAGACCGTACGCACCTCTCTTTCGAAGGAGCCCCCTCGATGTCCGGCACCGTGACGATGTACAGCACGACCTGGTGTGGGTACTGCAACCGACTCAAGAGCCAGTTGGACCGTGAAGGCATCGGCTACACCGAGATCAACATCGAGGAGGACCCGGCCTCGGCGTCCTTCGTCGAGTCCGTGAACAACGGCAACCAGACGGTGCCGACGGTGCTGGTGACGCCGGTGGGCGGCGGCGAGCGGGTCGTGATGACCAACCCGAGCCTGTTGCAGGTCAAGAAGGCCCTGGCGGCCTGATCCGGCCGGGTCGCCCGGGCCGGCGCGCGTCACGTCGCGTCGGCCCGGGCGGGGTCGACGGGCGCGGCGGGCGCGGGCAGGGTGGTGCGCGCGCCGAGGTCGCCGACGCCGTAGACGAGCCGGCTGCGGTCGGCCGAGTAGCGGGTCTCGATGACCCGGACGGGCCCGCGCCGGTCGTAGGTGACGCGGGTCTGCACCACGAGCGGCACGCCGGGGCCGCCCTGGAACCACTGGGCCTCCTCGGGGCCGGGCATCCGGGCGACGAGGTGGTCGACGGCACCGATCTCGGTGCGTCCGAGGGTGGCGAGCACGGCCTCGTCGCCGCCCTCGACGGGGTCGGGTTCCATCAGCGGGGTGCCGGCGGCCAGGCCGGCCCGGTAGTGGCTCTCCTCGATGGAGTACGGCTCGCGGTCGAGCAGCCGCAGCTGGCGGCGGACCACGATGGCCTCGCCGGGGCGCAGTCCGAGCCGTTCGGCGATGTCGACCCGGGCCCGGACGATCATCATCTCGAAGTCGGTGCTGAGTTCGCGCCCGGCTTCGGCGGCCTCGCCGAGGTAGACGTCGGAGGGCCCGGCCAGGCAGTCGCGCGGCGCGGGGGCCGGCGTGGGTCCGTAGGCGTGGTGGTCCAGGACCGGGTGTTCGCGCAGGTAGGTGCCCTTGCCCTGGAGCCGGACCAGCCGGCCCTCGTTGACCAGGACGTCGACGGCGAGGCGGACGGTGTTGCGGGCGACGCCGTACTGGCGCTCCAGTTCGCTCTCGACCGGCAGGGCGGCGTCGGCGGTGAACTCGCCCTCGGCGATCCGACGGCGCAGGTCGGCGGCGAGGCGCTGGTATTTGGGGGATTGGGCGGTGCCCCGGGGGATTGTCACCGAGTGAATGTAGCGAGCTCGGTGACACGGTTTCAGCCGTTTCCGGCAATGTCGTCCGTGCGGGTTGACGACGGGGATCCGCAGGCGCCTTCCGGTAGCAGACCTGGCCCGTCCGGATACGAACATCCGGTTGTGAGGAATCCGGAAAGGGATCGGAAAGAAAAAAGGGGGCGCGCGGCATTGGCCGCACGCCCCCTTTTCGTACGGAATTACCAGCGCGCCGCCGACGGCAGCGGCTCGCCGTACCAGAGCTCGACCAGGTGCCGCGCGATCGAGATGCCGGACGGTGGCAGGATCTCGCCCGCCTCCATCCCGGCCCGCAGCTCCTCGCGGGAGAACCAGCGCGCCTCGGCCAGCTCCTCGCCGTCCACGGTGATCTCGGTGCCGCCCGGCAGCGCCTTGCCCGTGAAGCCGAGCATCAGGCTGGACGGGAACGGCCACGGCTGGCTGGCGACGTAGTGCACCTCGCCGACCTGCACACCCGCCTCCTCGTGCACCTCGCGGGCCACCGCCTGCTCGATGGACTCCCCCGGCTCGACGAAGCCGGCCAGGGTCGACCAGCGGCCCTCCGGCCACAGCGCCTGACGGCCGAGCAGGCAGCGGTCCTCCTCGTCGGTGATCACCATGATCACCGCCGGGTCGGTGCGCGGGTAGTGCTCGGCCGCGCAGGAGGTGCAGCGCCGCACGTGCCCGGCGCCGGCCTTCTCGGTCGGGTGCCCGCAGCGCGAGCAGAAGCTGTGCAGCCGGTGCCAGTGCTCCAGCGCGACGGCGTGCACCAGCAGCCCGGCGTCGCGGTCGGACAGCAGCCCGCCGACCTCGCGCAGCCCGGCCGGACGGGCGTCGCCGTCCAGGCGCCCGGGCAGGCTCTCGCCGGCCAGCGCGAAGTACGAGACGCCGTCCCGGTCGGTGCCGAGGAAGTACCGGTCGCCGCCCTGCGGCGCCTCGAAGGAGGGCAGCAGCACCAGTTCGGTGCCCTGCGCGGTGTCGACGACGAACGCCTCGCCGCCGGCGATCGGCAGCACCCGGGTGTTCGGGTGGCTCCAGGCCGCCGCCAGCCAGGGCTCGTCGAACCGGTGCTCGGCCGCCCGGTCCACCCCGGCCCGGGCCAGTACCAGGTGCAGCGGGCGCTCGGTCTCAGGCACGGTGCTCACGTCGTTCCATCCCCACGTGGTGAATCATCCGAATGAGTGATCTGACAGCCTCGGTGCGCGGCCCCTCGCTCACGCGCCGGGCCGGAAGTTCTCGGCCAGGTCGCCCCACAGGTACGCGGCCGTCTCCACGCCCTTGGCCAGCAGGTCGAGTTCGACCTTCTCGTTGACCGAGTGCCAGCCGTCCGAGGGCACCGAGATGCCGAGGAACAGCACCGGCGCGCCCAGCACGTCCTGCAGGTCGGCGGCGGGGCCGGAGCCGCCCTCGCGGGTGAAGAGGATCTTCTGCCCGAAGGCCCGCCCCATCGCGCGGACGGTGGACTGCAGCGCCGGGTGGTCCAGCGGGGTCAGGCAGGGCCGGGTCGCGCCCGGGAAGACCAACTCGTACCGGACGCCCGCGGGCACCCGCTCGGCCACCCAGGACCGCACCGCCTCGCGGACCTTCTCCACCTCCTGCCCGGCGACCAGCCGGAAGGACAGCTTGAGGTGCGCCGACGCGGGGACGATGGTCTTGCCGCCGGGGCCGGTGTAGCCGCCCCAGATCCCGTTGACCTCGGCGGTCGGGCGGGCCCAGATCCGCTCCAGGGTGGAGTAGCCGGCCTCGCCGCGGGTGCCGGACGACTTGGCGACCTCCAGCCACTGCTCCTCGTCGAACGGCAGCTCGGCGAACAGCTCGCGCTCGCGGTCGGTCAGCTCGATCACGCCGTCGTAGAAGCCCGGGACCGCCACCTTGCGGTCTGCGTCGTGCAGGGCGGCGGCCAGCTCGGCCGCGACCTGGGCGGGGTTGGGGACGGCGCCGCCGAAGGAACCGGAGTGGATGTCGGTGTCCGGCCCGTACAGGTCGATCTGGGCGTCGGCGAGGCCGCGCATGCCGGTGCAGACGGTCGGCGTGGACGCGGACCACATGCCGGTGTCGGAGATGACGACCACGTCGGCGGCCAGCCGGTCGGCCTCGCGGCGGACCAGGTCGGCGAAGTTCGGCGAACCGGACTCCTCTTCACCCTCGATCAGCAGCTTGAGGTTGACGGCCGGCGCGGTGCGGCCGGTCGCGGCCAGGTGGGCCCGCACGCCCAGGGTGTGGAAGAACACCTGGCCCTTGTCGTCGGCGGCGCCGCGCGCGTACAGCCGGTCGCCGACCACGGTCGGGGTGAACGGCTCGGTGTCCCAGCCGTCCTCCTGGGCGGCGGGCTGCACGTCGTGGTGCCCGTAGACCAGGACGGTCGGCGCGGACGCGTCCCCGGAGGGCCACTCGGCGAACACCGCCGGCAGGCCGTCGGTCTCCCACACCTCGGCGACCGGGAAGCCGGTGTCGCGCAGCTTGCCGACCAGCCACTCGGCGGAGCGCCGCACGTCGCCGGCCCGGGCCGGGTCGGCGGAGACCGACGGGATGGCCAGCCACGCGGAGAGGTCTTCGAGGAAGGCGGCCTGGTGCCGGTCGATGTAGGAGCGGACGACGCTGTCCGGGGTACTCGTCATACCGACGACTGTAGTTCGCCCGTGCGGGTGCCCGCCCCGGCCCTCCGGCTCAGGGGCGTTCCCGGGGCTGTAACCTCCGTCACCCCCGCCGCGCACGGGCGCGGACGGGGGTGACGGAGGGGGTGCGGGCCTCAGCCCGAGCGGCGCAGCATCGTGATCCGCGAGCGGGTGAGCACCGCCGCCAGGCCGGCCGCGAGCAGCGGGAGCACCACGACGGTGGCTCCGATGGTCAGCCAGGGGAAGACCACGGTCGCGCCGTTGGCGATCTCCTCCGGGCTCATGCCGGGGTAGCTGCGCGCCGCTCCCTCGACCTTGCGCAGTGCCACGCCCGGCACGATGCCGCAGACCACGCCGAGCAGGGCGCCCATGGCGGCGATCACGCCGCACTGGAAGCCGGACAGCGAGCGGCGGATGCGCGGCTCGGCGCCGACCGCCGCGAGGGTGGTCAGGTCGCGCTGGGAGTCGGCGGCGGCCAGTCCCGTGGCGATGCCGGCGGCGCCCAGGGCGACCAGGCCGGCGAAGACGCTCAGGCCGAGAGTGACGAGATCGGCCTGGGACTGATAGCCGCGCTCGACGGTGAGGACGTCGCGGTCGCTGATCTTGGCGAGCGCGCCGTCGGCCTTCTGCTGGGCGCCGTCGGAGGGCACGGTGCCGGGCAGCCAGACCGAGCCGGCCACCGAGGTGGTGAACCCGAGCGCGGCCGCGGTGTCCGGGCTGATCACGGCCTGCCCGGGGGCGGGCAGCGCGGCGTCCGCGAGGACCGCGTCGACGGCGATCTCGTGCCGGACGGGCTTCTTGTCGGCGCTGCCGCCCGCGGTGTACGAGCTGAAGGAGACCGGTTCGGTGTACTGCAGCGCGACCTTGCCGTCCTTGAGGTACCGGGCGTCGAAGACCACGGCCTTGCCGGCCGCGAGGGCCTGGCCGGCGGCCGGGTCGGTGACGCCGTAGAGGTTGTGCAGCAGGGTGGCGTCGCCGGCCGACAGCGGGCTGTAGGGGCTGCCGCGGCGGTTGTTGGTCTGGCAGCGCTTGTCGGTCTGCAGGATCCGCTCGACCTCGCCGGGACCGAACGCGCGGTCCGTGTCGGTGACGGGGCAGCGCATCTCCTTGGGCACCTCGACGCTGATGTAGCCGCACCCCCCGTCGTCGGAGCAGCTCTCCTTGTAGTGCACGCTCTGGACGTCGGCGCGCGGGCCGAGGTCGGGGATGCCGCGTTCGACGGCCTCGCGCATCTGCGGCAGCAGCTTGGTGTCGGCAGCGGACAGCCAGCCGGTGCCGAGCAGGACGGCACCGGCGGGACCGTGGGCGACGTACTCGCGCCGGTACTGCTCCTCGAAGCTGGCGGTGTAGACGCTGACGGCGACGGAGCCGGCTACGGCGGCCATGACGGCGGCGACGGCGGGCGCGGTGCGGCCGCGGTGGCGCACCGAGTCGCGCAGGGCGAGCCGGGGGCCGAGCGAGAGCCAGCGGCCGAGCCGGCCGAAGAGGCCGACCAGGTAGGGCGTGAGCGCGACCATGCCGAGTTCGGCGATGGCCGAGCCGCCGAGGACGGCGAGGCTGCGGTTGCCGCTGGTGGCACCGAACAGCGCGAGGGCGGCACCGCCGCCGAGCATCACCAGGCCGAGCACGGCGAGCTTGCGGCTCGGCGGCTTGAGCGAGTCCCGGCCGGTGAGCGCGGATACGACGTCCTGGCGGGAGGCCTGGACGGCGGGCACGACGGCCGCGAGCAGACCGGTGACCAGGCCGACCAGGAGCACGCCGAACAGGTCGAGCGGCTGGACGGCGAAGTGGCCGAAGCGCCGACCGGAGGACTCCTCGGCCTGGGTGCGCAGCAGCGCGGCCAGGCCGACGCCGAGACCGAGGCCGACCACAGCGCCGGTGACGCCGAGGACGATGCCCCCGCCGAGGACGACGGCGCGGACGTTGGCGCGCTCACCACCGGCGGCGGCGAGCAGGCCCAGCTGCCGCCGGGAGCGCCGGGCCCCGACGGCGAAGGCGGGGCCCGCGAGGAGGACGATCTCCAGCAGGGCCATGCCGACGACGGTGGCGAGGATGACGACGCCGGTCTGGTTGAAGTACGCGGTGTCGCCGACCTGGTGCCGGTCCTGTTCGACGTAGTACGGGACGTCGGCGCGGGCCGGCGGGTCGATCAGGACGGCGCGGGAGGTGAGGTTGAAGCCGTACTTGTTGAGTTCGGTGACCTTGTGCCAGTCGAGGCCGGCGCCGCCGGGGAGCTTGACCAGCCAGCGGGTGGGCTCACCGGTGCCGCCGGCCGGGCCGCGGGTGGCGCCGGGGGTCTTGGCGAGCTGGTCGATGACGGCGCCGGGGCGGGCGATGAGTTCGGTGCCGTTCAGTTCGCCGGGGTACTCGTAGACGCCGGTGATCGTGAAGGGGGTGCCCTCCAGCCCGCGGACGGCGGTCCGGTCGCCGAGCTTGAGTCCGGAGCGCCTGAGGAAGTCCGGGGTGACGGCGGCCTCGCGGTCGCCCGTGGGGGCGCGGCCCTTGACCCGGTTCATCCGGCCGTTCCAGACCGGGTCGGTCAGGTCGGCCTCGCTGACGCGGGTGCTGAGCAGGCCCTCGGTGCTGCTCGCCGCGGTGTACGGGCCCTGCCGTTCGGGCACGAGGGTGGCGCCGGCCGGGAGCAGTTGCCGGGCCAGGTCGGCGGGTGCGGTGTCCAGGGCGCGCTGCTGCGCGGGGGTGACCTGGGGAGCGGCGCCGTCCTTGGCGGTGTCCTTGGGGTTCTGGATGGTGAACCCCGTGTCCGGGTCGGGCGCCTGCTGGACGGAGGAGCCGCGTTCGACCATCTCCAGTGCGCCGGCGGCCTGGCCCATGACCCGTACCGCGTGTTCGACGGGCGTGAGATCGGCGCTGCGGAAGACCACGTCGGCGCCGGTGACACCGAGGACGGGCAGGGCGACCATGGCGATGACCAGGGCGCTGCGGCCCTTGGCGCGCAGGGCGTCACGGCGGGCGATGCGCAGGGCGACCCGCCAGGCGCTGAGCTTCACTCGTCCACCTTCATGCTGTTGGTGGCGGCGCTGACCAGGAGGCTGGCGGCGTCCTGGCTGACGGACTCGTCGACCATCCGGCCGTCGCGCAGGAAGACGACGCGGTCGGCCCAGGCGGCGTGCCGGGCCTCGTGGGTGACCATCATGGCGGCGGCGCCGGCGTCGCAGCGGGCGCGCAGGACGGCGAGGACGGCCTCGCCGGTGGTGGAGTCGAGCGCGCCGGTGGGTTCGTCGGCGAGGACCAGACGGCGGTCGCCGATCAGGGCGCGGGCGATGGCCACCCGCTGCTGCTGGCCGCCGGACATGTCGTCGGGGAAGCGGTCGGCGAGTTCGGGGATGCCGAGTTCCTCCAGGGCGGCGAGGGCCTCGCGGCGGGCCGCACGGGCCGACAGGCCGTCGAGTTCGCGCGGCAGCGAGATGTTCTCGGCGGCGGTGAGGGCCGGTATCAGGTTGTAGTCCTGGAACACGTAGCCGACGGAGCGGCGGCGGACCTGGGCGAGCCGCTTGCGGTTGAGGTCGCCGAGGGCGACGCCCTCGACCAGGACCCGGCCGGTGCTCGGGCTGTCGAGGCCGCCGGCCAGCGTCAGCAGGGTCGACTTGCCGGAGCCGGAGGGGCCCATGACGGCGACGAACTCGCCGGGGTGGACCTTGAGGTCGACGCCGCGCAGGGCCTGGACCTCGGCCGCGCCGTGGCCGTGGACGCGGGTGACGTCCTCCAGGTGCAGCACCGGCGCCTGCCGGGACTCTTGGGTGTGGGACACGATTCCCCCCTAGTACTGGGTGTGGGCTCGGGGTCGGGGCCCGGGCCGGTGGTTCGGTGCCGGGGCGCTCAGGTGCGCAGGCGGCGGCCGCGTTTGGCGGGTGCGGCACCGCCGTCGCGGGCGGCCTCGGCGGTACGGGTCTGCAGGAGTTCGGCCTGCTGGGCGAGCCGGGTCTCGCAGTGGTCGAGCCAGCGGATCTCGGCT
Source organism: Kitasatospora sp. NPDC034035 (assembly GCF_055575755.1). NCBI lineage: Bacteria > Bacillati > Actinomycetota > Actinomycetes > Kitasatosporales > Streptomycetaceae > Kitasatospora > Kitasatospora sp. NPDC034035. The sequence goes on along the minus strand of NZ_JBVISA010000006.1, from coordinate 43,702 downwards.
TCGGTCTGGAAGATCAGCTGGTCCAGGACGAGCAGCCAGGCGAGGTCGTTGCTCGCCGAGGGCACCGCGCCCGGCCGGCCCCCCTCACCGGGCCGAGGGGCGCCGGCGAGGGCCCGGCCCTTGAGCCGGGTGTAGTCCTGCAGCGCCTTGATGCTGTGCCGGCGCTGCCCCTGGACGACGGCGGAGACGTCCACCCCCGGGACGGTGACGGCCATGGCGAGCTTGATCGCCAGTTCGTCGCGCGGCGGGTTGGTCCGGGGTACCGGGGTGTCGAACCAGGCGCGCAGCTCGGTGCGGCCGGCCTCGGTGACGGCGTAGAACTGGTGGCCCTCCCCGTCCTCCCCGGCGGGCTCGACCAGGCCGTCGCGTTCCAGCCGGGACAGCGTGGTGTAGACCTGCCCGACGTTGAGTGGCCAGGTGGCGCCGGTGCGCGCCTCGAACTCGGTGCGCAGTTGGTAGCCGTAGCGAGGGCCCTGGTCGAGCAGGGCGAGCAGACCGTGACGGATGGACATACTCAGTATGTATACCCGGTATGCCCTGCCGTCTCAACCCGCACCCCCTCCCCCGGCGACCGGGTACCGTCGTGCGGTGTGAGCCAGTTGCGCATCGCCACCTTCAACCTGTTGCACGGTCAGCCGCTCGCCCCGGACGGCGCGCCGCGGCCCTATCCGGCCGACGCCGGCGAGCCGTTGGCCGCGGCGGTGGCCGCGCTGGACGCCGACGTCCTGGCGCTCCAGGAGGTGGACCGGCGCCAGGCGCGCTCCGGCGGCACCGACCAGGCGGCGGTGGCGGCCGCGGCGATGGGCGCGAAGGACTGGCGCTTCGCCGCCGCACTGCACGGCCGCCCGGCACCGGTGGCGGGCTGGCTGCCGGATCCGTCCGGGCCCGACGGCCTGCGGGTGTACGGGCCGGGCGAGGTCGGCGACGACGCCCCGCCCTCGTACGGGACGGCCCTGCTGACCCGGCTCCCGGTACGGCACTGGCGGGCCCGGCGCTTCGCCCCGGCGCCGTTCGGGCTGCCGCTGCGGGTGGCCGGGCGGCGCGGACTGACCCCGGTGCCGGACGAGCCGCGGGCCGCGCTGGCGGCGGTGCTGGAGGGCGACCGCGGGCCGTTCACCGTGGTCGCGGCGCACCTGTCCTTCGTGCCGGGCTGGAACATGGCGCAGCTGGCGGGCATCCGGCGGTGGATCGCCGACCTGCCGCAGCCCTACCTGGTGCTGGGCGACTTCAACCTGGTGGGCGCGGTGCCGCGCACGGTGCTCGGCGGGGCGACGGCGCTGGAGCGCACCGCGCCCAGGGCGCGGGTGCGGGAGCTGCGGGCGAGCCGGCGGGCCCGGCCGCTCCTGGCCGAGCCGCGCCGGCGGCGGGTGCGCGAGCCGCGGCCCCGCCTGCAGGGCTGGTACGACCTGGCGCGCACGCCGACGTACCCCTCGCACCGGCCGGCGGTGCAGTTCGACCACGTGCTGGCGATCGGCGTGCCGCGCACGGCGGTGGGCCCGGCCGCGGCGCCGCGCGCGGCGGTGTCGGACCACCGGCCACTGCTGGTCGAGGTGTCGCTCTAGGGCTTGTCAGACAAGCCCTGGGGTTCTCGCTCCAGCGTTCTCTGGGGCAACTGCCGCGTCAGGACCCCGGCCTGCTGCGGGACGTGGATGCCGGCCGTCGGGGCCGGGTCGTACTGCAGGAGCAGCATGGCCGCGTCGTCACCGAGCTGGCGTCCGACGTGCCGCACCACGTCCTCGTGCAGGCGCTGCAGGACGTCGGCGGGACGACCGTCGGCGCAGCGCGGGAACCGTTCGGCGAGCGGGTAGAAGGCGCCCGCGCGATCGCGGGCCTCGATCACCCCGTCGGTGAACAGCAGCACCCGGTCGTCGCCCTGCAGCGACACCCGGTGGACCGGCGGGCGGACGTCGGCCGGGTCGAGGACGCCCAGCGGCGGCACGGTCTCGGCGAGTTCGAGCGGGCGGACCTCGCCGCCGCGCAGCAGCAGCGGCGCGGGGTGCCCGCAGTTGACGATCTCGGCGGCGCCGTCGGGCCCGACGCCGATCAGCACCAGGGTGACGAACTCCTCCTCCACCCCCGGGTGGTCGTTCTCGTGCAGGGCGCGGTCGAGGCTGACGGCCAGCCAGCCGGCCACCCGGTCCAGCGCGGGCTCCTGGTGGGCGGCCTCGCGGAAGGCGCCGAGCACGGCGGCGGCCGTCTCGACCGCGCCGAGGCCCTTGCCGCGCACGTCGCCGACCACGGCCCGTACGCCGTGCCGGGTGTTGACCACCTCGTAGAGGTCGCCGCCGATGCGGGCGTGCGCGGCGGCGGCCTCGTAGTGGACGGCGGCCCGGACGGTGCCGACCCGCTCGGGGACGGGCCGCAGCAGGACCCGGCGGGCGATCGAGGCGACCAGCTGGGCGTCGGCCAGCGCCCGCTCCTGGCGCAGCCTCAGGGTGGCGCTGACCCAGCCGATCGTGGCGACGAGCAGGATGGCGATGACGCTGGCGGCGTGCACGGACGAGCCGAGCGTGTCGCTGCGGAAGGCCATCAGGAAGGCCGCCGCCTCGGCGCACAGGCCGATGACGAACGGGTACCAGGTGCGGCGGCTGACCACGGCGGCCAGCGCGGGCACGGCGGTGAGGGCGGGTTCGACCGTCACCCCGGTGCCGCTGAGGTAGTCGAGGACGACGATCAGCGCCATGCCGATGAACGGCAGCGCCAGCGCCGTCCTCGGCCAGGTGCCGGTCGTGTTCGGAGCGGGACCCGGGGTCGGCCCGGTGAACCGCTCTCTGATCCATCCGGTCGCGCTCAACTTCGGTTCTCCAGCAGAAGGCGCCGATGCCGGGGGCACCTGCGGTAATGACTGAGGGTTAGGGAATACGGGCCTCGCTGGCGGCCGGAGCACGGGGGTTGACCGGTTACCGACCCCACAATAGGCACGAAACGTGCACGACGCACAGGTTTCGGGCACTGGCGTGATGACTTGGATGCTCTGCGTGACTCATTAGTCACTGTTCCCGATCAGAAGCCGTTCCAACTCTTTTCGGTCGGGAAGTCCTGCCGGACGGACGATCCGCCCGCTGCGGACGTACAGGAACGAAGCCGTGACCTGCTCGGGATCGACGCCCATCTGCTCGGCCCAGGCCAGCCGGTAGACCGCGAGCTGCAGCGGGTCCGCGGTCTCCTCGCGATGGGTCTTCCAGTCCACCACTTCGTAGCGTGACACACCACCTGATTCTGACACCACGTCACCGTCACGGTAGACCGCGTCGATCCGGCCGCGCACCACCCGCCCCGCCAGCACCAGTTGGAACGGCGCCTCGACCCGGTAGGGCTTGCGCTGCGCGTACGGGGTGCGCAGGAACGCCTCCTTGAGCCGCTCCAGGTCCTGCTCGTCCTCGATGCCGTCGTCGTCCGCGCCGGGCAGCGCGCCGGGCTCGATCAGCAGCAGCGGCTCGATCCGGCCCTGCACCCAAGCGTGGAAGCGGGTGCCGCGCCGGGCGGCGGGCTGCGGGGGGCGCGGCATCGGGCGGGCCAGGTCGCGCGCGAAGCCGTCCGGGTCGGCGGCCAGGCGCAGCAGCTGGGTGGCGGACAGCGCGGCGGGCAGCGGCACCTCGCGCGCGGTGCGCCGGGAGCGCTCCAACTCGCCCAGCAGCGCGGTCAGATCGCGGTCCCAGGAGGCCAGCTGGCGCTGGTCCTCGGCGGCCATCGGCTCCGGTTCGGGGGCGGGCGCACCGGCCAGGCGGGCTCGCACCACCCCGGCGACCCGGCGGCGGGCGTGCTGCGCGGCCGGGTCCAGCGGCAGGGGCCAGGGCCGGTCGACGGAGGTGGTCAGCGCCGGGTTCTCGGCGCCCTTCTCCGGCTGCTCGGCCCAGTGCTCGACCTCGCCCGCGCCGGCCTGCTCGCAGTGCTCGCGCAGCTCCTCCAGGAAGGCGGACGGACCGCGGACGGTCTTCTGGCTCGGCCCCCACCAGTGCCCGGAGGCCAGCAGCAGCGAGCGGGGGCGGGTGAACGCGACGTAGCCGAGGCGCAGTTCCTCGGTGGCGGAGTGCTCGGCCAGCTCCTTCCTGAAGGCGGTCATCGTCTTGCTGTTCCACCCGCCGCGCACGTCGGGCAGGGTGGCCGCGTCGCCGCGCAGGGCGTGCGGAAGCACACGCTTGGCGCTGGTCCAGCGTTCGCGCGGGGTCGAGGAGGGGAACGCGCCCCGTACCAGGCCGGGGACGGCGACCACGTCCCACTCCAGGCCCTTGGACTTGTGCGCGGTGAGCACCTTCACGGTGTCCTCGCCGCCGGGCAGGCTGCTGTCCAGGCCGCGCTCGTACTCCTGAGCGGCGCGCAGGAAGCCGAGGAAGGCGGCGAGGCCCGGGTCGCCGTCGAGGTCGGCGAAGGAGGCGGCGACGTCCAGGAAGGCGTGCAGGGTCTCCCGCCGCCGGGCGGCCAGGGCCTGCGGGGAGGCGGCGAGCTCGACCTCCAGGCCGGTGACCGCCAGCACCCGGTGCAGCACGTCCATCAGCGGGTCGGCCAGCGAGCGGCGCAGCTCGCGCAGCTCCTGGGCGAGACGGGCGAAGCGCACCCGCGCCTCGGCGGAGAACGGCAGGTCGTCGGGCTTCCCCTCCTCGCCGAACGCGGAGTCCAGGAAGCTCTCCACCGCGTCGGCCAGCGACACCACCTCGGTCGGATCGGCCTCGGCGACGGCGGCGGCCAGCGCCTCGACGTCCTCGGGCCGGTCGGTGCGGACCAGCTCGGCGGCCCGGCGGCCGAGCAGCGCGAGGTCGCGCGGGCCGACCCGCCAGCGCGGGCCGACCAGGAGGCGCACCAGCGCGGCGTTCGCGGTCGGGTCCTGCAGCACCTCGCAGACCGCCACCAGGTCGGCCACCTCGGGCAGTTGCAGCAGCCCGCCGAGGCCGACCACCTCGACCGGCACGTCGCGGGCGACCAGCGCCGCGTGGATGTCCGGGAAGGCGGCGCCGCCCCGGCACAGCACGGCGATCCGGCCGGGCGCGGTGCCGGTGCGCACCAGGTGGGCGATCGAGTCGGCGAGCCAGTCGACCTCCTCGGCGTGGGTGGGCAGCAGCGCCGTCCGCACGAAGCCGTCCCGCTCGGCGCCGGGCGCCGGGCGCAGCGCCTCGACGCCCTCGTGCATCCCCCGCAGCGGCGCGGCGAGGGTGTTGGCGAAGGCGAGCAGGCGCCCGCCGCTGCGGCGGTTCTCGCTGAGCGCGTAGCGCTCGGCGGGGCGGCCGTCGGCCTTGGGGAAGTGCCGGGGGAACTCGTCGAGGTTGGCGACGGAGGCGCCGCGCCAGCCGTAGATCGCCTGGCAGGGGTCGCCGACGGCGGTCACCGGGTGGCCGCTGCCCGCACCCTCGGGGCCGGCCCCGAAGAGCCCGGCGAGCATCAGGCGCTGGGCGACCGAGGTGTCCTGGTACTCGTCCAGCAGCACGACCCGGAACTGGCCGCGCAGCAGCTCGCCGACCTCGGGGCGCTGCTGGGCGAGACGGGCGGCGGCGGCTATCTGGTCGCCGAAGTCCATCAGCCCGGCGGAGCGCTTGCGGCGCCGGTAGTCCTCGACCAGGCGCAGCAGCTCCAGCCGGGCCCGGGCGGTGGCCGGGACGGCCCGCAGGTCGTCGTTGGTCAGCTTGACAGTGGCGAGGGTGTCCAGCAGCTCCTCGTCGAAGTCGCGCAGGGCCTGTGGCTCGACGAGGTGCTCGGCGAGTTCGCCGTCCAGCGCGGTGAGGTCGGCGACCAGGTTGGCGAAGGTGCCGGTGAGCGCGGGGAACGGGCCGCGGGCGGTGCGCAGCACCTTGGCGGCGAGCTGGAAGCGGGTGGCGTCGGCGAGCAGCCGGACGTCCGGCTCGATGCCGATCCGCAGGCCGTGCTCCTTGAGGAGGCGGCCGGCGAAGGCGTGGTAGGTGGAGATCTCCGGGTCGCCGAGCGGTTCGCCGCCGTCCCGGTCCGCGACGCCGGCCCTCAGCAGGGCGGCGCGGACCCGTTCGGAGAGCTCGCCGGCGGCCTTGTTGGTGAAGGTGAGGCCGAGCACCTCCTCGGGCCGTACGGCGCCGGAGCCGACCAGCCAGACGACCCGGGCGGCCATCACCGTGGTCTTGCCGGAGCCGGCGCCGGCCACGATCACGGCCGGCTCCAGGGGCGCGCCGATGGCCGCCATCTGCTCCCGGTTGAACGGGATCCCCAGCAGCTCCTTGAGCTGGTCGGGATGGCTGAGCACGGCGGTCACCCCGCAACCGTAACCGGAGCGACGGACAAGCCTCGCCTCACCGGGTCCGCAGGGTCCGCAGGCCGCGCGGGCCCGCTACTCGACCAGCTGCGCCCCGTCCCGCTGGGCCGAGCAGCTGCGGCGGAAGGCGCAGCGGTCGCAGCCGCCGCCCGTCTGCGGGACGAAGCGCTCGGCGAGGACCTTCCCGGCGGCCTCGGCGAGCAGGCCCTCGATCCACGGCTCGCCCTCCGGAGGCTCCTGCCGCTGCACCTTGGGGGCGTCCCGGGAGGCCTTGGCGGCGGGCTCGCGCAGGTGGACCAGTTCGGCGCCGCCGGTGGCCGGGGGGTGTTCGGCGAAGCCGGGCAGCTCGTTGAGGGCGCCGGCCCGGACGGCGAGCTGGTAGACGGCGAGCTGCTTGTGCTCGGGCAGGGACTTGTCGGTGGGGATCTGCTTGCCGGTCTTGAAGTCGACCACGTAGGCGCGCCCGGCCGCGTCCTTCTCGACCCGGTCCATCGAGCCGCGGATGCGCACCGAGACGCCGCCGACGTCGAGGGTGACGTCGAAGCCGTGCTCGGTGGCGACCACGTCCCGGCCGCGTTCCAGGACGTGCCAGTTGAGGAAGCGCTCCAGGGCGGCCCGGGCCTCGCTCTTCTCCTGGTGGGACTTCCAGGGCGCGTCGAAGGCCAGCGCGTCCCAGACGGTGTCCAGGCGCTCCATGAGGACGGCGAGGTCGGCGGGGGTGCGGCCGGAGCCGACCTCGTCGGCGAGCGCGTGCACCACGTTGCCGAAGCCCTGGGCGGCCGAGCCGGCGGCACGCGCCTTGACCTCCTTGTCCAGGAACCACTGCAGCGAGCAGCTCTCCAGCTGCTCCAGGCCGCTGCCGGACAGCCGCACCGGCAGGTCGGCGCTGCGCAGCGGCTCGGGGGCGGCGGTCGGGTCGTCCAGGCCCCACCAGCGCTCGGGGTGGGCGGCGGGCACCAGCGGCAGCCCGTCCTCGTCGGTGGCGGCGGCGAGGGTGGCGAGCCGTTCGGCGGCGGCGCGGCGCAGCTCGGGCGTGCGGGCGGGGTCGACGGTGACCGCGCGCAGCTCGGCGACCAGGGCGGCGACGGACAGCGGGCGGCGCGGGCGGTGGGTGACGTCCTCGACGGTGACCGGCGGGGTGCGGCGCACCACCTTGCCGGTCCGCGGGTCGACGTCCTCGCGGTAGAGCTCGCGCAGGAAGCGGGAGGGTTCGTCCCCGTCGTCGGCGGGAGCCTTGACGGCGGTGACGATCAGCCGCTCCTTGGCGCGGGTCGCCGCGACGTAGAAGAGGCGGCGCTCCTCGCCGAGCAGGGCGGCCGGGGAGAGCGGTTCGGCGAGGCCGTCGCGGCCGATCCGGTCGGCCTCCAGCAGGGAGCCGCGGCGGCGCAGGTCGGGCCAGAGGCCGTCCTGGACGCCGGCGACGACGACCAGGCGCCACTCCAGGCCCTTGGAGCGGTGGGCGGTCATCAGCCGGACGGCTTCGGGGCGCACGGCCCGGACGGTGAGGGTGTCGGCGGCGATGTCCTGGGCGTCGAGTTCGGCGAGCAGGTCGAGGGCGCTTCGGTGGCCGGTGACCTGTTCCTCGGCGCGGGCGGCGGTCTCGAACAGGGCGCACAGCGCGTCCAGGTCGCGGTCGGCGTTGCGGCCGCCGGCGCCGCCGCGCAGGGCGGCCCGTTCCAGGCGCTCGCGCCAGCGGCGGCTGCCGTCCCACAGCTCCCAGAGCGCCTCCTCGGCGGTGCAGCCGCCGGCCAGCAGCTCGCGGACCTTGCGCAGCAGGGTGCCGAGGTCGCGGGCGCGGCGGGCGTACGCGGGGTCGAGGGCGACCAGCCGCTCGGGTTCGGCGAGGGCCTCGCGGATCAGTTCGCCGGCCGGGCGCAGGGCGGCGGTGGGGCGGCCGTCGGCGCGCAGCGCGGCGCGTTCCTCCTCGCGCAGGGCGCGGCCCAGGCGGCGCAGGTCGGAGCCGTCGAGGCCGCCGAGCGGGCCGGTGAGCAGGGCGTGCGCCAGGTCGGTGGTGAGCGGGTCGGGAGTGTCGGCGGCCTCGCCCCCGGACTCGGCGTCGGCATCGGCGTCGCTGTCGGTGTCGGCATGGGTGTCGGCGTGCCGGTCGCGGGCCGCCTGCCACGCCGCCTGCTGGGCGCAGACCCGCAGGGCGAGCAGCAGCTGGGCGACGGCGGGCTCCTCGCGCAGCGGCAGGTCGTCGCCGTCGATCTCCAGCGGGACGCCGGCCGCGCCGAGCGCCCGCCGCACGCCCGGTATGGAGCGGGCACCGGCCCGGACCAGCACGGCCATCTCGCCCCAGGGCACGCCGTCTTCCAGGTGGGCGCGACGCAGCAGGTCGGCGATCGAGTCGAGCTCGGCGCCGGGGGTCGGGTAGGTGTAGACCTCGGCCCGGCCGCCCTCGCGGGAGGGCAGCAGGGCGCGGTGCTGGGCGAGCTTGTCGGCGGGCAGCCGGCCCATCGGCATCCGCCGGGCGATCTCCCGGGAGGCGGCGAGCAGGAGGGCCCCGGAGCGGCGGGAGACCCTCAGCACCCTGACCTCGGCGGGTTCGCCGTCGGCGCGGCGGAAGGTCTGCGGGAAGTCGAGGATGCCGTTGATGTCGGCGCCGCGGAAGGCGTAGATCGACTGGTCGGGGTCGCCGACCGCGACCAGGTCGCGGCCGCCGCCGGCGAGCCGGCGCAGCAGCCGGACCTGGGAGGGGTCGGTGTCCTGGTACTCGTCGACGAAGACGACGTCGTAGCGCCGGCGCAGCTCCTCCTCGACCTCGGGGCGCTCGGCGAGCAGGACGGCGCGGTGGACGAGTTCGGCGTAGTCCAGGACGCCGCGCAGGTCGAGCACGTCGAGGTAGTCGGCGAGGAAGTGCGCGGCGGCGGCCCAGTCGGGGCGCTGGACGCCCTGGGCGAAGCGCTCCAGCTCGGCCTCGCCGAGGCCGAGCTCGCGGCTGCGGGCGAGGACGGCGCGGACCTCGTCGGCGAAGCCGCGGGTGGTCAGGCAGGCCCGCAGGTCCAGCGGCCAGGCGATCCGGGAGCCCGCGGCCGAGCCGCCGGTCGACTCCGTGCGGCGGGCGTCCTCGGCGCCGCCGGCCAGCAGTTCGCGGACCATGACGTCCTGCTCGGGGCCGGAGAGCAGCCGCAGCGGCTCGGCGTAGTCCTGCGGGTCCTGGTGGGCGCGCAGCAGGGCGTAGCAGAAGGAGTGGAAGGTGGTGGCCTGCGGGGCGGCGGCGGAGCTGCCGAGCCGGCCGGACATCCGGTCGCGCAGCTCCATCGCGGCCTTGCGGCTGAAGGTGAGGACGAGGATCCGCTCGGGGTCGGTGCCGTCCGCGATCCGCCGGGCGACCGCCTCGACCAGGGTGGTGGTCTTGCCGGTGCCGGGCCCGGCCAGCACCAGCAGCGGCCCGTCGGCGTGCTCGACCACGGCGCGCTGGTAGGCGTCCAGCACGGGCGGGTCGGGCTGGACGAGCGGGCTGCGCACGAGCCGGTAGGGGGAAGTCACGGAGTGGTCCTGGGGTCGAGCAGGGCATGGCAGGGCGGGCCCGCCGGGGCCCGCCCGCATCGAGCCTACGATCCTCCCCCGTCAATCCCGTCCGTGCGGGGAGTTCGGGGAAATCTCCCGGCCGTCCCAGCGGGCCCGCCGGAGGTCGACCCGGGGCGGGTCGGCGAGCTCGCGCAGCGGGGTGCCCTCCTCGCCGTAGTGGGTGAGGGCGCGCTGCTCGTGCCCGGGCAGGAAGCGGCCGTCCGCGCGGATCACCCGCCACCAGGGCACCGAGCCGCCGTACAGGGCCATCACCCGGCCGACCTGCCTCGGCCCGCCCTGGCCGAGGTACTCGGCGACGTCGCCGTAGGTCATCACCCTGCCGGGTGGAATCCGCTCGGTCAGGTCGAGCACCAGTTCGGCGAAGGGCGGTAGGGCGTCCGGAAGGCCGTCGTCTGTTACGTCCGTCACCTGCGGCATTCTTCCTTACAGGGGCGCACCCCCGGTCCCGGGCGAACGGGACGCCGCGCCCGATCCGCCCCCTGTCCAGCACGGGGGGTCGGGGCATGCCACCATCTTCGGGGCGGTGAGTGGTGATACGAGGACAAGACCAGATGACCGGGACGGCTGACGTGGGCGTGGACAAGGACTCCGACGAGTCCGCTGCCGCCGTGCCCCCGGCGCCCGGCGGCGGGACCGAAGGCCGGCCCGAACCGGGGCCGACGCCGGAAGTCTCCCTGATCAAGGACCCGACGATCAAGACCCCCGCGCCCGCGAAGGCCCCCGAGCAGCGCGAACCGCCCGAGCAGCGCCAACCCGAAGAGCACGAACAGCCCGAGCAGCCCTGGCAGCCCGAGCAGCCGGCGCAGCCCGACGACCAGGACCCGCCGGAGGACGCCCCCCACCTGGACGTCGACGAGCCGCTGCTCGCCGCCCGCGCGCACCGCCCGTCCGACCTGATCCGCTTCCTGGTCGGCGTCTTCGGGATAGTCGCCGTCTTCGTGCTGGCCGGCATCGCCACCTCGACCACCACCGGCATCGAGCAGGACATCGCCACCAACGCGCCGCACTTCTCCGCGGTGCTCTCCACCATCACCGGCCTGATCTCCAGCGTCGCGGTGCTCGCCGTGCCGCTGGCCTTCGCCGTCGAGCGGCTGATCAAACGCGACGGCCTGCGGGTCGCCGACGGCGTGCTGGCCTCGGTGCTCGCGTACGGCGTCTCGCTCGGCATCGACTGGTGGGTGGCCGAGGGCGCCTCCGAGCACATCCGCGACGCGCTGACCCGGCTGCCGATGGACAGCAACGGCACCCTCACCGACCCGGTGCACGGCTACCTCGCCCCGGTGATCGCCTACATGACCGCCGTCGGCATGTCGAGCAGACCACGCTGGCGGGTCGCCCTCTGGGTGGTGGTCGTCTTCAGCGGCGTCACCGAGCTCCTCGGCGGCTACACCACCCCGCTGTCGCTGATGCTCACCGTGCTGATCGGCTGGTCCGTCGCCTACGGCACGCTGTACGCGATCGGCTCCCCGAACATCCGGCCCACCGGTCAGCACATGATGATCGGCCTGCGCAAGGTCGGCTTCACCCCGGACGGCGCCCTCCGCGCCCCCGACGCCCCCGGCGGCACCCGCCGCTACTACGTCACCCAGCAGGGCGGCCCGCCCCTGGACGTCCACATCATCGACCGCGAGCAGCAGGCCTCCGGCTTCTTCTACCGGGCCTGGCGGCGGCTGCGGCTGCGCTCGGTCGCGGTGCGCCGCAGCCCGCAGTCGCTGCGCCAGGCGCTGGAGCAGGAGGCCCTGATCGCGTACGCGGCGGCCGCCTCGGGCGCCCGCGCGCCGCAGCTGGTCGCCACCTCCGAGCTCGGCCCGGACGCCGCGATCCTGGTGTACGAGAACATCGAGGGCCGCATCCTCGACGAGCTGGCCGACGACGAGGTCACCGACCCGGTGATGGCCTCGATCTGGCAGTCGGTGGCCGCCCTGCACGAGCGCCGGATCGCCCACCGCCGGCTGACCGGCGAGTCCCTGCTGGTGGTGGACGAGCGGACCGCCTGCCTGGTCAACCTCTCCGGCGGCGACATCGCCGCCACCGACCTGACCCTGCGCATCGACGTCGCCCAGCTGCTCACCACCTTCGCGCTGCGGATCGGCCCGGAGCGGGCCGTCGCCACCGCCAACGCGGTGCTCGGCGCCGAGCGGGTCGCCCAGGCGCTTCCGCTGCTCCAACCCGTCGGGATGAGCCGCTCCACCAGGGTCGACCTCGCGAAGCTCAGCAAGGAGCGCAAAGCCACCGCCCGGGCCAAGGCGCTGGAGCAGGTCGCGGCCGGCGAGCGCACCCAGGAGCAGGCCGAGGAGGACATCGCGGTCGCCGGCGAGGACCTGCTGAGCCGCATCCGCGGCCAGATCCTGCAGATCGCCCCCGAGGCGCCGATGGAGCCGGCCAAGCTGGAACGGCTGAAGCCGAAGAGCCTGATCATGGTGATCGCGCTCACCTTCGCCGCCTACCTGGCCCTGACCACCATCAAGCCGGCCCAGCTCAAGCTCTCCCAGATGAACTGGGCCTGGGCCGCGGCCGCCCTGGTCGCGGCCGCCTTCAGCTACGTCGCCGCCGCGATGAGCCTGACCGGCTTCGTCCCCGAGCGGCTGCCGTTCCGGCGCACCGTCGCCGCCCAGCTGGCCGGCTCCTTCGTCAAGCTGGTCGCCCCCGCCGCGATCGGCGGCATCGCGCTCAACACCCGTTACCTGCAGAAGGCCGGCATCCGCCCCGGCCAGGCGGTGGCCTCGGTCGGCGCCTCCCAGCTGGCGGGCCTGGCCGGGCACCTGCTGCTGCTGTTCAGCTTCGGCCTGATCACCGGCAGCCAGACCAACGGCGACCTCTCCGCCTCCCGCGCGGTGATCATCGGCGTGCTGACCGCCGCCGTGCTCGCCCTGGTGGTGGCCGCCGTCGCGCCGCTGCGCCGGTTCGTGCTGGGCCGGCTGCGCTCGCTGTTCTTCGGTGTGGTGCCGCGGATGCTCGACCTGATGCAGACGCCGAGCAAGCTGGTCACCGGCTTCGGCGGCATCCTGCTGCTGACCCTCTCCTTCACCGCCTGCCTGGACTTCTCGGTGCAGGCCTTCGGCGGCGACATCAGCTTCTCGGCGGTCGCGGTGGTCTTCCTGACCGCCAACGCGGCCGGCTCGGCGATCCCCACCCCGGGCGGCATCGGCCCGGTCGAGGTCGCCCTGATCGGCGCCCTGACCGTCGCGGACGTATCCCCCTCGGTCGCCACCCCGGCGGTCTTCCTCTACCGGGCGCTCACGTTCTGGCTGCCGGTCCTGCCGGGCTGGATCGCCTACAACGTGCTGCAGCGCAGGAGCGCGCTCTGAGCCGTCCCCGGCATACGACGGAGGGCCTCGCCGATCGGCGAGGCCCTCCGTCGTCAGCGCGCGCCGGTCGACACGCGCCGGTCGACACGCTCTAGTAGACCGGCTTGTGCGGCTCGATCTGGTTCACCCAGCCGAGCACGCCGCCGCCCAGGTGGACGGCGTTGGCGAAGCCCGCGGCCTTCACCACGGCCAGCACCTCGGCCGAGCGCACGCCCGACTTGCAGTGCAGCACGATCTTCCGGTCCTGCGGCAGCTTCTCCAGCGCGTCGCCCATCAGGAACTCGTTCTTCGGGATCAGCACCGCACCGGGGATGTTGACGATCTCGTACTCACCGGGCTCACGGACGTCGATGAGGTAGATGTCCTCCTTGTCGTCCTGCCACTGCTTCAGCTGGTGCGAGGTGACGGTCGAACCGGCGGCGGCGGCCTGCGCCTCCTCCGACACGACGCCGCAGAAGGCCTCGTAGTCGATCAGCTCGGTGACCGTCGGGTTCTCACCGCAGACCGCGCAGTTCGGGTCCTTGCGGACCTTCACCTGGCGGTAGTTCATCTCGAGGGCGTCGTAGATCATCAGCCGGCCGAGCAGCGGCTCGCCGATGCCGGCCAGCAGCTTGATCGCCTCGTTGACCTGGATCGAGCCGATGGACGCGCACAGCACGCCCAGCACGCCGCCCTCGGCGCAGGAGGGGACCATGCCCGGCGGCGGGGCCTCCGGGTACAGGCAGCGGTAGCAGGGGCCGTGCTCGGCCCAGAAGACGCTGGCCTGGCCGTCGAAGCGGTAGATCGAGCCCCACACGTACGGCTTGCCGAGCAGCACCGCGGCGTCGTTCACCAGGTAGCGGGTGGCGAAGTTGTCGGTGCCGTCCACGATCAGGTCGTAGCCGGAGAAGATCTCCATGACGTTGGAGTTGTCGAGGCGCTCCTCGTGCAGCACCACGTCGACGTAGGGGTTGATCTCCTTGACCGAGTCGCGCGCCGACTCCGCCTTGGAGCGCCCGACGTCCGACTGGCCGTGGATGACCTGCCGCTGCAGGTTCGACTCGTCCACCACGTCGAACTCGACGATCCCCAGCGTGCCGACACCGGCCGCGGCCAGGTACAGCAGCGCGGGCGAGCCGAGGCCGCCGGCGCCGACGCACAGCACCTTGGCGTTCTTCAGCCGCTTCTGCCCGGCCATGCCCACGTCGGGGATGATCAGGTGGCGGGAGTACCGGCGGACCTCATCGACGGTGAGCTCGTCGGCCGGCTCGACCAGGGGTGGCAACGACACGGGGACTCCGATGGATGTCTGTTCGGGTGGCCAGGGCCAGCCGCGGTGTGGGGTTGTTGCTCCGCCACTCGGGTGGCTCCTAGGCCAACAGTGTCATGCCCGACCGGTATTCCGAGACAGCCCGTCCGATGGGCGAGACGGGCGGCGCCGGATCGTGGGACCGGCCGCCCGGGCCCCCGCAGGCGCCCCGAGCCCGCGTTTCACGGGCCCGGGACACCTGCGGAGCACGCTCAGACCCGACAGGCCGTCTCCAGCCAGACGTCCCCCAGCGACTCCTCCAGCGGCACCTGAGTCCGCCATCCGAGACGGTCCCTGGCGGTGCGCACGTCCGCCTGCCGCCACGGCACCGGCTCGCCCGACACCGCCCGGCCCTCCGGCCGCTGGCCCTCCACCCGGTGCCCCGGGAGATGGTGCCCGGCCGGGTGGTGCTGGCCGGGCAGGTGGTCGCCGCCCGACCCGACGGCCTGCGCGGGCAGCAGGACCTGCCGGTTCTCCTCGACGATCGCCCCCTCGAAGCCCGAGGCCCGGACCAGCAGCTGGGCCGCGTCCCGGGCCCGGACCGCGTGCCCGCTGCCGATGTTGATCACCCCGGTGGCGGCCGACACCGCGGCCGACCGGATGGCCCGCGCGACGTCCCGGACGTCCACGAAATCCCGGTATCCGGACAGGTCCGGCATCCGCACCTGGTTCTCGTCCCGCTCCAGCGCCCGCCGCAGGCCCTCGGCCAGCCGCCCGAACAGCGAGGCGGTCGGCGCCCCCGGCCCCACCACGTCGAACACCCGCAGCACCGCCGCGTCCAGCCCGGAGGCCAGCACCAGCTCCGTCCCGGCCAGCTTGGACACCCCGTACGGGCCGACCGGCCGCGGCTCGGCCTGCTCGGCGACCGGCACTCCGCCGGGCACCGGCCCGTACTCGGCGGCCGAGCCGACGTGCACCAGCCGGGCCGGCTCCCGGCTGCGCCGGATCGCCTCGCAGACCGTCGCGACGGCCAGCGTGTTCGACCGGATCAGGGTGCGCGAACTGCCGTAGGTGGCGCCCGCGCAGTTGATCACCACTTGCGGCGCGACCGCGTCCAGGAAGCGGGCCAGCGCACCCGGGCTCCCGGTGGTCAGGTCGAAGCGGATGTCGGCCGAGTCGCGCCGGCCGAGCACCGTCACCTGCAACTCCTGGTCCATCAGCAGACGGTCGGTGACCCGGCGGCCGATGAAGCCGTCGGCGCCCAGCAGCAGCACCCTCATCGGGGGTGTCCTTCCACGAAGCGAGGTCGAGGACGACCTGGCGGACTGAAATCAACGAACGGACGAAACACGGATCGGCGATCGGCGAACGAGATCGGGGATCGGCGATCCCCGGGCGGATCAGCGGTGCGAGCCGGCCCGGCCGAGCACCACCCCGGCGTACGCCAGCAGCGCCGCCGCGACGGCACCGCCGCCGAGCAGGAGGGCCCACGGCAGGGAGCGGCCCAGCGCGAGCAGCCCGAGCGTCGCGGCGGCCCCGGCCGAGGTCCCCACCGCGGCGGCCGTCGGCCGGCCGCAACGCGCCAGCAGCGCGGACAGCACCAGCAGCAGGCCCAGCACGCCCTGCGCCGCCCACGGCACCGGGCCGGCCCGCCCGGCCGCCAGGTGCAGCAGCCCGCCACGGCCCGGTCCCGGGTGCGACGCGAGGACGGCCGGCACGGCCAGTGCGACGAAGGTCAGCGCCGAGAGCACCACCAGGTGCAGGGCGACCGCGACCGGCAGCACCGGCCGCATCCGGGACCGGAACTCGGCCAGGGTGCCCGCCACGCCGAGGTGGCCGCGGCCGACCTGCCGGTACCAGCGGGCCGCCCACTCCGCCGACCCGGCCGACACCGCCGCCGCCAGCACCAGCGCGGCGGCCGTCGGCCGGTCCCCGCCCGGTGCGGCCAGCGGGAGCAGCAGCAGCGCGGCCAGCCCCAGCCCGTACCCGAGCGCGGCCGGGCGCCGGCCGGAGCCGGTGGGCCGCCGCGGCAGCGGAGCCGGCCCGAGGGCGTCGGCCGGGCACAGCGGCAGGGCGAGCGGCGGGCCGGGCTCGTCCCGCGGCGGCGCGGTCAGCACGGGCAGCAGTACCAGCGGTACGGCGGCGGGCAGCAGCACCGGCCAGCGGGCGCCGAACGCGGCCACCCCCGCGCAGGGCAGCGCGGCCAGCGCGGCGGCGGTCAGCGCCGCCCGGGCGTCGGCGCCGCGCCGCCGTCGCGGCCGGGCCGGGCCGGGATCCGGCGGGCGGCGGGGCACCCGGGCGTACAGCTCCTCGGCGAGCGAGAACAGGTCGGCGTGCCGACAGCGGGCGGCGGCGTCCGGACCGAGCCCGGCCTCCTCCAGCCCGGCGGCGATCTCCAGCGGGTCGACGGCGCGCTCGCACAGCTCCCGGTGCTCCGCCATCACCTCGCGCACCGGGTCCGCGCTGCCGCCGAGCGCCGCGCGGCCGGACATCAGACGGCCTCCGCGAGCACGGCCGACTCCGGGGCGGCTTCCCGGGCGGTGGCCTGCCGGGCGCCGGGCTCCCGGGCGCCGGAGTCCTCGTCCCCGGGAGCGCCTCCCCGGCCGTCCGCGAGCCAGTACTCGGCGGGGCGGGCGAACGGGCGCGGCGCCGGGCCGCCCTCGCCGCCGCCCCCGCCGCCGGGGAAGGCCGGGTACTGCGAGACCAGCTCCAGGTAGATCTCCCGGAACGCGCCGGTCACCGGCTCGACGGCGAAGCGTTCCTGCGCCCGCAGCCGCCCGGCCAGCCCCAGCCGGGCCCGCCGCTCCTCGTCGCGCAGCAGCGCCAGGCAGGCGCCGGCCAGGGCGCGCGGGTCGCGGGCGGGCACCAGCAGCCCGGTCGGCCCGACCACCTCACGGGCCACCCCGACATCGGTGGACACCACCGCCCGGCCGCTGAGCATGGCGTCCACGAGCAGCCGGGGGCCGCGCTGGGACAGCGCCGAGAAGACGAGCACCGTGCCGGCCGCCCAGGCGTCGGCGAGCGTCCCGGGCCGCCCCGCGAAGTCCACCGCCGGGGCCACCCCCAGCCGCTCGGCCAGCGCCGCGCAGTGCGCCCGGTAGCCGGGCGCCGCCTCCTCGCCGTACAGCACCAGCCGGGCGCCGGACAGCTCGGCGCGGACCCGGGCGAAGGCGTGCAGCGCCAGTTCCGGGTCCCGGCCGGGATCCAGCGTGCCCGCCCACACCAGGGTCGGCGCGGTCGGCTCCGGCCCGGCGGCCGGGCGGTCCACGGCCGGCGTCCCCTCGTACACCACCCGGGTGCGCGCCGGGTCGGCCCCGCAGTGGTGCTGCCAGTGCTGGTCGTGGGCGCTGCCGGGGGTCAGCACGGCCGCCTGCCGGTAGGTCTCCTCGGCGAGCGCGCGGGAGAAGGACAGCAGCAGTGCCCGCACCGGCCGGAGGTACGGCGCCTCGTAGCCGAGGTACTGCTCGCGCAGGTGCAGGCCGTGCTCGGTGACCACGAACGGCACCCCGTGCAGGTGCCGGGCCACCAGGGCGGGCAGCGCGGCGAGCCCACCGCCGACCACGTGGCACAGGTCGGCCGCGCCGAGGCCGCCGGGGCCGGTGCCGTACCAGGGCGCGGACAGCGGCCGCAGGCACTGCTCCAGCAGGTCGGCCGCGACCAGCACGTCGCGCACCAGCGGCTGCCCGGCCGAGGTGTCCGCGCCGGGCAGCCGCCAGGTCCGCTCCAGGATCCGGCGGGCGTGCCCGGAGGCCAGGAAGGCGGGCAGCGCGCCATCCTCCCGGGCCAGTGCCGCCAGCCGGTACAGCCCGGACCCGAAGCCGGGCCGCTCCCCCGGCAGGACCAGCGCCCGCAGCAGCTCCTCGTACGCCCCGGCGTACCGGCGTCTGCGCAGCGCGCCCGGCGCCCGCCCGCCCGGCCCGCGCCCCCACAGCGCCAGGTCGCGGACGCCGCGCCAGGCGGGCGACAGCCGCCCGAGGGCGCCCGGCTCCTCCGGCCCGGTCAGCAGGTACAGCTCGAACTCGTGCTCCGGCAGGCCCTCGGCCAGCCGGTCGCACCAGCCTCCGGCGCCACGCTGGGGATTCTGACGGGCACCCTCGGTGAGCAGGGCAACGCGCACGGGAGACCTCCAGGACAGTGCGGATTCGAGGGCGGATCACGGACGGATCGACGGACGGCCGAGCGGCCCGAACGGTGGCCGGGGGCGCCCCCGCGCGGCAGCGGGGACGGCCGGGGACGGGAGTCGGCCGGCCGGACCGGCGCCGCGGCGCCCCGTGCGGCGGTCCGAGGGCCCGGTCGCGGCCGTGCCGCGTTCCGTTCCCCCGGGCCCCGCCCGCTCCGACGGTCGGGCCCGACCCGCCGGGCCCCCCCGGCCTAGGCCGCCCTCCGGTTTCTCCGGCGGCCGCGACTCCCCCACACCTGTTCGGTCCGACAGCAGAAAGGTAGGACCGGCCCCGGGCAATCCATCGGTCACATGCCTGGCTGCCACCTGAACGAGTGAAACGCCGTGACCTCGGCCCGAACCGGGCCGTTACCGGGCGGTATGCGCGCCCGCCCGTGATATCCGCGCCCGGCGGGCTCGGCCCGCTCAGCGCGCGGCGTGCGCGATCAGCTCCCGTACGGCGCGGGCGACCTCGTCGGGGTGCTCCATCATCGCCACGTGACCCGACTCCGGCAGTACCAGCAGCCGGGCGTCCGCGAAGGCCGCGCAGGCGCGGCGGGCCGAACGGTAGGCGACCAGCTTGTCGCGCAGCCCGTACACCAGCAGCACCGGCGCCGCGACCTGCTCGACCTGCCGCCACAGCGCCTGGTCGCCGCGCTCGGTGTACGCCGAGACGATGCCGCGGGCCGAGCCGATCAGCGCCCGCATCGCGTGCGGCACCTCCAGCCGTCGGCGGTACTCGGCGACCGCCTCGGCCCGGGCGGCCGGGGTCAGGCTGCCGGGGTCGCCGTAGACCAGTCGCAGCAGGTCCTCGGTGGCGGCCTCGGCGTCGCGCCCGTTCGCGGCCAGCCGGCTCAGCAGCGCGGGCACCCCGGGGACCGCGAGCAGGCCGGTCGGCCAGGCGGAGCGCTGCGGGGGCAGCTCGGGCAGGGCGGGCGAGACCAGGGTGAGGCTGCGCACCAGGTCGGGGCGGAGCGCGGCGAGGCGGACGGCGACCGCGCCGCCGAGGGAGTTGCCGAACAGGTGGACCGGGCCGCGGTCGGCGGCCTCCAGGTAGCCGATCACCGCGCGGACGTGGCCGGAGACGGTGAGGTTGCCGTCGGTGGGCGGGTGGGAGCGGCCGAAGCCGGGCAGGTCCACGGCCTCGCCGTCGACCAGGCCGGCGAGCCGGTCCATCAGGGCCGTCCAGTTGGCGGCCGAGCCGCCGAGCCCGTGCACGAAGAGGCCGGGCGCGCGCCCGTCGGCGGCGCCGTCGGCGGCGGCGCGGTGCACCGCGAGCACCGCACCGGGGACCTCGACCGTACGTACCTGCTGCTCAGCGCTGCTCATGCTGGACGATGGTAGTGAGACCGGGCCGAGGATCCCGGGGTGGTCCGGCCGTTCCATTCCCTCGTCACACCACTGCCGAGGCCGAGGTCAGCGCCGTATTGTGGGCTCCTGACAACCAGACCGACCAGCTTTTCTCGCCTTCGCCGAACGCGGGCGCGGTTACCGAAAAGTAGAATCGGCCATCTTGCCAGCCCCGAACAGACCGAAGTGAGGAGCGCCGTGACGGCCATCCAGGAGGCGCAGGAGCGCCCGCGCGGTGCCCGCCTGCCGCGAAGCGCCCGCCGTGAACAACTGCTCGGTGCCGCCCAGGAGGTGTTCGTCGCGCACGGCTACCACTCGGCCGCCATGGACGACATCGCCGACCGCGCCGGGGTGAGCAAGCCGGTGCTCTACCAGCACTTCCCCGGGAAGCTCGAGCTCTACCTGGCACTGCTGGACAAGCACTGCGACGCCCTGGTCGAGTCCACCCGCGAGGCACTGTCGACGACCAACGACAACAAGCAGCGCGTCGCCAACACCATGGAGGCGTACTTCAACTACGTCTCCAGCGAGTCGGGTGCCTTCCGGCTGGTCTTCGAGTCGGACCTGACCAACGAACCGGCCGTGCGCGAGCGGGTCGAGCGGGCCTCCGAGGCGAGCGCGACGCTGGTCAGCAAGGTGATCCAGGAGGACACCGACCTGCCCGAGGCGGAGTCCAAGCTGCTCGCCGCCGGGGTCTGCGGCCTGGCCCAGATCACCGCCCGGTACTGGCTCTCGCAGGGCCTGGAGATCCCGCGCGACGAGGCGGTGCGGCTGGTCGCCAGCCTGTCCTGGCGCGGCCTGAAGGGCTTCCCGATGCACCCGGGCGAGCAGCCCGGCGAAGGTGCCCACCAGGGGTGATCCGCCGACCTTCGCCTGGGCGGTGATCGCGTGCTCTATGGTGAAGCCGTACGGCGCGGCCGCCGCGAACGCCTGTTCCAGGCGGTCAGGTGCCCGCGCGTGGAGGCTGCAACCCCGGAGGGACGGAAGCCGTGGAGGTCAAGATCGGCGTGCAGAACGCGCCTCGTGAGATCGTGATCGAGAGCTCGCAGACTGCCGATGAGGTCCAGAGCGCGGTCGCGAAGGCGCTGGAGGGCCCGGAGAAGCTCCTGGCGCTGACCGACGAGCACGGCCGCCGCGTCATCGTCCCGGCCGAGCGCCTGGCGTACGTGGAGATCGGCGAGCAGGCCGTCCGCAAGGTCGGCTTCGGCACCCTCTGAGGCGCCCGCCCGAGCAGTTGTTCCGGTGCCCCGTTCCCACCAGGGAACGGGGCACCGCTGCGTGTACGGCCGGGTGGGGCGGGGTACGGCGACAGGAGCGGCGCCGGTGCCGCACGCCCGTCCCCCGGGAGGCAGTCTTGCTGGTCGAGTCGATCGCCTTCGCCCTCGTCGGCCTGGTCACGGGCGGCGCCGCGCTGCTGGCCCTGCCCTCGTACTTCCGGGCCTCCCGCGCGCTGACGCTCGGCACCGCACTGGCGGCGGCGCTGGTCGGCGGCGTGGTGGCGCACTTCTGCCTGGACGGGCGCTACCCGGCGGTGTCGGTGGCGGCCTCGGCCCTGGCCTCCGGCGTGCTCACCTCGCTGCTGGCCCGGCCGGACCTGGCGGCCGGGCGGGCCCCGGCGCACCGGCACCACCCGCACCGGGCCGGCACCCACCGCGCGCCGCGGCGGCACCGGCCGGCGTAGGGCGTGACGGCGGTCGGTCAGCTGGCCAGGCCCAGGGCGGCCATCCGCTTGGTGTGCGCCTCGGTGATCCGGTTGAACATCTTGCCGACCTCGACCAGGTCGAAGCCCTGCACCCGGACGCCGCCGACCAGCAGGTTCGACAGCGCGTCACGCTCGGCGACCACCCGCTGGGCCTGGCTGAGCGCCTCGCCCATCAGCCGCCGGCCCCACAGCGCGAGCCGGCCGCCGGCCCGCGGGTCGGCCTCGATCGCCTCGCGCACCTTGTCGACGGCGAACTGGGCGTGGCCGGTGTCGGACATGACGCCGAGCACCAGGTCACGGGTGTCGTCGTCCAGCCGGACGGCCACCTCGCGGTAGAAGTCGGTCGCGATGGCGTCGCCGACGTAGGCCTTGACCAGGCCCTCCAGCCAGTCCGAAGGCGCCGTCATCCGGTGGAACAGCTCCAGCGGCTCGACGAACGGCCGCATCGCCTCCTGCGGGTCGGCGCCGATCTCGGCGAGCCGGTCGTGCAGGCGCTGGTAGTGCTGGAACTCGGCGGAAGCCATCCGGGCCAGGGCCGCCTTGTCGGCGAGGTCCGGCGCCAGCTTGGCGTCCTCGGCGAGCCGCTCGAAGGCGCTCAGCTCGCCGTACGCGAGCGCGCCGAGCAGATCCAGCACCGCCGCCCGGTAGCCGGGGTCGGCCGAGCACGCGGCCCAGTCGCCGATCGAGCCGGCCGTGGTGTCCTGCGTCTCACCATGGGTCTCCATGACCTGCCACCTTAGTCCCGTGCGCGAGTCCCGCGCGCGCGGCTGCCCACCGCCCTCCACACCCGGGTGACCGGCCGGATCGCCTGCTCACGCGCCGGTCGCCGGGGGCAATGTCACCCGCGTCACGTGTTCGAGTCGTCGCCTGACTGTATGGTGGTACGGAGCCCCGTCGTGTTCGCACGGTGTCACCGCCGTCTCGGTACCCGCGCAAGCCCGCTTCGAAGCGGCACCGTCCAGCCGGACGTGTCCGCACCGGAAGTACGGGGACTCACGTACGCGGATGCCCGGTCGGAGAGCCGATCGGCTCCGACCATGGCTTGGACTTCAAGCCTTGGCACCGCATCAGTGGCCGAGCGAGGGCCGCCGAGACCACGCCCCCTGGCGAAGGTCCCGCGCAGGTCCCTCACGGGAATCCTCCCCGACGCCGCCGGCGACGCGCCCCGTATCAGGGCAGCGCGCACCGGCCGGCCGCAGGGACCGGCGCGGTTGTGCGTCCGCTCAGCTGTACTCGGGGCCGCTCAGGCCCGTACACAGCCGCGCGGCTGCCCGCCCGCCGCTCGCTCTCGGCCCCTCCACACGGAAGAGGCAGCACCCTGTCCACCACCGCTGAACCCATCAAGACGACCTTCCGCGACCTGGGAATCCTCCCGGAGACCGCTGAGGCACTCGAGGCCGTCGGCATCGTCCACCCGTTCCCGATCCAGGAGATGACCCTCCCGGTCGCGATGACCGGCCACGATGTCATCGGCCAGGCCAAGACCGGCACCGGCAAGACCCTCGGCTTCGGCCTCCCGCTCATCGAGCGGGTCGTCGTGCGCGCCGACGTGGACGCCGGCCGGGCCACCGAGGAGCAGCTCACCGACTTCCCGCAGGCGCTGATCGTCGTCCCGACCCGCGAGCTCTGCACCCAGGTCACCAACGACCTGCAGACCGCCGGCAAGGTGCGCAACGTGCGCGTGCTCGCCGTCTACGGCGGCCGGGCCTACGAGCCGCAGGTCGAGGCGCTCACCAAGGGCGTCGACATCGTGGTCGGCACCCCGGGCCGACTGCTCGACCTGGCCGGGCAGAAGAAGATGAACCTGTCCAAGGTCCGCTCGCTGGTCCTGGACGAGGCCGACGAGATGCTCGACCTCGGCTTCCTGCCGGACGTCGAGAAGATCATCAACATGCTGCCGGCCAAGCGGCAGACCCTGCTGTTCTCGGCCACCATGCCGGGCCAGGTCATCAGCCTCGCCCGCCGGTACATGAGCCAGCCGACCCACATCCGGGCCACCGCCCCGGACGACACCGGCACCACCGTCGCCAACACCGAGCAGCACATCTTCCGTGCGCACTCGCTGGACAAGGTCGAGATGGTCTCGCGCATCCTGCAGGCCGACGGCCGCGGGCTGGCGATGATCTTCTGCCGCACCAAGCGCACCGCCGCCGACGTCTCCGACCAGCTGACCCAGCGCGGCTTCGCGGCCGGCGCGGTCCACGGCGACCTCGGCCAGGGCGCCCGCGAGCAGGCCCTGCGGGCCTTCCGCAACGGCAAGGTGGACGTGCTGGTCTGCACCGACGTCGCCGCCCGCGGCATCGACGTCGAGGGCGTCACGCACGTCATCAACTACCAGTGCCCCGAGGACGAGAAGACCTACCTGCACCGGATCGGCCGCACCGGCCGGGCCGGCGCCTCCGGCACCGCCGTCACCCTGGTCGACTGGGACGACATCCCGCGCTGGCAGCTGATCAACAAGGCGCTGGACCTGTCGTTCAACGACCCGGAGGAGACCTACTCCACCTCGCCGCACCTGTTCGAGCTGCTGAAGATCGCGCCGGGCACCAAGGGTGTCCTGCCGCGCTCGGAGCGGACCCGGGCGGGGCTCAACGCGGAGGAGGTCGAGGACCTCGGCGAGACCGGTGGACGCGGCAGCCGTTCCGGCCGTTCCGGCCGCGGTCGCGACGGGCAGGGCGGCTCGGGCCGTCCGGCCGCCGCCCCGGCCGAGACCGAGGAGCAGAAGCCGCGCCGCACCCGTGAGCGCCGCCGCACCCGCGGGGGCTCGACGGTCGGCTCCGAGGGCAACGCCACCGCCGCCGTGACCGAGGCCGCCACGGCGGCTCCGGCCCCGGCCGTCGAGGGCGCCGAGGGCGAGGCCGCGCCGCGCCGTCGCCGCCGCCGCTCGCGCGGTGCCGGCGCCGGCGAGGCCGTGGTCGCGGTCGAGGCGGCTCCGGTCGTCGAGGCCCCCGCGGTCGAGGCCCCGGTGGCCGCGGCTCCGGTGGTCGAGGCCGCTCCGGCCGTCGAGGCTCCGGCGGAGGAGAAGCCCGCCGCCCGGACCCGCACCCGGACGCGCAAGCCGAAGGCGGAGGCCGTCGAGGCCGTCGTCGAGGCGGCCGTCACCGAGGCCCCGGCCGAGGCGCCGGTGGCGGAGAAGCCCGCCACCCGCACGCGCACCCGCAAGCCGAAGGCCGAGGCCGTCGAGGCGGCCGCCGCCGAGGCGCCGGTGGCGGAGAAGCCCGCCACCCGGACCCGGACGCGCAAGCCGAAGGCGGAGGCCGTCGAGGTCGCCGTCGAGGCGGTCGCCACCGAGGCCCCGGCCGAGGAGAAGCCGGCCCCCCGTACGCGGACCCGCGCCCGCAAGGCCGCGGCCACCGCCGAGACCGCCCCGGAGGCCCCGGCCGCCGAGGCCGCCGCCGAGGTCCCGGCCCCGCGCAAGCGCACCCGCGCCCGCAAGGCCGCCGCGACCGTCGAGGCGACCCCGGAGAGCTGACCCGCAGCGCATCCCCCGAGGGGGCGAGCCAGGCCACCCGGCCCGGCCCGCCCCCTCGGGCGTTCCCGGCGCCTGCCCCGCCTGGCCGCACCCGGATCCCCCCAGGGGCACCCCCACCGCCCGACATCCGCCCCCGGTCCCCCGCGCCGTGTCGGCGCAGCGGTGGGCGACGGGCGGCTGCGTGTACGGCCTAAGCTCGGGGTCGTCCGGGGAGTCGCCGCCAGGAGAGCAGGGAGACCACGCCATGAGCACGCCGCCGTTTCTGAGGTTGCCCGGATGTGCGCGGGCCGAGCGGGTGGTGACCGGGCGTGGGGAGTTCGCGGCGTTGCGGGCGGAGCCGGACGGGGCGGTGCGGGGTTCGGCACTGCTGGTGCCGGGGTTCACGGGCAGCAAGGAGGACTTCATCGGGCTGCTCGAGCCGCTGGCGGCGGCCGGGTACCGGGTGACCGCCGTGGACCAGCGCGGGCAGTACGAGACCGGCGGCCCGGACGACCCGGAGGCGTACGCCGTCGGCGAGTTGGGCGCGGACGTACGGGCGCTCACCGAGGTGCTGGCGGCGGACGGCGGGCCGCTGCACCTGCTGGGGCATTCCTTCGGCGGCCAGGTGGTGCGCGAGGCGGTGCTCGCCGCCGCCGCGCACGGCGCGCTGCCATGGCGGTCGCTGACCCTGATGTCCACCGGGCCGGGCGCGATCGACCCGGCCGAGGCGGCCCGCACCAAGCTGCTGCTGGACGCGCTGCAGGTGATGGGCCTGGAGGAGATCTGGCAGGTCATGCGGCAGATGGAGGCGGACAGCGGTCAGCCGCTGCCGAGCCGGGATCCGGCTGTCGCGGAGTTCCTGCACCGCCGCTGGGTGGCCAATGTGCCGCGGGCGCTGTCCGTCACCGGCGGCCATCTGGTCGCCGCGCCGGACCGGGTGGACGAGCTGGCCGCCGCCACCGCCGGGCTACCGGTGCTGGTGCTGTCCGGGGTGCAGGACTACGCCTGGCCGGTTCCGGAGCAGAGCCGGATGGCCGAGCGCCTGGGTGCCCGACGGGTGGTGGTCGCGGACGCGGGCCACTCCCCCAACGCCGAGCAGCCGGCCGCGACCGCCGAGGCACTGACCGCGTTCTGGGCCTGACCGGCGCCCGTTCCCGACCTGACCGGCGCCCGTTCCGGGCCTGACCGCCCTCGTCAAGCCGCACCCTTCCGGAAGTGGTCTCTACCACTTCCGGAGCTTCGACCGGCTTCGATGCAGGACAAAATTCGTTAGTTACGGTAATCTTTGATTCTGTCCGGGAATCATCGTCGGCCTCGACGCCGAAGCACATCACCTGAAACCTGGACTTTACGGACGGGCAACGGCCCGGTAGCACGGCCACGACACCGTGGTTCACGAGGCACTGGACGCACCAGGCAAGCAGGGGGAGCCCTTGCCGCAGCAGACCGCCGCACGTACGACGCGCCCGGTCCGGCCGCTTCGCCGGACCCGCCGAATCCCGAAAGGGCTGATACCCACTCAGCCGCGAGCGCCCCGCCCGACGGGGCAAAGAAAGGAGACGCCCATGACGAAGACCATGCGCTTCGAGATCGTCCGACTGGACGACGCCAACGGCTCCGCCACCGACCGTCTGATCGCCGACGCCGCCACCGTGCGCGAGCATGTGGAGGCCGCCGCCCTTACCGGCGAACGCCTGCTCATCCGGCCGTGCCCGACCGTCTGACCCCGCGCGGCGACTCCCACCGGGAGCCCTCACCCGCCGCAGACGAGCCGGGAGCGTCCGATCCGGACGTTCCGATACCCGACTGACGCCCCGTCACCGCGATCGCCGATGACGGGGCGTCAGTGCGTCCGGGTCCGGACGCCGGACGTTTGCCGCCGCCCGTGACGGGACATGCCCCAACGGGAACCGTCCGCGCCGCGCCCACCCAACGGCGGCCGGGCGTCTGCTACCGACAGGTGCCGCCGAGCCCTCCGTACGGGTGATCGTCCTTGACGCGGCGGTCCGGAGGGAGGAGCGTTGACGGCTATGAGGGGCGAGCCTAGCTGCCCGAGGTGCGCCGGTCGGGTCCGCGCCCCCGGCCTGTTCTCAGACACCTGGCAGTGCGACCGGCACGGAGCGGTGCACCCGATGCAGCCGGTGCTGCCCCCGAGTGTCGAGGCCCTCGGCGTCGCCGTCGCCCGTTCGCAGGTCCCCGTCTGGCTGCCCTGGCCGCTCCCGGTCGGCTGGCTCTACACCGGCATCGCCCACGTCGGCGACGACGTCTCGGGTGCCCGTGCCACCGCCGTCGCCTGCTCCGGCCCGGCGCCGCTCGGCGGCTTCGGCGAGCTGGTGCTGGTCGCCGAGGAGCCGGGCGTCGGGGTCGGCGCCCGGTACGCCGGGCTCCCGGGGCCGGACCCGGGCGATTCCGTCGGCCTCTACAAGCCCGCCGACGCCAAGCTGATGGCCGCCGGGCGCCCCACTCCGATGTTCCACGTCCCGGACGCCCCGGCCGACCGCGCGGTGTTCGTCGGCGAGGCCCGCGGGCTCTGGCTCTGGGCGATCGCCTGGCCCGAGCAGTCCGCGCTGGTGATGTACGACGAGCTGGTGCTCACCGACCTGCGCGAGGCCGGCGCCGAGCTCGACCTGCTGCCCTGCGGCGCCCTCTCCCCCCACCTGCTCGGCTGACCCACGCCCGGGCTCGCCCGAACGGCCTGCCCGTCGTCCGGACGGCCTGCCCCTCGCCCGACCGGCGGGCCTATCCTGGGCGGCACCCACGAGCCTCCAGGAGCCCGACCCGTGCGCATCGACCTGCACGCCCACAGCAACGCCTCCGACGGCACCGACAGCCCGGCCGAACTGGTCGCGGCGGCCGTCGCCGCGGGCCTCGACGTCGTGGCGCTCACCGACCACGACACCGTGGCGGGCCACGCCGAGGCCGCCGAGGCGGTGCACGCGCTGCCCGACGGCGCCCGGCTGACCGTCGTCCCGGGCGCGGAGCTGTCCTGCGTCGTGGACGGCATCAGCATGCACCTGCTGGCGTACCTGTTCGACCCCGAGGAGCCGGAGTTCGCGCGCGAGCGGGAGCTGGTGCGCACCGACCGGTTCCGGCGCGGGCGGGCGATCGTCGAGCGGTGCCGGGAGCTCGGCGCGGACATCAGCTGGGAGCAGGTGCAGCGGATCGCGGGAGCCGGCTCGGTCGGGCGGCCGCACATCGCCAGCGCGCTGGTCGAGGCGGGCGTGGTGGCCACCGTCTCGGACGCCTTCACCCCCGAGTGGCTGGCCAACGGCGGCCGGGCGGACGTCCGCAAGCACGAGACCGACCCGGTCGAGGCGGTCCGGCTGGTCCGGGCGGCCGGCGGGGTGCCGGTCTTCGCCCACCCGGGCGCGGTCAAGCGCGGCCGGACCGTCTCGGACGGGGTGATCGCCGGCCTCGCGGCGGCCGGGCTGGCCGCCCTGGAGGTCGACCACACGGACCACGACGAGGAGACCAGGGCCCGGCTGCGCGGCCTGGCCGGCGAGCTCGGCCTGCTGGTCACCGGCTCCAGCGACTACCACGGCACCCGCAAGACCGTCCGGCTCGGCGAGCACACCACCGACCCGGCGGTGTACGAGGCGCTGCTGGCGCAGGCCACCGGCGCGAAGCCGATCGAGCGCTGAGGGTACGCGGCGCCGCGCTCCGGCACGCCGGGCGCGGCGAGGGCGTACGGGCGCGACCCGCGCGCCCTGCTCAAGGGCCTCCTGAACGGCCGTCAGCAGCCGTCGGCCGGGCCGTCAGTCCAGCCGGACGCCTCGGCGGTCCGGGTCGCGCAGGTCGGTGCCCTGGTTCAGCCAGCGCTCCTGGAGCGCGGCCGCGCCGTGCACCCGCTTCCAGCCCGCCTCGTTGGGCGTCATCGGCAGCAGCGGCAGGAAGCGGACCGGCTCGGCCGGTTCGGCCAGTTCCAGGTCCTCGACCAGGCCGCCCGGCTCGGCGGCCAGCACCGAGGTGAAGGGCGCGCCGTCCCAGAGCGGGTTGCCGAGGTCCAGCGAGCCACCCGGGGCCACCACCAGGCCCTCGACCTGCGGCGTCGCGGCGAAGGTGGCGAGGCTGCGCAGCACGCTGTCGTGCCCGCCACGGACGGTCAGCACCAGTTCGACGCGCGGGCCGCGCACCTGGTCGGCGACCGGCGAGGTGGGGTCGGCCATCGGCGCGGCGGCCATCCCGAGCGTGGCGTACCGCACCAGGCCCTCGGCGTCGGGGCCGAAGCGCAGCACCTCGATCCGGTCGGTGCCGAGGAAGGTGACCGCGGCGCGGCCGCTCGGCTCGCCGAAGGTGGCGATCAGCCGGGCCTCGACGGCGGCCAGCACCGCCTCCCGGGAGAGCTCCGGGGAGCTGCCGCCGTGGGGATCGCCGAAGAGCGGGAAGTCGTGGGCCATGCCGGTGAGCGTAACCCGCTGGGGCGCGCGGTCCGCGTGCGGGCGGCTCGGAGGGCGGCTCGTCAAGGACCCGTAAAGCCTTGGGAACCCCTCGTCGCCGATGGCCGGTCAGATGTTAGGGTGAGCGACTGGCCACCGGGATTCTTCCGTCCCGGGGCGGCGGCGCGAGGAGGTGGTTGCGGTGGATACCGGCCGACCATGCAGTACCGGCAGCTCTGCCCGGCCCCGACTTCCCCGTACCCCGCGCCCCGCAGGCCCAACCGGCTGATTCAGCCGCGGTAGCCCCGGGCGCAGGCCCCACGGCGGACGGACCGGCCGGGAGAGCACCCTCATCCCCCTTTCACCGGTGTTCTTCGCCGTCGTACCGCGGCCGAACGTTTTTCCTTCCGCGCCGCCTTGCGACGGCTCCCTGCCCCTGGGAGCCTGCCATGTCGATGATCAACAGCCTGCGTGCTGCCGTCCGCACCAACCGCCGCCGTGGCGCGGCCGGGGTGTACGACGTCCTGCCCGAGGACGCCGCCTCGGCGGTCGTGGACTGCGCGGTCTACCAGCAGGGCCGGCGCAAGGGCGAGACCTGCAGCCCGCGCGAGGCCGCCCGCCGGGTCAAGGCCGAGCAGCAACTCCCGGACGGCACGGGCTCGTTCAGCTGGATCGGGCTGCACGAGCCGACCGAGGCGGAGTTCGAGGGGATCGCCCAGCGCTTCGGCCTGCACCCGCTCGCGGTCGAGGACGCGGTGCACGCGCACCAGCGGCCCAAGGTCGAGCGCTACGACGACGTGCTGTTCGCCGTCTTCAAGACCATCCGCTACGTCGAGCACGACCAGCTCACGCCCACCAGCGAGGTGGTGGAGACCGGCGAGCTGATGGTCTTCGCCGGACGGGACTTCGTGATCACCGTCCGGCACGGCGGCCACGGCTCGCTACAGGAGCTGCGCCACCGCCTGGAGGCCGACGCGGACGAGGCCGGGCTGCTCGCCAAGGGCCCGTCGGCGGTGCTGCACGCGATCGCCGACCACGTCGTGGACAACTACCTGCTGGTCGCCGAGCGGCTGCAGAACGACGTGGACGAGATCGAGTACGGCGTCTTCTCGGCCAAGGGCGGCCGCAGCTCCGACGTCGGACGGGTCTACCAACTCAAGCGTGAGGTCCTGGAGTTCAAGCGCGCCGTGGTGCCGCTGCTGCGCCCGATGCAGCAGCTGTCCGAGCCGCTGCAGCGGCTGGTGGACCCGGACATCCAGAAGTACTTCCGGGACGTCGCCGACCACCTGGCCCGGGTCGCCGAGCAGGTGCACGGCTTCGACGAGCTGCTGAACTCGCTGCTGCAGGCCAACCTGGCGCAGGTCTCGGTGGCGCAGAACGAGGACATGCGCAAGATCACCGCCTGGGCGGCGATCTTCGCGGTGCCCACCATGATCACCGGCGTCTACGGCATGAACTTCGAGTACATGCCCGAGCTGCACCACAAGTACGGCTACCCGACGGTGCTCGGCGCGATCGTGCTGATCTGCGTCGGGATGTACCGGGGCTTCCGCCGCAACGGCTGGCTCTGACCGCTACCTGCGCCCGCCGCGGGCGACCAGGACCAGCCCGAGCAGGATCAGCACCACCGCCGGGTAGGCGGCCGCCGGGGGCCACTGCCCCAGCCAGAGGGCGGCGATCAGCGCCGCCCCCGGGGTCTCCAGCAGGATCGCGGTGGAGGTGATCGACGGGCCGAGGTTGCGCACCACGCGGTTGCTCAGCGAGTGGCCGAGCAGCTGGGCGGCGACCATCAGCAGCACGATCTGCCACCAGACCCCGGCCGGCCACCCGGTCATCGGCGTCCCCGCGACCAGGCAGATCCCGAGCAGCACCACCGCCGTGGTGGTGTAGCAGACCAGGGTGTACGCGGTGGTGCTGACGGTCTTGCGGACCTCGGCGCCCAGCAGCACGTACCCGGCCGCGGCCAGGCCGGCGGCGAGGGCGAGCGCGTCGCCGAGCAGCGCGCGCGGGGAGAGCGAGAGGTCGACCCCGGTCAGCACCAGCACCCCGGCGAAGGCCACGATCGTGCCGAGCCAGACCGTCCGGGACGCCCGGACGCCCATCAGGCGCATCAGCAGGATGGTCCACAGCGGGGTGGTGGTGACCAGGGCGGTGGCGGAGGCCACCGAGGTCATCCGCAGGCTGGGCATCCACAGCGCGAAGTGGACGGCGAGCAGCGCCCCGGCCGCGATCGCCAGCAGCAGCGCCCGGCGGCCGATCCCGCGCAGCTCGGCGCGGTGGCGCAGCAGCGCGTACGGGCCGAGGACGCCGACCGACATGACGTTGCGCCAGAGAGCGATCGCCAGCGCGGGCGCGGCGGTGGCGCTGATCAGCGGGCCGGACAGCGAGATGCCGCCGATCGAGACGGCGAGCAGCAGCAGGTCGAGGGTGGGGAGCGGATGCGTCGGCCGCGGGTCGGCCGCGGTGGCGGACGCGGGGGCGGTGGCGGACGCGGTGGCGGACGCGGTGGCGGACGCGGTGGCGGACGCGGTGGCGGACGCGGTGGCGGACGCGGTGGCGGACGCGGGGGCGGTGGCGGACGCGGGGGCGGCCGCGGGCCGGGCGACGGGCACGGCGCTCCTCTGCTGGTGGCGATGGGTGGGGCGCTCATACGGTAAGGCCCGTGGCACGGCAATGGAACTGTCGCCCGGAGGCTGAGACATCCGCGGACGGGAACGGACGAGAAACCCGTACGCTGTCGGCCATGGACCGTACGCCCGCCGCCGCGACCGCCGACGACTTCCTCGACCAGGCCCTGCTGGAGGAGGCCGCGAAGAAGTCCGGTCTGCTCTGGGTGTGCGCGGACGGGCAGGAGCAGGCCCGGCCGCTGTGGCACGCCTGGCACGACGGCGCGGTCGTGGTGGTCGGCGAGGACGGCGAGCAGCCGCTGCACGGCCTGGCCGCCGGCGCCGGGGCCGCGATCACCGTCCGCAGCAAGGACAAGGGCGGCCGGCTGACCGGCTGGAGCGCCCGGGTGGTCGAACTCGCACCGGGCAGCGAGGCCTGGCTGGGCGCCGTCGAGGAGCTCAAGGGCAAGCGGCTGAACGCGCCCGACACCGACACCATCGCCGAGCGCTGGGCCCGCGAGTGCCGGGTGCTGCGGCTGGAGCCCGCCGGCCCGCTCACCGAGCGCCCGGGCGCGATGCCGGACGGCTCGCAGGCCGCCCAGCCGATGCCCACCCCGGCCACCACCCGCCGCCCGATCCCGGCCGGCTTGCCCAAACTGCTGTTCAAGCGCCGTTAAAGGTTCACGCCGAGGTCTCCTCGGACCGCTACCGTGCCCTCATCGGGCCGGGCCCCGCACTCGCGGGTAGATTGGCCGCGGGTGCGTCCACGTACCGCGCACGGCGTCGAGCGAGTCGAGGGAGTCCATGGCAGGGCCAGGCACCCGGGTCTTCATCTCCCATCTGTCCGCCCTCGCGGTCTTCGACCCGAACGGCGACCAGGTCGGCCGGGTCCGGGACGTCGTCGTCACACTGCGGCTCGGCGGGCGCCCACCGCGCGTGCTCGGCCTGGTGGTCGAGGTGGTCGGCCGGCGCCGGATCTTCCTGCCGATGACCCGGGTGACCAGCCTGGAGTCCGGCCAGGTGCTCACCACCGGCGTGATCAACCTGCGCCGCTTCGAGCAGCGCCCGTCCGAGACCCTGGTGCTCGCCGAGCTGCTGGACCGCACCGTCACCTGGTCCAAGACCGGCGAGGACGTCATCGTGCTGGACGTCGGCATGGTGCAGACCCGGCTGCGCGAGTGGGAGATCAGCAAGGTCTTCGTCCAGGTCGGCCGGGCCGGCCGGCTGCGCAAGGCCAAGGGCGAGCGGCTCACCCTGGACTGGCAGGACGTCACCGGCTTCGCACTGCCCGAGCAGGACCAGGGCGCCGCCAACCTGCTCGCCACCTTCGAGCAGCTGCGCCCCGCCGACCTCGCCAGCGTGATGCACCACCTGTCCGCCAAGCGCCGCGCCGAGGTGGCCGCCGCGCTGGACGACGAGCGACTGGCCGACGTCCTGGAGGAGCTGCCCGAGGACGACCAGGTCGAGATCATCGGCAAGCTCCAGGAGGAGCGCGCCGCCGACGTCCTGGAGGCGATGGACCCGGACGACGCCGCCGACCTGCTCTCCGAGCTGCCCGGCGACGAGGCCGAACGGCTGCTCCAGCTGATGGAGCCGGACGAGGCCGCGCCGGTGCGCCGCCTGCTCACGTACGAGGAGGACACCGCCGGCGGTCTGATGACCACCGAGCCGATCGTCCTGGAGCCGGACGCGACGGTCGCCGAGGCGCTGGCCCGGGTCCGGGTCAGCGACCACAAGCCCGCCCTCGCCGCGCAGGTCTTCGTCTGCCGCCCGCCGAACGAGACCCCGACCGGCCGCTACCTCGGCACCGTGCACTTCCAGCGGCTGCTGCGCGAGCCCCCGTACGTCCTGGTCGGCTCGCTGGTGGACGACGACCTGGACCCGCTGCCGCCGGACACCCCGCTGTCGCTGATCACCAGCTACCTGGCGACCTACAACCTGGTCGCCGCGCCGGTCGTGGACGAGATGGACCACCTGCTCGGCGCGGTGACCGTCGACGACGTGCTCGACCACCTGCTTCCGGACGACTGGCGCGACGCCGCGCTGCACGCCGACGACGCCCGGCACGACGAGAGGGAAGGGGTGACCGGTGGACGGTGACCGCAACGGCCGGCCGGACGACTCCGCGCGTCGACGCCTGCAGGGCGAACTTCGGCAGTTGCGCCAGCTGCGCGAACTGCGCACCCGCGAGGGCAGCCGGGAACGGCGGGTGGAGACCACCCCGATCACCGGCACCGGCCGCGCCCGGCTCGACCAGCCGCGCACCGCGCGGCCCGGCCTGCTCTCGCTGCCCACCTACGACCCGGAGGCCTTCGGCGTCCTGTCCGAGCGGATCGCCCGCTTCCTCGGCACCGGGCGGTTCATCGTCTGGATGACGGTGGTGGTCGTCGTCTGGATAGCGTGGAACACCCTGCTGCCGGCCACCGTGCGCTTCGACGAGTACCCGTTCATCTTCCTGACCCTGGCACTGTCGCTCCAGGCCTCGTACGCGGCCCCGCTGATCCTGCTGGCGCAGAACCGCCAGGACAACCGGGACCGGGTCAACATGGAGCAGGACCGCGCCCGTAGCGACCGCAACATCGCGGACACCGAGTTCCTGACCCGCGAGGTCGCGTCCCTGCGGCACGGCCTCGGCGAGGTCGCCACCAGAGACTTCATCCGCTCGGAACTGCAGTCCCTGCTCAGGGAGATCGAGGAGCGCCGGGACGCCCCCGAGCCGCTGTGACCCTCGGCACGCTACCGACGGGTTAACGGGTTCGCCGGGCGCCGTACCATCAAGGCATGGCCAACGAGACAGAGGTCGCGGCCGGCGTCACGGAGGAGTCCGTACGCCAGGCGCTGGCGACCGTCAACGACCCGGAGATCAACCGTCCGATCACCGAAATCGGCATGGTGAAATCGGTCGAGATCGCCGAGGGCGGCGCGGTGCGCGTCGCGGTCTACCTGACGGTCTCCGGCTGCCCGATGCGCGACACCATCGTCACCCGGGTCCGCGAGGCGGTCGGCAAGGTCGCCGGCGTGACCGGCGTCGAGGTCGAGCTCGACGTGATGAGCGACGAGCAGCGCAAGGAGCTCTCCCAGCTGCTGCGCGGCGGCGCCCCCGAGCGGGAGATCCCGTTCGCCAAGCCGGGCACGCTGACCCGCGTCTACGCCGTCGCCTCCGGCAAGGGCGGCGTCGGCAAGTCCTCGGTGACGGTCAACCTGGCGGCCGCGATGGCCGCGGACGGCCTGAAGGTCGCCGTCGTGGACGCCGACATCTACGGCCACAGCGTGCCGCGCATGCTGGGCGTCGAGGGCCGGCCGACCCAGGTCCAGGACATGATCATGCCGCCGCAGGCGAACGGCGTGAAGGTCATCTCGATCGGCATGTTCACCCCGGGCAACGCCCCGGTGGTCTGGCGCGGCCCGATGCTGCACCGCGCGCTCCAGCAGTTCCTCGCCGACGTGTACTGGGGCGACCTGGACGTGCTGCTGCTGGACCTGCCGCCCGGCACCGGCGACATCGCGATCTCGGTGGCCCAGCTGGTCCCCAACGCGGAGATCCTGATCGTCACCACCCCGCAGATGGCCGCCGCCGAGGTGGCCGAGCGGGCGGGCACCATCGCGGTGCAGACCCACCAGAAGATCGTCGGCGTGATCGAGAACATGTCGGGCATGCCGTGCCCGCACTGCGACGAGATGATCGACGTCTTCGGCACCGGCGGCGGCCAGACCGTCGCGGACGCGCTCACCCGCACGGTCGGCGCGACCGTCCCGGTGCTCGGCTCGATCCCGATCGACGTGCGCCTGCGCGAGGGCGGCGACGACGGCCGCCCGGTCGTGCTCGCCGCGCCCGACTCCCCGGCCGGCGCCGCCCTGCGCGCGGTGGCCGGCAAGCTCGGCGGCCGTCAGCGCGGCCTGTCCGGGATGTCGCTCGGGCTGACGCCCAAGAACAAGTTCTGAGCCGGTAGCCGGCCGAGCCGACGAAGGGGCCGGGTGGTGCCAACGGCACCGCCCGGCCCCTTCGTCGTTCATGGCCGCAGGCCCTACGGGCGGGCGTAGGCGGCCAGGTCCGCAACCGTGCAGAAGCCGACGCCGTAGGCGCTGACGCCGCGGCCGTAGGCGCCGAGCAGGATGCCGGGGGCCTCCCCGGCCAGCACCCAGCCGTACTCGGACTCGCGGTAGCGGAAGGGCTGCGGCAGGCCGTTGACCGGCAGGCTGAGGGTGGACCAGCCGGGGCCGGCCAGGTCGTCGGCGAGGTCCCAGGCGAGGCTGCTCTGCTGGTCCAGCCAGTTCTGGCGCAGCGCGCGGTCCAGCTGGCCGGGCCAGGTCGCGGCGAGCAGGCCGGAGCCGGCCAGCCAGGCGGCGGAGGAGGCGGAGGTCGCCTCCAGGGTGCCGGTGTTGTCGGCGCTGCGGCGGCTGTCGCGGCGGGCGACGGTGACCACGGCCGCGAACTTCCGCATGTCGCGCGGCTCGTACTGCTTGGCCGGCTCGTCGCCGTGGCCGAGCGAGCCGTAGTCGACGCTGCCCGTGGCGCGGGCGCCGGCGCCCGCCTGCACCAGGTAGCGCCGGCCGGTCCAGCCGTCGTCCAGGCCGTACCAGGGGAAGTCGGCGGACAGGTAGGGCACCAGCGGGTCCACCGGGCCGGCCTGTCCGCCGACCACCGGGCCGCCGGCCGTGACCGTCGCCCCTCCCGCCTGACTCGTCGCGTCCATCCCCGGGCCTCCTCAAACGCACGTGTGCCTGCCGTGGCGCGCTCCCATGGTGGCGTACCGCGGCGTTCCCGGGGGCCGTTCCTGGTCCGCGACCACGCGGAATGTGACGGACGGCTCAGCGGGAACAATCAGCACAATAGCGGCGCACACGCCGCCGCCCCGCTCAGCCGGGCGGCCGGGCGGGGCGGTGGCGTGCTGCCGGGGCGTCGGACCGGAGCGCGGGTCAGGTCGCGTCGGGGTCGAACGGGGGCCGCTCGCCGGGCGTCAGCGGGGCAC
The DNA here is from genome assembly GCF_055575755.1 of Kitasatospora sp. NPDC034035. NCBI lineage: Bacteria > Bacillati > Actinomycetota > Actinomycetes > Kitasatosporales > Streptomycetaceae > Kitasatospora > Kitasatospora sp. NPDC034035. Next base: position 6,810 of record NZ_JBVISA010000006.1, on the reverse strand, counting down.
CGGCGGAGGCGGGCGCCGGGGCGGACTTCTCGAAGCTGACGCTGCCGCTGCGGCCGTTCACCGGCGCCGCGGGCTTGTCGTCCAGGACGGAGCGGATGTCCAGCGAGTCCTTCATGTCCTTGAGGCCCAGCGGGTCCTCCTGGCCACCCATGAGCTGCTTGCGGACGAAGTTCTTGGGGTTGAGGTCCTCGAACTCGAAGTCCTGGAACTCGGGGCCGAGCTCGCTGCGGATGTCCTCCTTCGCGTTGTCGGCGAAGGAACGGATCTTCCGGATGAAGCCCACGGTGTCCTGGATCAGCTTCGGCAGCTTGTCCGGGCCGAAGATGATGATCGCCATCACGATCAGGGTCAGGATCTCCAGCCCGCCTACATCGCTGAACACCTTTGCTCCCTAGCTCGCCGGACGACGGTTCCTACAGGGTAATGGCCACCGGCGAGTCCCTGGCCCACGCTGCGATGAAGCCGTGGTAAAGACCTGCCGGTGGCCGAACGCGTCGGGACCCGGACGCCAGGGGCCGTCCAGGAGCGCCCTAGCGGGTCTGCTGGCGCAGCGCGGCGACGCCGCCGGGGTAGCGCTCCGGGGCGGACGGCGGGGACGCCTCACGGGTCGCGGCGACCGGGCGGCCCGGGAAGTCCACCTGAACCTGTGCGTTCATCGGGACGAGGCCGCCGCCGCGACCGGTGCCGGCGTTGCCGCCGGCCGGGCTGACGGTCGTGCCGTGGCGGTCCTCGCCCTGCGGGGAGAGCCCGCCGACGCCACCGAGCGTGACCGCCGCGACGGAGAAGGCGCCCGCGGCCGCGAAGACCAGCCGGCGCCCGCGCGCGGCGGACCGGACGGCGGCCGCGGTCGACTGCGGACGGACCGCGCGGTCCGGTCCGGCGGCGGGCTCGGGGCGGGCGGAGCGCCGGCCCATCAGCGGCCCCAGCACCGTGCCGCGCCCGAAGGCCCGCGGGTCGACGCCGGGCACCGGGGTGTCGGCGCCGAGCGCGCCCGCGCCGAAGGAGGCCCCGGCGCCGCGGCCGAAGGAACCGCCGGTGAGTCGGCTGCCGCCGAGCGTGCCGGTGGCGGCGACCCCGCCGCCGGGCAGGTCGTCGTCGTCGTGGCGCCCGCGCCCGGGCGGCCAGTCGCCGTCCGCCGGGCCGTCTTCGGGGAGGTTGCCGACGGCCATCAGCCGGGCCATCAGCGCGGAGGACGGGCCGGGCGTGCCGGTGCGGGTCAGCAGGTGCTTGACGGAGCGGCCCTCGTCGGCCTCGGCGAGGCACTGCGGGCAGGTCGCCAGGTGCGCCTGGACGCGCTCGCGCGAGTCGTGGCCGAGTTCGCCGTCCAGGAAGGCGGAGAGGCGGTCCCCGAGGTGGTGCTCCTCGGCGGCGGGTTCGGCGGGCCGTACGGGCAGCGCGTGCAGTGCCGTGTCGGCGGGCAGCGCCAGCGCGGGCAGCACGGGCTCACCGGGTTCGTCGGTACCGCGACGGCCCGGCAGGGCCCAGCCGCGCCGGGACAGGGACCGGCCGGACGGGTCCGAGCGGTCCGAGCCTGACCGGCCGGTTCCGCTCACGATCGCCTCCGTCCGCGCCCACCGGGCGCGACCGCGGCCTCGACCGCGCCGACGCCGACGCCGACCGGCACCGGCTCCTCCGAGCCACCGCGGCGCTCACGGCCGGGGGCCTGGCCGGGGGCGCGGTGCTTGAGCGCGGCGCGCAGGTGCGAGCGGCCGCGGTGGATGCGGCTGCGGACGGTGCCGAGCTTGACGCCCAGCGTGGCGGCGATCTCCTCGTACGACAGGCCCTCGATGTCGCAGAGCACCACGGCCGCGCGGAACTCCGGGGCGAGGGTGTCCAGGGCCTGCTGCACGTCGGCGTCGAAGTGCGTGTCGCTGAAGTGCTGGGCCGGGCTGGGCTCCCGGGAGGGGAGCCGCTCGGCCGCGTCCTCGCCGAGCGCGTCGAAGCGGATGCGCTGGCGGCGGCGGACCATGTCCAGGAACAGGTTGGTGGTGATCCGGTGCAGCCAGCCCTCGAACGTGCCGGGGGTGTAGGTCGACAGCGAACGGAACACCCGGACGAAGACCTCCTGGGTCAGGTCCTCGGCGTCGTGCTGATTGCCCGTCAAGCGGTAGGCGAGCCGGTAGACGCGGGCGCTGTGCGCCTCGACGATCTCCTCCCAGCTGGGCGGAGTCCAGGTCTGCGCGTCGGGGCCCTCGGTGAAGGTCGCGAGGGCGGGAGCCTCGGTGGTACCGGCGGCCGGCGTCACGGCGGCGGGCTGGTCCAGATCGGAGTGCGCAGGCTGGTTCATCACGGGCTTCGGCGTACGGGCTGACGCGGTGCCGCGGGAGTGCCGCCGCACGGGGACGTCGCCCTCGGCCACACCTCCTCGGTCGGCTCTTCTGCCCAGCAGGGCCACCACCATATCCACCTCACCCGTCAAGCCCGGATAAAAGTGCCCGGGAGGTCTCTCGTACCCGGTCCGACATGACAACGGCCCGCCGCCGTACGCGGTTCCCGGTCGGCCAGTAATCTGTGGCAGGAAATATCGACATCCCCCGGCACCGGGCCGCCACCCGGGGCTCCGAAAGAGGCAGCCATCAGCGAGTTCGGGCCCGCGCACGCGGCCCTCGCCGACACCTACGTGGGCGAGGACCCGGTGCTGACCTACGCCCGGGCGCAGTCCGCGCGAACCGGCATCCGCGCGATCGGGCCGAGCGGCGGGGCGTGCCTGCGGCTGCTGGCCGCCGCGCTGGACGCCAAGGCGGTGGCCGAGATCGGCACCGGCACCGGGGTCTCCGGGGTCTACCTGCTGCGCGGGATGCGACCGGACGGCGTGCTCACCACCGTCGACTCGGAACCGGTGCGCCAGCAGCTGGCCCGTGAGGCCTACCAGGCGGCCGGCTTCGCGGCCAACCGCTCCCGGTTCATACCGGGCCGGGCCCTGGATGTCCTGCCCAGGCTCGCCGACGGCCAGTACGACCTGGTGTTCTGCGACGGCGATCCGGCCGAGTCCCGCGAGTACCTGCTGGAGTCGCTGCGGCTGCTGCGGCCGGGCGGGATGGTCTGCTTCGAAGGGGTGTTCCAGGAGGGCCGGCTGGCAGAGCCGGAGCAACAGGACCCGCAGACCGGCGCCGTACGGGACCTGGTCCGGGACGTCCGGGAGAGCGAGGCCCTGCTGCCCGCGCTGCTGCCGGTCTCGGACGGGCTGCTCTGCGCCGTCAAACGCTAGGGCCGTGCGCCGGGGCCGTGCCGGGGGCGTCTTCGGACTGCCGTCCTCGGACTCCCCGCTAACGGACTCCCGGCTACGGGCTCCCGGCCGCGGGCCGACGCCGGGCCCGGCCGGAAAACGCGCGGACCCGGGCCGACATGACGTCGTACCCGGGCCCGGCAGTGCATCTCCAGGAGATGGCGAGCACCCGCTGCGGTCAGCCGCAGGCCTTCTTCAGGGCCTCGCCGAGGGCGTCGGCCTCGTCAGGCGTGAGCTCCACCACAAGGCGTCCGCCGCCTTCGAGCGGAACGCGCATGATGATGCCCCGCCCCTCTTTGGTGACTTCGAGCGGGCCGTCACCCGTCCGCGGCTTCATGGCCGCCATGCTCGTTCCCCTTCCTGCAACCGCTCAGCTACGCACCGGCAGTCCGTCCACCGCCGGTATCGAACGCATTGATCGGAAGCCATTATCCCGCATGCCACGGGCTGATGACCAACATCACTCTCGGTGCAACCTCGGCCGGACCGCCCCCAACCGCCGCAATTCACGTCATAAGCCCCGGCGTGGCGGCAGTGCGGGCGCCACCGGAAGGTGCGATACCTCACACTCCCCAGGCGGCCGCGTGCTCCGGCATCCTGGCACACGACACCGACACCGCGACGATCATCCAGGGAGCCCTCCCCCATGTCCGATTCCGTGCTGTACGAGCTGGACGGCGGCCTGGCCGTCATCACCATCAACCGCCCCGAGGCGATGAACGCCCTCGACGTCGCCACCAAGGTCGCGCTGCGCGACACCGTGGTCGCCGCGGCCGAGGACCCGGCGGTGCGGGCCGTACTGCTGACCGGAGCGGGCGAGCGCGCGTTCTGCGTCGGGCAGGACCTCAACGAGCACCTGACGCTGCTGAAGCGGGCCGAGGAGACCGGTGAGGGCGCGCTGCGCACCGTCGCCGAGCACTACAACCCGCTGACCCGGGCGCTGGCCGGGATGCGCAAGCCGACCGTGGCCGCGGTCGGCGGGGTGGCCGCCGGCGCGGGCGCCTCGCTCGCCTTCGCCTGCGACTTCCGGATCATGTCCGACCGGGCCGGCTTCAACACCGCCTTCGCCGGGATCGGCCTGACCGCCGACTCGGGCGCGTCCTGGACGCTGCCCCGCCTGGTCGGGCACGCCAAGGCCACCGAGCTGCTGATGCTGCCCCGGACGGTGAAGGCCGCCGAGGCGATGGAGCTGGGCCTGGCCACCAAGGTGGTGCCGGCCGAGGAACTCGCCGCCACCGCACGGGTCTTCGCCCGCGAGCTGGCCGAGGGCCCGACGGTCGCGTACGGCGCCATCAAGGAGTCGCTGGCGTACGGCGCTTCGCACTCGCTGTCCGAACTCCTCGACAAGGAGGACGAGCTGCAGACGCTGGCCGGCGAGAGCGAGGACCACCGGATCGCGGTGCGCGCCTTCATCTCCAAGGAGAAGCCGAAGTACGTGGGCCGCTAGGGCCTCGGCTCAGCCCTTCGCCCCGGTGCGGACGTGGCAGTCCGCCAGGTGGTCGTCCACCAGGCCGCAGGCCTGCATCAGGGCGTAGGCGGTGGTCGGGCCGACGAAGCGGAAGCCCGCCTTCTTCAGCGCCTTCGCCAGCGCCGTCGACTCGGGCGTGACGGCCGGCACCTCGCCCATCCGGCGGGGGGCCGGCCGGGCCGGGTCCGGGGCGAACCCCCAGATCAACGAGTCGAGACCGCCCTCCAGGTCGCGGGCGACCCGCGCGTTGGCGATCGCCGCGTCGATCTTGGCCCCGTTGCGGATGATGCCCGTGTCGGCGAGCAGCCGCTCCCGGTCGGCCTCACCGAACTCGGCGACCCTGGCGATCTCGAAGCCGGCGAAGGCGGCCCGGAAGCCCTCGCGGCGGCGCAGGATGGTCAGCCAGGACAGGCCGGATTGGAAGGCCTCCAGGCAGACCCGCTCGAACAGGGCGTCGTCGCCGTGCACCGGACGGCCCCACTCGGTGTCGTGGTAGACCCGGTAGTCGTCGGTGGAGTCCCCCCAGGCGCAGCGGCGCAGCCCGTCCGCGCCGAGCACCGCGCCGTCGACCGGCTCGGTCACTGGTCCTGCACCGGCTTCGCGCCCTCGGGGGCGTGGGCCGGCTCCGCGGCCGACGGCTTGGTGAGGGCGACGGCCGGCTCGACGACCGTGGCGAACTGCTCCAGGCCGGGCAGCGGTTCGGCCGCCGGGTCGGGGCCGTGGGTCGCCTCGACCGCGCCCCGCAGATGGGCGGCGGCCTCCAGCTCGGCGATCCGCGCGTCGCGGTAGGCGAGTTCGGCGCCGAGTCGGTCCAGGACGTCGTCCACCTCGTCCATCCGGTAGCCGCGCAGCGCCATCGGCAGGCGCAGCTCGTCCACGTCCGCCTTGCCCAGCGGCCGGTCCTGCGGGAGCCGTGCGGAGATGCGGTCAGGTACCGCCTCCGGCATCGAGCCGCCCCCGCCGAGCGCCACCAGGGCGGCGCCGCCGACCACCACGGCCATGGCGACCACGATCACCCAGAACACGAGCTGTCCTCCCGAACTCCCGGTCGGCCTTCGTCGAGGTGCCAGGGAACCAGACTGATCATGACAGCATGGTCCCTTAGTGAGGCCGGGGGCCATCATCGCACCCGCAGGAGCTCAGGAGGAGACATCGGTGGCACTGCGCCTGGGACCGCGGGAATTCGGTGACGACGAACTGGTGATCATGGCGATCGTCAACCGGACGCCGGACTCGTTCTTCGACAAGGGTGCGACCTTCGCCGACGAGGCCGCGTTCGCCGCCGCAGACCGCGCGATGGCCGAGGGCGCGGCGATCCTGGACATCGGCGGGGTCAAGGCCGGGCCGGGCGACGAGGTCACGGTCGAGGAGGAGCTGCGGCGCACCGTGCCCTTCGTGGCCGAGCTGCGCAAGCGCCACCCCGACGCGGTGATCAGCGTGGACACCTGGCGGCACGAGGTCGGCGAGGCGGTCTGCGAGGTGGGCGCGGACCTGCTGAACGACGCCTGGGGCGGAGTGGACCCGAAGCTCGCCGAGGTGGCCGCCCGCCACGACGTCGGGCTGGTCTGCACCCACGCGGGCGGCGCCGAGCCGCGCACCCGTCCGCACCGGACCGGGTACGAGGACGTGATGGCGGACATCCTGCGGGTGACCGTGGGGCTGGCCGAGCGCGCGGTGGAGCTGGGCGTGCGGCGGGACGCGGTGATCATCGACCCGGGCCACGACTTCGGCAAGAACACCCGGCACTCGCTGGAGGCCACCCGGCGGCTGCCCGAGATGACCGCGACCGGCTTCCCGGTGCTGGTCTCGCTCTCCAACAAGGACTTCGTCGGCGAGACCCTGGACCGGCCGGTGAACGAGCGGCTGCTGGGCACCCTGGCGACCACGGCGGTCTCGGCCTGGCTGGGCGCGCGGATCTACCGCGTGCACCAGGTCGCGGAGACCCGCCAGGTGCTGGACATGGTCGCCTCGATCCGGGGCACCCGCCCCCCGGCGGTCGCCCGCCGGGGGCTGGCCTAGGCCCAATGCCGGTGATTTAAGGTCCTGCCCGGTCCGGCGATCGTGACGATGGCCGGAGCGGGTGGTGGCCAGTCGCGGTGTTCGGCCCGTTTGAGGG